>USCL01000288.1 GCA_900553145.1 uncultured Desulfovibrio sp.
ATCGCCCGCAACATCGCGCGGCGTTTCGGCGGCGATCTGACGCTCTCCAGTACGCCCGGCATGGGCAGCGTGTTCACGTTTACGGCCCTGTTCCGCTTGGCGACCGCTGCGGACAGCCTGCCGGAGACGCCCTCCCCGTCCTGCCCCCCCGCTCCCCCTTCCCCTCTCGCCCAGCCCGAGCACCCCGCCGAAACGGGGACGCGCGGACGGCTGGTCGTCGCGGAAGACACGGCGGTTACGGCCCTGTTCCTCAACGAGGCGCTTACGCAGGCCGGATATGCCGCGCACATGGCAGGCAGCGGAGAGGACGCCCTGTACCTCATCCGCAAGCTGCGGCCCGACGCCGTGCTGCTGGACATGCGCCTCCCGGACATGACCGGGCTGGACATCGCCTGCCAGATCCGTTCCGGGGAGCTCGGCGTCGCGCCGGACACCCCGATCCTCGTGCTGACCGCCACGCTGGACCCCGGAGACGAACAAGCCTTCCGCCGCATGAAGATCAACGGCTGGCTGCTCAAGCCCGTACAGGCCGGCAAGCTGGCCTCCGCCGTAGCCGGACTGCTCCAACCCACCCATAAGGAACAAGGGGGAACGCCCATGCCCACATCCGAACAGGCTGAACGGCCCGCCGACATCTTCGACCCCGCCGCCGCGCTGGATGCGCTGGGCGGCGAAGCCCTCCTGAAACGGCTGGCGGGGATTTTCCTCGGCGAGGAGCCCAACATCCGCGCCAACCTGCAACGCTTCGCGCTGTCCCCGGAAACGCTTCCCGAACGCGGCCCCGAGCTGCGGCGGCAGGCGCACAGCCTCAAGAACGGCGCGGGGATGCTGCACCTTGAGGCCCTGCGCAAAGCCAGCTCCGATCTGGAGCAGGCCGCCGTATCTCCCTCCGGGCAGAATTTCCCCGCCCTGCTGCAAACCACCATCGAAGCGCTGGAACGGGCCTCCGCCGCCCTCCGCGAACACTGCGGGGCGTAAGCATGGCCCGTATCCTTGTCGTCGATGACGAAAGCTTGATCCGGGCGCTGGTGGCCGATGTGGGGGAATCCCTCGGGCACGAGGTGCTCACGGCGGCCTCCATTCAGGAAGGGCAGGCCCTTGCGCGGCGCGGCGTGGATATCGTGCTGCTGGACGTGCTGCTCCCGGACGGGGACGGGCTCGCCCATGTGGAGACGTTCTCCCAGCTTCCGGGCCGCCCGGACGTGATCATCATTACCGGGCACGGCAACGCCGACGCCGCCGAGGCGGCCCTGCGCTCAGGGGCGTGGGAATATCTGGTCAAGCCGCTCCACGTCCGCGATCTCTCGCAAGCCCTCGCGCAGGCCGTGCAATGGCGGAACAGCCGGGACAGCCAGTCGCGGAACCTGCTGCGGCACCCCGACATCATCGGGGAAAGCCCCGCACTGGCCGAAGTGCTGGAAGAGCTGCGGGAAGCCGCCGCAAGCAACGTCAACGTGCTCATCACCGGAGAAACCGGGGTCGGCAAGGAACTGTTCGCCAGCACCCTGCACGCCAACAGCCTGCGGGCGTCAGGTCCCTTCGTCACCGTGGACTGCACCACCCTGCCCGAAACGCTGGTGGAGGCACACTTGTTCGGGCACGCCAAGGGCGCGTTCACCGGAGCCGACCGGACACGCGAGGGCCTGCTCTCCGCCGCCGACCACGGCACGCTGTTCCTCGACGAAGTGGGCGAGCTGCCCCTTCCCGTGCAGGGCGCCTTCCTGCGGGCGCTGGAACTGCGCCGCTTCCGCCCGGTCGGGGAAGTGCGCGAAGTGGAAAGCGATTTCCGCCTCGTCGCCGCGACCAACCGGGATCTCGAGGACATGGTGAATATGGATCTCTACCGGAGCGATCTCCGCTTCCGCCTGCGGGGCATGACCATCCATGTCCCGCCGCTCCGCCGCCGCCCTGAAGACATCCCCCTGCTTGCCGGGCACTTTGCCGCGCGCTACTGCCAACACCACGAATTGCCGAATAAGGAACTGACCCCCGATTTTTACGCGATGCTGGCGGATTATTCGTGGCCCGGCAACGTGCGCGAACTGCGCCACACCATCGAGCGCGCCTGTGCCGCCGCAGGGGACGGCATCCAGCTGTTCACCCGGCACCTGCCCACCGAAATCCGCATCGAACTGGCCCGCAAACGCCTTGTGCACCTTTCCAAGCCTGCGGATCCCGCCACACCAGCCCCTCCCCCGGCACAAGCCCCAGCCGCACAGGCCAAAGCCCCGGAAGCCTTCCCCACCCTGCGCGATATGAAGGCCAAAGCCGAACGCGACTACATCGCGGAACTGTTCGCCGCCTGTCAGGGGGACGTCCGCCGCGCCGCCGGGATTGCCGGGGTCTCACGCGGGCATTTCTACGAACTGCTGAAAAAATACGGGCTGGAGCGGACGTCTTCAGGATTCCCGGCCGGAATGGATCAGACTTGAGACACCCGCCAGCCGAGCCGGATTCCCTGCCGGCAACGGGCCCCGCCGCTGGCGGATCGCACGCCCCCCGGCGCATCCGGCGTTTCCGGCAGTAAGGACGATACCGTTTGCCCCGCCTCAGTCGGCCCACGCCGTGCCGACGATGCGATATTCGCCATCGTCCTGTTTTTCCCAGTAGAGACGGCGTATCCCCGCCCGCGTGCCGCCATCTGGCGGCGTCACGCGCTGCGCGAACCACGAGACGACGTATCCCGGCCCTTCCAAGACGCGGACAGGCCCGAATGTGACCCGCGCGTGCTTCTCAGGCCGCTCCGCTTTCCGCATGGAAGCGGCCCGCCCCGCCGCGACGAACCCATCTTCCGCCCCGCCCCGCTTCCATGCCTCGCGCCAGCCTTGGGTGCGCTTTTCCACTTCGCGCACGGTAGCCTCCCCACCCGCAAGAGCTTTCCGGAACGCGGCAGCCTTCCGAGGCACGGTTTCCGCCCGCTCGCCGATGAGCACGGGCGTCCCCCGCTTCAACTCCGGCCCGACCTCGGCAATGTCCTTCAGGTTCAGGACAACGCAGCCCCGGCTTTCAAACGGCGTGATCGCCCTGCCCCGGCTGTGCACCCAAATCCCCGATCCCGTCTTGCCGCGCAGCCGATCCACGGGATTCGGATAGTCGAGGATGTAGGCTTCCCCGCCGTATTCCTGAAAATCCAGCCGTTCCGTCCGTTTCCGCACGACAAAATAGACGCCCTCCGGGGTCTTCAAATCGCCGCGCACCTGCTTGTCGCCTTGCGCCTGTCCCGTCGTGCACAGGTAATCGCGCACGTTCCCGCCTTCCATAAAGAAAAAACGCTGCCGCGACTTGTCCACGGCCACCACCGGCTGCTCAGGCAACCCGTCCGTCACGGCCTCCCATGCCCCCGCCTGCGGCGCGCACATCAGACCGGCAACCAACAGCGCGGCGCAGCACCGCACCCTCATGGAAACGCATCCCAACGGCATGAAAATCTCCTTTCCGCAAAAATCCAGACCGTTATCCTGCGTCCCTCCCGTTTTTTTGTCGACCCCCTTATTCTTTTGCGCGGCCCGTCAAACAAAATCCCCTGCGGAGCGTGCGGCTTGCTGCCCCGCCCGCTCCGCGCCCCCAACCGGCGCAACCCCATACAAAAGGAACCCACAGCGGCCATACCGGGTTTCTCTTTGCCATACAAAAAGCCCCCCGGAGGCACTCCGGGAGGCTTCAAAACAAGCGTCAGCGCGGACGGCTAGTCTTCCTTGGCAAGCTCGACCAGCTCGGGGCGGGTAAACAGCGCGCGGAGCTGATAGCCCGCGGCTTCGATGGCTTCACGGCCGCCTTCGCCGCGGTCGAGCACGGTGCACACCGCGACCACGTTCAGGCCCGCGTCCTTCACGCGCTCGCAAGCCTTCAGCAGGGAACCGCCGGTGGTGACCACGTCTTCAACCATCGCCACGGGATCGCCGGGCTTGAAGTTGGACAGGCCTTCCACATACTGGTTGGTGCCGTGGCCCTTGGATTCCTTGCGCACGATGAGCCCGGCGAGCGGACGGCCCTTTTCATGCGAGATGACGGTGGTGGCGGAGATCAGCGGGTCGGCGCCGAGGGTCATGCCGCCGATGCCCTTGATGTCCATGTCGGCCAGCAATTCATTGAACAGTGTCCCGATGAGCCACGAGCCCTCGGGATGCAGCGCGGTCTGGCGGCAGTCGAAGTAGTAGTCGCTCTTGCGGCCCGAAGCGAGGGTAAAATCCCCTTCGCGGTAGGAACGTTCGATCAGAATCTTGGCGAGGCGCTTTTTGAGTTCGCGCATGGTGGCTCCTGTGGTGGTAGATGTGGAACCGGGGGAGGGGGGAAGGAACCTTTCTGGAGAAAGGTTCCTTCCCCCCTCCCCCGGAC
>USCL01000289.1 GCA_900553145.1 uncultured Desulfovibrio sp.
GAAGGATCGCCTTATGAAGCCAATTGGGGACGGCCTGAAAGCTGGAAGATCGGCGTGAGCGATTACGCCCAGAACGCCCTCGGCGACCTCACCTATGTGGAACTGCCTTCCGTGGGCGACACCTTTGAGAAGGGTCAGGAATTCGGCACCCTCGAATCCACCAAATCCGTGAGCCCCCTGTTCATGCCCGTCGCCGGCACGATCAAGGCCGTCAACGAAGCGCTGGTGGACGCTCCTGAAAAGGTGAATCAGGATCCCTACGGCGAAGGCTGGATCATCGAAATCGAAACCGCCGAAGGCGTGAACGAACTGCTGGATGCCGCGGCATACAAGGCGCATCTGGAGACCTTGTAATGCATCGTTATTTTCCCCACACCGCGGAAGACGAAGCGCAAATGCTCGGCGTCGTCGGCGCCGGCAGGGTGGAGGACCTGTTTGCCTCCATCCCGGCGGATTGCCGCCATGAGGGCGCGCTTCCTCTGACCGCTCTGACGGAGTGGGAACTGACGGCGCAGGCCGAAGCGCTGGCCGCTTCCATGCCCGCCGCGGGTTCCGCGTGGATCGGCGCGGGAAGCTACCAGCACTACATCCCCGCCGTGGTTCCGGCCCTTGCCGGACGTTCCGAATTTTACACCGCCTATACGCCGTACCAGCCGGAAATCAGCCAAGGCACGCTGCAGGGCATCTTCGAGTTCCAGACGCTCATCGCCCGTCTGCTCGGCATGGAAGTGGCCAACGCCTCCATGTACGACGGCGCGACCGCGCTGGCCGAAGGCGCGCTGATGGCCTGCCGCCTGACCAAGCGCAACGCCGTGGCGGTTTCGCTGGCCCTGCACCCGCATTACCGCGCGGTGCTGGACACGTATTGCAATGCCAACGGCATTGAAGTGCGCGACCTCACCATGACCGAAGAGGGCGGCACCAGCCTTGAGCACCTCAAGGACGATACGGGACTCGCCGCGATGATCGTGCAGTCTCCCAACGTCTTTGGCGTGGTCGAGCGCCTCGCCGAACAGGCCGAATGGATCCATGCCCGCAAGGGCCTGCTGATCACCGGCTTTACCGAAGCGATGGCGTATGGCCTGCTGGCCAGCCCCGGCAGCCAGGGCGCGGACATCGTGTGCGGCGAAGGGCAGAGCTTCGGCCTGTCGCAGGCTTTCGGCGGCCCTTACCTCGGCCTCATGGCGACCCGCAAGAGCTTCGTCCGCAACCTGCCGGGCCGTCTTGTGGGCCAGACCGTGGACAACAAGGGCAAGCGCGCCTTCGTGCTCACCCTGTCCACCCGCGAACAGCATATCCGCCGCGAAAAGGCCGTGTCCAACATCTGCTCCAACGCCGGGCTGTGCGCCATGACCTGCGCCATGTACCTCGCGAGCGTGGGCAGCACCGGCCTCAAGCATGTCGCCCGGCTCAACCGGGATAAGGCCGAATACCTCAAGGCGGGCCTCGTCAAGCTCGGTTTCCGCCCCGTGTATTCCGGCCAGACCTTCAATGAGTTCGTGATGGCCGCTCCCGCCGGGTTTGACGCCAAGTGGAAGCGTCTTCTTGAAGAAAAGGGGATCATGTTTGGCATGGATCTGTCGAAGTGGTACCCGCTTGCCGACAGCTACCTCTTCTGCGTCACGGAAACCCGGAGCCGCGCCGACATCGACGCCATCCTGAAGGAGATCGCCTGATGAGCAATCAGTCTTGGCCCGGGGTGTCGAGTCTCGTACTGAACGAGCCCCTGCTGTGGGAAAAAGGCCGCCCCGGCCGCGTGGGCGTGAGCCTGCCCGAATCGGACGTGCCCGCCGCCCCCTATGAGGCGGAAGGCATGGTGCGGACGGATCTGAATCTGCCCGACCTTTCCGAACTGGATGTGGTGCGCCACTACACGCGCCTTTCCACGTGGAACTTCGGTGTGGACACGGGCATGTATCCGCTCGGTTCCTGCACCATGAAGTACAACCCCAAAATCAACGAAAAGATCGCCGCGCTGCCCGGCTTTACCGGTGCGCATCCGTTGTTCCCCTCCGAATATTCGCAGGGCGCGCTGCGGGTGCTCTATGAAACCGAGCAGATGCTGTGCGCCGTGACCGGCCTTGAGGCGTGCAGCCTCCAGCCTTCCGCCGGCGCGCACGGCGAACTGACCGGCATCATGCTCATTCAGGCATGGCACCGGGCGCAGGGCAATAAGCGCACCAAGATGCTCATTCCCGACACCGCGCACGGCACCAATCCGGCCAGCGCCGCCCTGTGCGGCTTCTCGTCGGTGAAGGTTCCGCTCGGCCCCGACGGCATCCTGACCGTTGAGGACGTGGCGGCCCTGATGGACGACGACTGCGCCGGGATCATGATCACCAACCCGAACACGCTTGGCCTGTTCGAGTCCAACATCAAGGAAATCGCCGAGCTCGTGCACGCCCGCGGCGGCCTCGTCTACGGCGACGGCGCGAACCTGAACGCCATCATGGGCTATGCCCACATGGGCCATATCGGGATCGACGTCATGCACATGAACCTGCACAAGACGTTCTCCACCCCGCACGGCGGCGGCGGCCCCGGTTCCGGCGCGATCTGCGTGAGCAAGACGCTCGTGCCGTTCCTGCCCGGCCCCCGTCTGGTCGAAAACGGCGGCAAGCTCGAATGGGCGGACAACTCCGTCGACGCGGGCGGGCAGTCCATCGGCCGCATGCATCCCTTCTGGGGGCAGTTCGGCGTGGTGCTGCGCGCGTGGGCCTACATGAAGTCCCTTGGCCCGGATCTGAAGCGCGCCAGCGAACTGGCCGTGCTCAACGCGAACTACATCAAGTTCAGCCTCAACGATCTCTATGATCTGCCCTTCCCGCAACCTTCCCTGCATGAGTGCGTGTTTACGGATAAAAAGCAGGAAGAGTTCGGGGTCAGCACGATGGACATCGCCAAGCGGCTGATCGACTGCGGCATCCATCCGCCGACGATCTACTTCCCGCTGGTGGTGCACGGCGCGATCATGATCGAGCCCACCGAATCGGAGAACCGCGAGGATCTGGACGCGTTCATCGAAGCCATGCGTTCCATTGCGCAGCTGGCCGAAACCGATGCCGACCTGTTGCATGCCTCTCCGACCCGGACTAAAGTGGGTCGCGTCGACGAAGTCGGCGCAGCCCGCAAGCCCGTTCTGACGGGCGATATGTAAACGAGAAAACGGCTGGGGAGAGGGGAAGGAATCCGCAAAGAACGTTTTGCCGCCGTCGTCGGAACCACGGGCGACGCCCGACGGTCCGCTGTCGGGGATTCCTTTTCCTCTTCTTGCCTTTTTCTCGGCCCTCTGGGACTTTCATAATGGGACTGCGCCATTATGAAAGTTTTTTTATGGAGTTCCGCATGTATTGGATCGTGAACCATTCCCTCGACCCGACATTCAACCTCGCGCTTGAGGAATACTTTCTGGGCAAGATCGAGCCCGGCCATCCCGGCTACGCCATTTTATGGCAGAACAGCCCGACCATCGTGGTAGGACGCTTCCAAAATACCCGTCAGGAAGTGAACGCCGGTTTCGTGCGCGAGCGCGGCATCAGCGTGGTGCGCCGGATGACCGGCGGGGGCGCGGTGTATCATGACGCCGGGACGCTCAACTATACCTTCATCCATCATTTGGATAAGGAGGGGGCCCTGCCGTCGTTCAGCGAGGCCGGGAAGCCCATTGCAGAGGCCCTGCAAAAGCTCGGGCTGCCCGTAACCTTTTCCGGGCGTAACGATCTGATGCTGGACGGCCTGAAGGTGGCGGGCGTGGCCCACTGCCGCCGGGGGATGCGTTATCTGCATCACGGCTGCATTTTGGTCAACAGCGATCTCGACGTGCTGTCTCAGGCGCTCAACGTGGACCCGGCCAAGTACAAGTCGAAGGGCGTGGCGTCCGTCCGCAGCCGCGTGGGGAATCTGGCCGAGTATCTGGCGGGGCACTCCCCGGATCTGCCGCCGCTGACGGTGCAGCGCGTGCGCAATGCGATCATGGAGCACCGCTCCGGGGACGAGTACCGGATGAACTCGGCCGATTTCGTCGCCATTACCCGTCTGCGCGATGCGAAATACTCGACGTGGGACTGGACTTACGGCGCGTCGCCTCCGTTTACGGAGCGCAAGACGCAGCGTTTCCCGTGGGGGAAGGTGGAAGTTTCCTACGACATCAAGCAGGGCCGCGTGGTCGAGTGCCATTTTTACGGCGATTTCTTCATGGCCGGGCCGGGCAAGAGCCTGACGGACGAGGTAAGCAGTTGCGAGATCTATGATTTGGAAGAGGCCATGTGCGGCGTCCCCTATACGAACGAAGCCCTTTCGCCCGTGCTCGATC
>USCL01000290.1 GCA_900553145.1 uncultured Desulfovibrio sp.
GCGCCGCATGGGGGAGCCCAATGAGCTCATCGGCACGCTGATCTGGCTGGCTTCGGATGCCTCCTCGTATGTGACCGGCATCACGGTGACCGTCGACGGCGGGTATCTGCTCGATTCCCCGGCCTGATGGCCGGCGGGGCACGCACGGCATGGTGCCGCATGACGGGCAGGCTGGTTCTTGAGAAGGGAAGCAGGCCCCGTATGGTTCACGTCCCTGTGTATGCGCACGGCGCTGCCGGAAGAGGTTTCCGGCAGCGCCGTTTTTCTTGGGGGCACGGAACAATGCGGAAGCGCAAGGGCGTTCCAAGGGCTGTTTTCAGTGCGATTCAGGTAAAACGGCGCATATAATGGGGCGAGGCATGGCCTCGGGACTTGGGTTCCCATTCCGCAGGTTGCCCAATGCGGGGGCCCACGCGTTTTTTTCGACACACACATACACACTCTCTCTCCACTTGCGCGCATCGCGTGAGGCCAGCGTGTCTCTCCTTGCGGGTGCGGGGTGATGGGAGTACGCTTTGCCGATGTCCTTTTTCACAACACGCGCGCGAAATCTTTTGGCTTCGTGGCGAAAACGCCCGGTGCGCAGCCTGCTTTTGGGGGTAATCCTCTTCCTCACGCTGGATATCGGAAGGTATCTGGTCTGGCCTCCTGTCGGCTGGCTGGAGGCGGAACAGCCGCAGACGACGTCCCTCATGGAATACCGCAAGGAACAATGGGAGGACGGCCCCAAGGCAAAGGGGGGCAAGGCCATGCGGGTCCGGCAGCAGTGGGTCCCGCTCAAGCGCATTTCCCCGGCGCTGCGTCAGGCCGTGGTGACGTCCGAGGACGACTTGTTTTGGAAGCATGACGGATTCAATTTTTCTCAAATGTACGATGCGTTGAAGCGAAATTGGGACAAGGGCCGGATGGCCGCCGGGGGCAGTACCATCTCGCAGCAGCTGGCCAAGAATTTATGGTTTACGCCCGAACGTTCCATCCTCCGGAAGATCAAGGAAACCATCATGACATGGCGTCTGGAGCTTGCGCTGGACAAGCAGCGGATTCTTGAGCTGTATCTGAACGTAGCGGAGTGGGGGAACGGCATTTACGGGGCGGAGGCTGCGGCGCGGCATTATTTCGGGAAATCCGCCGCAAGCCTTTCCCGGGGCGAGGCCGCCCGGCTGGCGGTCATGCTGCCGTCCCCGCTGCGGCGCACACCCTCCTCGGCCATCGTGAAGCGGCTTTCGTCCCGGCTGCTGAAGCGGATGCCGCGCTGAAGAAAATCTGTTCCGGATGAGAGAAATCATGAGGGATAGTTACGTTATAACGCCGATGAGGGGCCTAAAACAGTGCTGGCATTGTAACGCTGAACAGCATAATCTGTTACAAGGCATTTCCCGGTATCAGCCGATCGGCGGGGGATGCCCGAGCCCGGGGGAACGCCGAAGCGCCGCCAACAAGAGAATGAGAGAACCGTTTTCGTTGCGGAAGGAAATCGTTGCATCGGGAGAGGGGCGAAGTGGAAGAGGGGCTTCGTGATTTCTGAGAAGGCTCGGTTTTGACGGGGCATGGCGTCCATGATTTCATGATTGAAGGGGATGGGACGTGTACAGGTGTAAGCTCGACATCAGGATTTTCAGCGAGGATCCTCTGCTTTTGGCAGACGTACGGAACATCGCGCCGCTGGAACGGTTTGAGCATGACGTTTCCGATTACCGAAGCTTTTCCCCGGAAGCCGTACGGGGCGGCGACGTCATCGTTCTTGATCTGCCTGTGGCGGAGCGGCCGGAAGCGGTCCGGGCGCTGTGCAAGTCGGGGGCGAAGCTTGTGCTTTGCGTAGAGGCGGAGGCCTTCGCGGCCTTCCGGGCCCCTTCGCTGGAAGCCGCCGACGACATATGGGTGAAACCTTTCCATAGGGACTTCGCCACCGTACGGTTCAGAAAAATGTTGGACGGCATTAAGCACAAAAAAGACACCGGGTTGACCCAGACGTATCTGGATACGATCATCGACAGCATCCCCGATCTCATCTGGTTTAAGGACGTGAAGGGGGCGCACCTGAAGGTCAACAACGGCTTTTGCCATGCCGTGGGCAAGCTGAAAGAGGACGTGCAGGGGCGCGGCCATTATTATATCTGGGATCTGAAGAAGGAAGAATACGAGCAGGGCGAGTATATCTGTTTGGAATCAGACGATATCGTGCTTGAGGAAAGGCGTACCTGCCTCTTTGACGAAATGGTCAAGAGCAAGCAGGGGATGCGCCAGTTCAAGACGTACAAGTCCCCGCTGTTCGACGACGACGGGACGATCCTCGGGACGGTCGGCATCGCGCACGACGTGACGGATATTGCGAACATGGGCGCGGAGCTGGAGATCATCCTGCGGAATATGCCGTTCGCCATCCTCATCAGCGGCAACGACGGGCGGATCATCAACGTGAACGCCAAGTTCGAGGAATATTTCGCCGCAAAGGAAAAGAACGTCGTCGGCAAGTCCTATGAGGAATGGAAGCGCGCTGTCCAGAAAAGCCTCTGCAAGGCTTACGGGGAAGGGCACTTCGAAATACGGCTGTCCGGCGACGGCGGGGAACGGATTCTGGAGATCCATGAGGAACCCATTTTTGACGTGTTCCGCAACCGGGTGGGGCAGTTCTGCTTCTGCCGCGACGTAACCATCGAACGGACGTTTGAGCGTCAGATTTGGCTCAGCGCGAATACCGATGCCTTGACCGGACTGTACAACCGCCGTTTTTTCTACGAGTATATGCACGAGAACAGGAAGGAAAACCAGCTCAGCCTCCTGTATGTCGATCTGGACGACTTTAAGAAGGTCAACGACGCCCACGGGCACCATATCGGCGACGGGGCGCTTGAACTTGTTGCCGGGCTGATGCGGGAAGCGTTCCCCGAGGACTTCATCGTCCGGCTCGGCGGCGACGAATTCCTGATTTGCATCATTGGCGAGCGTCCCTTGGCGTTTCTGGAAGAGAAGGCCAACCGGCTGTTGAAAAAACTGCTGGAGGCGTTCCGGGCTTCCGAATATCTGCGCGTGATGTCCGCGAGCATCGGCATCGCGTCGAGCACGGACCCCGGGGTGAAGCTGGATATCCTTGTGCGGCAGAGCGATATAGCCATGTACGCGGCGAAACAGTCCGGGAAGTCCCGCTGTTGCGTTTACTCGCCCGACCTTATCAAGAGGTGACGTCCGTTGCGCTGAAGCCTCCGCTTACGGAAGAGGAGGCTTTTGGGGCGGAGGCGGGGCGGGCGCAGCGGGCGGGACATGGGGCTTTCCGTTTGTGGCGTCCCGTTTTGTGGGGCGGCCTCCCCGTCTTTTCCCGAAGTGGCCGGGGGATGGGAGGTGCTTTGTTTCGCGTACGGTCCCGTGCCATACGCGGGAGGCTTTTATCGCCTTGCATGACCCGCATGATGTACGCCAGACGCAGATATTCCTGTGATTTCAGTGCTATTTGAGGGATTGTCCCGTATTGGGGGCAATCCCTTTTTGCCGCATTGGGTGGACGCATGGAGGCCCCGTCATCCCGGCCACGGATCGGGGCCTCAGTGCACCCCGGGCCTGTGCGGCTCATGCGTGCCCTCCCGCCATAAGGGCGTGGCTTTCGCTGTTTCCGGCGTTTCTCGTATCCTCAAAATGCGTTTTTCCCGTGCCGCCAGAGATGTTTTTGCCCCTCAGGAAGATTGTCCCAAAAAAGATCTGCTTTTTTTGATAGTTTTCTAATTCAGTGAGACCATATCCCTTTTGGGCCGGGACACATTGCGCCCCGCTGTGCTCCGGAGGTTCCGGACAGGGCCGCCTCCGTTTACAGCCCACTGATTTATTATGCTTTTACAGGCATAATGAGAGATTGCACTTGTTTTCTCAATATGCTGTTAACATTACGAAAAAGATGCTCTCTTGCCTTGAACGAAACGGTTTCTTCCTGTACCGTGACTGGGAATTCTCCGAAAATTCGTCCGCCGTCAGCGGCCGGGCGTTCGGATAACCCTCATCATCGTGTGAGTGATTATGGAACGCAGATCATTTCTCAAGTTGTCATGCGGGCTGGGCGCGGGAATCCTGCTCTCCGGCCTCGGCGTGAATGTGCTTCCCATTGAAGCGTTTGCTCAGGAACTGACCAAATACGACCGGATCAAAACCGCCAAACAGTCCACCTCCATCTGCTGCTACTGCGCGGTAGGGTGCGGGCTCTTGTGCAGCACGGATACGAAGACCGGCACAATCATCAATATCGAAGGCGATCCCGAAGGAACGTATTTCCTCGTCATCCTCGACAGCTATGGCCGCGATGCCGCGC
>USCL01000291.1 GCA_900553145.1 uncultured Desulfovibrio sp.
AACACCGCGCGGGGGCCGCAGAAGGCGACGGGTTCGCCGGAGAGCAGGGCGGCGTTGAAGGCCCGGATGGCGTCGGTATTGAGGATGCGTGCGTGTTCCTGAGCAGCGGCCTCGTCAAAGGCCGGAAGCCCGTTCACGTCGGTAGCGGTGCTGACCACGGCCTGACCGCCCGTGACGCGGGCCACGCGCCGGGCGAGGCGGTTCGCGCCGCCGAGATGCCCCGACGTGAGGCTGACCACGTGGCTGCCGCTTTCGGAACAGGACAATACGGCGGGATCGCTCGTTTTGTCTCTGAGCAGCGGTGCGATTTTGCGCACGGCGATGCCGGTCGCGCCGATGAAGATGTGCGCGTCGAACTGCCCCCAATTGGCGGAAAGGGCGGCGTTAAAGGTTCCGCCGGGCGTGTGCACGACATCCGCCGCGTCCGTGGGCCGCGTGGAGTGGATGACCGAAGGCAGGCCGAGCCCGGCGGCGATTTCCTTGGCCCGGACAAGCCCCTTGTCGGTGAAGGCGTAGAGGGCGCAGCGTCCGTCAAAGGCTTCGTTGGCGAGGTGGTTCCTGTAGCCGTGCGAAAAGTCGGCGCCATAGAGCCGCGACGCGCCGCCGTCGGCAGCCAGCGCCCGGCCCACGAAAATGAGCGCCTGCCGTCCGAAGCCCGCCTCTTCGACCTTGCGGGCGATGTCGGACACGGTGCCCCGGAGGATCCGTTCGTCGGGCCACGATGCGCGATAGACGACCGCCGCCGGGGTATCCGGGGCCAGCCCCCCTTCCTCCGTAAGATCTTTCATCAAATCGTCGATTTTGCCTGTACTGAGGAAGAATACCAGCGTTGCCCCGGTCCGGGCGAAGGCCGCCGCGTCCTCGCCTTTGGGCATGGGGGTGCGTCCGGGGGTGCGGGTGAGCACGACGCTTTGGCTCACGTCGGGGCAGGTGAGTTCGCAGCCAAGGGCCGCCGCCGCGCCGAACACGCTGCTCACACCGGGGACGATGCGCGAGGCGACGCCTTTCTCGGCAAGGCCGTGGATCTGCTCGTTGATCGCGCCGTACATGGCCGGGTCCCCGGTATGCAGGCGCACGACGCGCTTTCCGGCAAGGGCGGCTTCGCTCATGGCGGCGACCTGTTCCCCGAGGTTCATGGAGGCGCTGTCGCGGCATTCGCAGCCGGGTTTGCAGCGTTTGAGGTGTCCGGGATTGACCAGCGACCCGGCGTACACCACGAGGTCGGCCTGTTCCAGCGCGTGCAGGCCACGCAGGGTGATGAGATCTTCCGCGCCCGGTCCGGCACCGACGAATTCGACGAGGGGTGTGTTCATAACGTTGTCTCTTTCTCAAACGTAAACAGGTAGATGGTGTTTTGTTGCTTCAAATGGTGGCTTGAACCCGCGATGACGTGTTCATGGGCGATGTTGAGGCTGCACAGGCCGGTTCTCCGCTCGGGGGACCATGCGGACAGGGCGTGGAAGCTTTCGAGCGTCACCGCGCTCGCCGCCATGATGCCGCCCGGCGACAGCCTTTCCATGCACGCCGTCAGCAGTTCCGGCAAATCCCGCCCGCCGCCGCCGATGAAGATGCGATCAGGGGCAGGGAGGAGGGGGGAGGAGAGGACGCCGGGGGAAGAGAGAAAACTCTTCTGGAGAAGGGTTCTTCTCCTTTCCTCCGGACCCCCATCCTCTCTCTTTCCAGAGACATTCGGCAGGTGGGGAGGCCGCACGGCGGGAGTTCCGCTGTATGGAGAGGCGGGAGAAGTATCCGTCTGTTCGCCGCCGGAAGCTCCCCCGCACATGGAGGAGCGTTCAAGAGTCGGCTCTTCAGCCTTGTCCCATCCGGAAGTTCCGCCGCACGTGGAGGAGGGGCTGGAAGTTTCCAGAAGGTTGGGCATGCCCTCCGGGAGGTCGCTCGCGGAAGGGTCGCGGATGAATTCAAGGGCGTTGCCGATGTATACAGTATAATTGGAGACGCCCAGACGGGCACGGTTGCGTTCGATGATCGCGCCGCGCTCGGGTTTGCGTTCGATCCCGACGACGTTGAGGTTCGGACGCAGCCCGGCGGCTTCCAGCCCCACGGAACCGCTTCCGGCCCCGATGTCCCACAGCGTGCCCCATGCCGGGAGCCGCAGCCGCGACAGGAGCACCGCCCGCACGTCCGAGGCTGTGATTAGGTTGTTTTCGCGTTCGTAATCGTCTTCCGGGAGCCCGAGCGTGAGGATGGGGGCGGAGGTGAGGGGCGTTGCGGCGTTGTAGCACGCGTCGGCGGAGTTGTCCCAGCGGTTCGGGAACAAGAGCAGGATGGAGGTAGGGCCGCATTCGGTGCGGGCGAGATCCGCCAGCGGGCCGAAAAGGAGGCGTTCCTCGGGCGAGCCGAGCCGTTCGGCGATGATGGCGGCGCGGTCGGCGGACGCGGGGTGGACGCCGAGCACGGCTTGCGCGATGGCGTGGGCGGGGTAGCGGCTTCCGGCGTAGGCCACGGAAAGCGGGGCTTCGGCGATGGCGCGGACGGGCAGGGTTTCACCGGAATGCGCGCTGAACAGCCGGGCGTCCTGCCACGGCAGGCCGAGCCGGTGGAACAACGCCTGAAACGCGGTGATGCCGGGATGGTATATAATGATATCGCCATGTTGTGCCATACCGGAAAGCGTGCCCCCGAAGCCGTGGTACAGCGCGTCGCCCGATGCCAGCGCCACGACGCGCCGTCCGGCCCGGCACAGGGCGAGGGCGTCCGCCGCGTCCTCACGGGCTTTCGCGCCGATGATGCGAGCCGAGCGCGCCGTCACTGGGCACATGGACAGCAGCGGGCGCGAACCGTACACCACGTCCGCCCGAGCGATCAGTCCCAGCGTTTCGGCGTCTTCCGGGAAGCCGATGCCGCATGACACCACGTCAATGCGTCCCGTTTCCGTATGTATTCCGTTGCCGTCCATACCCCTCAATCCTTTTTGCCGTCCAGAAAATAGGTCGGGCCGATCTTTCCGCTGCCTTCCGGAACCTCCGCACCCTTTCCGTCCGTCAGGGAAGCCTTGTACGGGGAGGCGGTATCATAAAAAGTGCCACCCTGCCCCGGCGAAGCCTCAGCGGCCATCCTCAATTCTTCCCGCACGCCCCGGCTTTCCTCAAACAAGAAATGCCCTTCAAAATCAAAGACAAGCAGCCGTAGGGCGACGTTTTCCCCGCATCGGCGGGCAAACTGCCCGAGGGCTGTGCGGGCGAGCCGCTTGAGGATATCGGGCCGGGCCGCTTCGGGGATGGACAGGAGCGCCTCCCGTACGGAAACGCTGTGCGCCAGCGCGTCGTGCAGGGCGGCCTCACCGGGCAAGTGCTTCCGGACTTCGGCGCGCAACAGGGCCATGTCCTGACTGACTTTGTGGGCATGGGTGTTCTCGAACCCCGCCGCGTATTTGCACAGTTTCCCGGCCATGCAGGCCACGATGATTTCCCGCATCCCGTATTCGCAGGCCACGGCGAGGCTTTCCGCGATGAAATCCCCGATGCAGGTGAATGCCGTTTCGGGCAGGTGGGGCAGGCGCCGTTCCGCGCCGGACTTCGTGCGGCCTCCGGTACAGAACACCATTGACGTCCCGTTGGCGATATGGTGCGATTTCACACAGATCCGCACGGTTTCGATATAGGCTTCATGGCTGTAGGGCCGGACGAGCCCGGTCGTTCCAAGGATGGAGATGCCGCCGACCACGCCAAGGTGCGGGTTGAGGGTGTGCTTCGCCAGTTCCTCGCCGTTTTCCACGCCGATTTCGAGCAGCCAGCATCCGGCGTCGAGCCCGGAGCGGCGCAGGTTTTCCGCGATCATCCGGCGCGGGCCGGTATTGATGGCCCATTTGCCTTGTTCGCAGTCGAGGCCGGGGCGGGTGCACAGCCCCACGCCTTCCGCGCCGCGCAGGATGACCGTGCCGTCTCCCACGTCCAGCGTATAATCCTCTTTTCTTGCGTCGGAAGGCGAACAGCCCCGCATAGTCCCGAACAGGATTGCGCCGTGCGTGCAGTCCGGATCGTCGCCGCCGTCCTTGCGGATAGCCGCCATACGCCCTTCGGCTGGTTCGAGCAGCGGGAGGATGCGTTCCCTGCCGTCGAGGAACAGCGTCGGGATTGCGGGCAGGGGCGTTTCCGGCTGCGTCAGGCGCAGCCATGCCGCCGTCGCGGCCGCCGCCGCGCATGCGCCCGTCGAGTAACCCCAGCGCAAGTTTTTGTGTTCGTTCTGTTTCATAGCGGGCCGGATCGGGTTATGCGAACTGGGGGAGGGGAGGGAAAACCTTTCTGGAGAAAGGTTTTCCCTCCCC
>USCL01000292.1 GCA_900553145.1 uncultured Desulfovibrio sp.
GGGGAAGGGAGGGGAAACCTTTCTTCAGAAAGGTTTCCCCTCCCTTCCCCCGTGCTTCCTCCACGTTTCAGCAAACCCCTCCGACCGTATCGGCACGCTGCAATTGCTCCTCGAGCACGGCGTCTTGCGCGGCCTCGAACTTGCGCAGGCTCTCGTCGAACAGGCGCATGTAGTACAGCGAGTTGCCGAAAAGCGCGATCATGAGCGTGCCCGCCTCGATTTCACCGGGCGAAGTATACGACTTACGGTTGCCTTCCATGGTCTCAAGGGCCGATTCAAGCTGTTTGATCAGATCCCTGATGCCCATCTGCGGGACGTCAACGCCGTCGACCTCCCGTGTCGGGTACTTCCGTTCCGTGTCCATAAACCCTCCTCCAAAAGCGTTGGCCGGTTCTTTATGACGATTGCCCGCTTCACACAACCCGTTGCCTGAAACCGGATTGCGGCTTGACAGGAGGCTTTTGTTTGCGTATTAGGTTGAGTTCTGCCTTGCCTGTTTCATCGCGCCCGGAAGGGCGACTCTGGGAACAGGCCATAGTCCACAAGGAGGATCTTGGCATGAGAAAATTTGAAACCCTGCTGCTCCTTTCCCCGGAGCTGGCTGCCGATGCGCGTGAAGCGTTGCTTGGCACCTTTACGGGTGTCATCGAACGCGCCGGCGGTCGGTTCACCGCGGACCACTGGGGCATGCGCGACCTCGCCTACCCTGTCCGCAAGCAGATGCGCGGTTACTTCGTGCGCCTTGAGTATGTCGCCCCCGGCGACACCGTGGCCGAACTCGAACGCATCATCCGCATCAGCGACGGCGCGTTCAAGTTCCTTACCGTAAAGCTGGCCGACGCGGCCGAGGAGGTTGCGTAACATGGCCTTCAAGAAAAAGTTTGCCCCTCGTCGCAAGTTCTGCCGCTTCTGCGCCGACGCGGAACTGCCGCTGGATTACAAGCGCCCCGACATCCTGCGCGACTATATCACGGAACGCGGCAAGATCATCGCTCGCCGCATCACTGGCACCTGCGCCAAGCACCAGCGCCTGCTCTCCACCGAGATCAAGCGCGCCCGTCAGATGGCTCTGCTGTTCTACACCGCCGGCCATTCCTCTGACGTGAAGAAAAAGAGCAACATCTAAGGAGACCCGGTATGAAAATCATTCTTCGTGCCGATGTGGAAAACCTGGGTCGCCTTGGCGATGTGGTGACGGTTAAGGCCGGCTATGGCCGCAACTACCTGTTGCCTCAGGGCTTGGCCATGCTGGTCACCCCCGGTAACCTCAAGGCTTTTGAACTGGAACGCAAGAAGCTGCAGGCCCGTATGGACTCTCTGCGCGCCGCCGCCGACGAAATCGCCGGCAAGCTGGAAGGCCTCGTCCTTTCGATCGTCATGCGCGTGGGCGACAATGACAAGCTCTACGGCTCCGTGACCACCGCCATCATCGGCGATGCGCTGACCGCTCAGGGCATCGATGTGGATCGTCGTCGCATCCTGCTCGACCATCCCATCCGTACCCTCGGCGATCACCCCGTCCGCGTGCGCCTGCATGCCGACGTCATCGCTTCCCTCACCGTGAAGGTTGTCTCCGAAGACAAGGCTCACCTCGTTGAAGAGGAAGCCGCCGAAGCTCCGGCCGAGGCCCCGACGGAAGAAGCCGCCGAATAGTTTCTCGTGCCGCCCCCGGCTTTCCCGGGGGCGGCACTCGGCGGTGAGCTCCTCTGCTCTTCTTTTTCACGCGTCCCCAACAGAGGAATTTCCGCATGGCATCCCCTGCCGATCCCAATCGGGCGACGAACGATCTGCTTCGTCGAGTCCCCCCCCACAGCGTTGAGGCCGAACAGGCCGTTCTGGGGGGCATTTTTATCCGCAACAGCGTCTTCCACACGCTTGTGGATACGCTTTCCTCCGACGACTTTTACCTCCCCGCACATCAGACGCTGTACGTCTGCTTCCTCGAACTCTACCGCAAAAATGCGCCCATCGACCTCGTCTCGGTAGCAAGTTACCTGAAAGATCATGGGCAGCTTGAAGCCGTGGGCGGCGCGGCCTACCTTTCCGAACTGGCGCAGACCGTCGTCAGCGGGGCCAACGCCGAATACTATTCCACCATCGTCCGCGACAAGGCGTTGCAGCGTTCCCTCATCGGCGCGTGCTCCGACATCATCAGCAACTGCTTTGATCAGTCGCGCAGCGTGGATGCCCTGCTGGACGAATCCGAACAGGCCGTCTTCTCCATCTCCGAACGCACCTCGGGCAAGGTCTTCAAGAGCTCCAAGGAGCTCGTCAACCGCGTTTTTGAAGAACTGACCAAGCGTTTCGAGCAGAAGGAAGCCGTCACCGGCGTCACGACCGGCTACAACCGCCTTGACCAGATGACCGCCGGGCTCCAGCCCTCGGACCTCATCATCGTGGCGGCCCGCCCCTCCATGGGCAAGACCGCTTTCGCCCTGAACATGGCCATGCGCGCCGCCGTGCAGGACAACGTGCCCGTCGCCATCTATTCCCTCGAAATGTCGATGGATCAGCTTATGATGCGTATGCTCTGCGCATGGGGCAAGGTGGATCTGTCGCACCTGCGCCGGGGCTACCTCGACTCGGAGGAATGGAGCAGGCTCTACCACGCCGCCGACGTGCTCGGGCAGGCCCCCATCTACATTGACGACACGCCCGCGCTCTCGCCGCTGGAACTGCGCGCCCGCACCCGGCGGCTCAAGGCCGAATCCGGCGTGGGCCTCGTGATGGTGGACTACCTTCAGCTTATGCGCGGCTCCAAGCGCACGGACTCCCGCGAACAGGAAATTTCGGAAATATCACGCTCGCTCAAGGGGCTGGCGAAGGAAATGGACATCCCGGTCGTGGCGCTTTCGCAGCTCAACCGCAAATTGGAAGAGCGCACGGACAAGCGCCCGTTGCTGTCCGACCTCCGCGAATCGGGCGCCATCGAACAGGACGCCGACGTCATCATGTTCATCTACCGTGACGAGGTGTACCACAAGCAGCCCGACAACCCGCACAAGGGCTCGGCGGAAATCATCATCGGCAAGCAGCGCAACGGCCCCATCGGCACGGCGACGCTGGCCTATCTTGGCTCCTACACCGCATTTGAGGATCTCGAACCCGGACTGTCGCCCCAGCCCTCCGAAGCGGGCGGCGAATAACCTTCCCGAGGTACGCCATGAAACCACTCGCTCCCATAGCTCCCACGTCCATGCCCGATCTGGATCTCGTCGTGGAACAGTTGTGCGCGCCCTCCTCTCTTGAGACGGTCCTGCACCACCCCCTGCACGATTCCCCCATGCCCTCGCTTGAAGAACTCGGCGAGATCATGTCGCGCCTCAAAGCCGCGCTCTTCCCCGGCTATTTCGGCGTGTCCTGCGTGCATGTGGAATCCATGCGCTACCATCTCTCGGCCAATCTGGACTCCGTTTTCCGCAAGCTGGCGGAGCAGATCCGGCGCGGCGGCTGCTTCGCCTGCGCAAGCTACGCCACCGATTGCATGAGCTGCGAAGAAGTCTCCATGCGCAAGGCCATGGAGTTCATGCAGCGCCTCCCCCGCATCCGCCGCCTGCTGGCCTCCGACGCCAAGGCCGCCTATGAGGGCGATCCCGCCGCGACCAGCGCCGGGGAGACCATTTTCTGCTATCCCTCCCTGCTCACCATGACGCATCACCGCATCGCGCACGAGCTGTATTCCCTCGGCGTGCCGGTCATCCCGCGCATCATTTCCGAAATGGCCCACTCCGCCACCGGCATCGACATC
Source organism: uncultured Desulfovibrio sp. (assembly GCA_900553145.1). Lineage (GTDB taxonomy): Bacteria > Desulfobacterota > Desulfovibrionia > Desulfovibrionales > Desulfovibrionaceae > Bilophila. The sequence goes on from USCL01000292.1 coordinate 3,749, forward strand.
CATCCGGGTGCGACCATTGATGAAGAATTTTTCATCGATCACGGGACGGGCGTGGTCATCGGCGAAACGGCCGTCATCGGCAAGGGATGCCGCCTCTATCAGGGCGTGACCCTCGGCGCGCTGTCGTTCCCCAAGGACGGCGACGGCGTGCTGGTCAAGGGCTTTCCCCGCCATCCCATCCTTGAGGACAACGTCACCGTCTACGCCGGAGCGACCATCCTCGGCCGCATCACCATCGGCAGCGGTTCGATCATCGGCGGCAACGTTTGGGTAACCAAGGATGTTCCCGCCGGGACGAAGCTCGTGCAGAAGCTCCCCGCCCAGCCCACCGAAGAATCGCTTATGGGCAAGGCCTAGCCATGAGGGCCCTTCTGCTTTGCGCCTGCCTCCTCGCCTTGCTCCTTGCCGGGTGCTCCGAGTCCGCAACGGTGCGCGCCAAAGGCCAATGGGAAGGCAGCGTATCAACGGGCGGATCGCTCTGATTGTACTATTACGGGGGAGGGGAGAGGGAACCCTTCTCCAGAAG
>USCL01000293.1 GCA_900553145.1 uncultured Desulfovibrio sp.
GTCAGCGTTGAGACAAAAATAAATGTATTCCGCATGGGGCCCCGGCAATAGCCGTTCATACCCTCGGCGTAGAGCCGTCTTGATACGGGCTTCTTGCGAAGTGCGCAATGCCCCAACCCCGCCATGCCTCTCCTTTTTCCCCGAAGCCCGGCAGGGCCGCCCCGCCCGCCGCTTGTATCCTGCTCCACTTTTGCGGAAGGTATGCCAAAAGGTTTTCTCCGGGGCTCAAGCGAGGTGTGTTCAGGCTCAGGGAGAGTGCCAGCGGGGCGGACTTTTTGCTTTTGAAGAACACACTTTTTCAGCGGTTCCCGTTTTTTCCCATAGCTTCAAGCAGCTTTTCGGCGGCCCGGGAGGCGCTGCCGGGCTCGCCGCAGCGGCGGCGGAGTTCCGCGAGCTCGGCGCGGACCCCCTCAATCTGCGGGGGGATATCCAGCCATGCGGCCAGCTGGGAAGCCATCATTTCACCCGTGGCCCGTTCCTGCAGCAGTTCGGGGAACAGTTCCTTTTGCATGATCAGGTTGGTCAGGCTGACCCATTTGACCTTGATCAGCAGGCGCCCGACCAGAGCGGAGAATGGGGCGACCCGGTAGCTGACGATGGTGGGCACCCCCGCCAGAGCCGTCTCCAGCGTTGCCGTTCCCGAGGCGGCGAGCATGCATTCGCAGCGCCGCATGGCCGTATAGCGATCTTCCGGAGCGTCAAAGGCGATGGGCACGTCGGACGGCCAGAGCGCCCGCAGTTTTTCTTCGGACATGTTCGGCGCGCGCAGGCAGTGGAAGGCCAAGTCCCGGCCCTGCCGCAGCAAGATGCGGGCGGCCTTCCCAAATTCCGGCAGGAGCGCCTCCACTTCCTTGTGGCGGCTTCCCGGCATCAGGCCGATGCGGCCTTTTACGGGCTCGATTTTTTCCAGCTTGGGCCAGTCCACCATATCGACGAGCGGATTGCCGATATAATCAACCTGTACGCCATATTGGGAGTAGAAAGCGGGTTCGAAGGGCAGGATGCAGAAGAGGCGTTTGACGTAACGCTGGAGGAAGCGCACGCGGCCCGTGCGCCAAGCCCATATTTTCGGCGGGATAAAGTAGTAGACCGGAATCCCGAGGCCGTGCGCGATCTTCGCCACCCGGAAGTTGAATTCCGGGGCGTCCACCAGTACTACGGCGTCAGGCCGCAACCGGGCCATTTCCTTTTTGATCTGCGAGAGCATATGGAGGGCGCGGGGCAGGGCGGTCAGGACTTCCATGATCCCCATGACCGAAAGCGATTCCACGCGGAACAGGTTCTTTTGCCCGGCGCGCGCCAGATTGGGGCCGCCCATGCCGACGGCGGAGAGTTCCGGCTCGCGTTCGCGCAATGCCGTCAGCAAGGCGGCGGCCTGCATGTCGCCGGAAAATTCCCCGGCATTGATCCAGATCGTTTTCATGAAACCTCGTTGGGGACGGTTTCCGGCTCACGGGCGCCGCCCCGGAACCGGATATACAGGACGTTGATCACGGCGCAGGTTGCGAAGGCCAGCGCCAGACGCAGGAAGAAAATCCCTCCGATGTGCGCGCCGATGAGCAGCATGAGGCACGTATCCTCAATGATGGCGTGCGCAAGCCCCATCAGGGTCATGCAGGAAAACACGTCATGCCGGGACATTTCGCCGCTGCGGGTTTCCTTGAGGATGACGCCGCTGGCGTAGACGATGCCCGTGAACACGCCGACGATCATGGCCGTCGCGGCGGCGGAGCGCATGCCGAGCACCCGCAGGGCCGGGGCGAGCGCCCTCCCGGCCAGATCGGCCACCTTAAGGTAGCGCAGGAACCGTTGGAGCAGCATGACGACGAAAATCACACAGAAGATGCTGATGAGGTTCCGCACTTCGCCAAGCGCCCACCAGAGCAAACTGACGTCCGGCGAAGGCGCGAAGGCGATGCGGGCGGGCGTATCCAGCCAGCCGAACGCCTGACAGGACACATGCACGATGACCCCGCCGATGACGGCGACCACAAGCCGGATGACGGCCTGTCCGATGAACGACACGCCGCACTGGGCCGCTATGCGCCCTTCGGCGGGGAGGCTGTGCGCGATGAGCATCATGACCGCGAGCGTCGTGACCTGCTCCGTGGTCAGCGGCGGCAGTCCGGGCAGCAGGCCGATGAAGACGATCAGCGCCGAATAGAAATTGACCATGATCCCCGTGGCCCACGCGATGCCGAGATCGGCGGGAAGCCCGGTCAGCTGCATGACGGGTTCGAGGGGCAGGGCCAGATAGCGGATCCAGTCCAGCTCGGCGAGGATTTTCATGGCGATGCTGATCGGAATAAGCACCTTGAAAAAATCAAGGCTTACATGCACAGCGTCCTGAAGGACTTCGCGCAGTGTCGTGAGCAGGGGGCTGTTCATGGCATTCCGCGGCCGGTTATTGGGAGGAGAGGAGGACCGAGTAGATGTATTCCCGCAGGGCCTGAGACCAAGGACGCATGGCGCATCCGGTCAGGGACGCATACTTTGCGGAGGAAAGCACTTCGTAGCTTGCGCGGAGCGTCTTGTCCGAACTCGAAACGGCCCGTACGGTGCAGGGCAGGCTGGCCTGACGCACGGCTTCGGCCGCCAGCTCACACCACGAGGCCTGCCCCGAGTTCGCCACATGGTACAAGCCGGACGCCCGGCGCTTCACAAGCTGTATCGTGGCCTGGGCCAGATCTTTCGCATACGTCGGGGAGCCGATCTGGTCGTGGATGACCTCCACCGTCCCTTCGGTCTTGGCCCGCCCGAGGAGCCGCTTCAGGAAGCTGTCCCCGTCCGGGCCGAACAGCCAGCCCGTGCGGATGATGCAGATGTTGTCGGCGCCGAGCTCAAGCAGGGCCTGTTCGCCGGCAAGGCGGCTCTTGCCGCACAGGGAAACCGGGTCCGTCGTGTCCTCCTCGGTATAAGGGGACTCCTTGCGGCCGTTGAAAACCTGATCCGAACTGTAATGGACGAGGAACTGGGACGTGCCTTTGACCAGCCCGCCGAGGAAGGCAGGCAGGCCACGGTTGACAGAGAGAGCTTCTTGTGGCTGTTTTTCAGCAGGATCTTCCGTGTTCCAGTTTATGGTATTGAAAATGACGTCGGGGTTGATAAACTCAATGCGCGGCTGAAGTTCCACAGGATTCAGGAGATTGCAGTCTTCAAAATCCAGCGATTGCGCCTCCCAGCCGTTTCCGGCAAGCTGCTGCGCCAGAGGCTGGCCTAGAAGGCCGTGTCCGCCAAGAACGAGAGCGACAGGAGTACTCACGGGTTTTCTCCATAAATGTATAAGGCGCTCAGGGTACCAGCCGCGCAGAAACGCGTCAACGCACGCCATAGCACCGTTTGTTTTATCCATCTGTCATATAAGGTGAAAAAGGAGGGTACAACTTTTTGTACGCTATAACGATGAAAAGAGGCATCCTTCTTGCAGCGTTCGGTTCCGGCAGTTCACAGGGCGAATCGACGCTCCGGCGTTTTGACACGCAAGTCCGCAAAACGTTTCCGGATGTTTCGGTACGTTGGGCCTTTACGTCCATGCTCATGCGGGAACGTCTCGCAAGCGAACGGAAGAAATCGGACTCCGTTCACAAGGCACTGAAAAAAATGGCTTTCGAAAGGTTTACCCATGTGGCCGTCCAGCCGCTGCACGTCATTCCCGGCCTTGAGTATGGGGATATCGTGGCGGATGCGGACGAGCTGCGCGCGGACGGCACGTTCGCGTCCCTTGTGGTCGGCGCCCCGTTGCTGACCGAATCGCAGGCATCGGTGGATCGCGCCGCGCGTGCCCTGCTTGCCGAACTTCCCCCCGAGCGCATTCCCGGCGAGCCCGTTTTGTTCATGGGGCACGGGAGCCGTCACGCTGCGGAAAGCCGCTACGAGGCGCTTGCCGTGGCTGTGCGGAAACTCGATCCCCTTGTGCTTATGGGCACGCTGAACGGGACTATCCGCCTTGAGCACATCGTGGATCATCTGAGAACTTCCGGCCACCCGTTCGATCGGGTCTGGCTGCTGCCCCTGCTCGCCGTCGTGGGGCGGCATACGCTCGAAGACATGGCCGGGGAGTCTGAACATTCCTGGCGTTCCCGGCTCGAGGCCGAGGGCATCGCCTGCGTTCCCGTCCTCAGGGGGATGATGGAGTATCAGGGGTTCATGGATATCTGGGTCGACAATCTGGCGCGGGCCATGAGGGCGTGGGAGTGAGCGAGCCGGGGGAGGGGGAGAAGGAACTTTCTGTAGAAAGTTCCTTCTCC
>USCL01000294.1 GCA_900553145.1 uncultured Desulfovibrio sp.
AGTTGATTCTGGACACCCTGGGGGAGCACGTGGCCGCCAACTACCTGACGGGCAAGTGGCGTGAGTGGGACGAGTACCGCACCCGCGTGTCCTCCTGGGAGCGGGAGAAGTACATCATCAACTATTAAGGCCCCGTGGAGACGGTGGTCGTCGCCTTTGAGGGCGAGAAAAACGGCCGGAGACTCAAGGAGCTGCTGGAGAGCTCCGGGACGGCCGCCTGCCTGCTCTGCCGCTCCGCGGATCAGGTCAAGCGCCTGGTTCGCCAGCAGCGGCTCACCGCCGTGGTGTGCGGCTATAAGTTCCCGGATGGGACGGCGGAGGAGCTGGCCGGGGAACTGCCCGGCTTCTGCACGGTGCTGCTGCTGGCCCCCCGCGGCCTGCTGGAGCTGGTGCCGGAGCGGCCCGGACTCCTCTGCCTCCCCGCCCCCGCGGGCAGGCGGGAGCTGCTCGCCGCGGTGGAGGAGCTGCTGCGGCTGGGCGAGGAGGCCGGAGACCTCCTGCCGCCCCGGCGGAGCCGTGAGGAGCGCGAGGTGGTGGAGCGGGCCAAGGAGCGGCTGATGGCGCGCAACGGCATGACCGAGGAGGAGGCCCACCGGGCCCTCCGGCGGCGGAGCATGGACCGCCGCATCCCCCTGGCAGACGCGGCGCGGATGCTCTTGGATGAGGAGCGCCCCGCCCCTTGACAAAGGGGAAAAATTGGCGTAGTATGTCTTCCGACAACTTGATAGCATGGACAGTGCCGCCCTCCGGGGCGGGTAAAAGGGAATCGGGTGCAAATCCCGAACGATCCGGTCACTGTAAGCGGGGAGCCGGCCGCAGACGCCATTGTGGAGACACGAGAAGGCGCGGCCCGGCGGAGAGCCGTAAGTCAGGAAACCTGCTGTCTGTGCAGAAGGATAGGTGTCTTCCGCAGAAAGCAGCCTGTCTGTTTGCCGCCGTGTGGTCCGATTGTGCCCATGGCGATGAGCAGTCCCGCTTTCCGTCGGAAAGCGGGATTTTTCTGTCCACAGCACAAAAAAGGAGGATTATCATGAAAAAGCTCGTACCCCTGACCCTCGCCCTCGCCCTGGGCCTGACGGCCTGCGGCACCGCCGGCCAGAATCCGGCCCCGGCGGCCAGCCCTACTCCTGCGGGGGATGTCCAGGGCGCGGAAACCCCGGCAAACACCGAGGGATTTCCCTTTACCCTGACCACCAAGGACGGCGCGTGGGAAGCCACCTTCGACACGGACTACCAGATCTACAAGGATCTGACCCTCGCCGTGGAACTCGGGTACATCCACCTGAGCCTGAACGACGGCGTCTGGGGCGACCTCCTCGACAATACCAACCGCAATGCCTACAAGGCCTCCGTCAACATGCGGTATGCCTTCTAAAAGCAGGCCTTGCTGAACAGGGAGGGGAAACAGGGGATGCGTTTCGCGCCGCGCGGCTGAAGCTCCTCCGCACGGACGCCTTTTGGCATCCCTCCCTCCCAAACCGCTTCGCCCTTCCGGCCACCCGGCCGGAAGGGCGGGGCCCCGGATCGGCGGCAGTCACGGGCTGCCGGGCCGGGACATTTTCCGGCGGCTCTCAATGGACGGCAACATTGAGGCCGGAGCCTTCCTTCTCTCCTATGCGGAAAACCGGGACAGCCTGTTGCGCGAGGCTGTCCCGGTTTTCTTTTTGAACAATCCCCACATCTTTGGAGCGCCTTTCGGCCGCGCCATTGGAGGGGACGGATACCGCCGCCTCTCCGGCGTTTTGGCCTGAGCCGCCTGCGAGGAAAAATAAGGAGGGGAGGCCGCTCTGCCGGACGTGTCCTCCCCTCTTCAGCGGTTAGTTCTGTTCCACCAGCGGGGCGGTGTACTGTACTTCGGAATCCCACGGGAAAAGAATCCACGTGTCCTGACTGACTTCGGTGATGAAGGTGTCCACGAGGGGCTTCCCGGCGGGTTTGGAGTACAGGGTGGCGAAATGGGCCTTGGGGAGCATGTTGCGGATAATGGTGGCGGTGTTGCCGGTATCCACGAGATCGTCGACGACGAGCCAGCCGTCGCCGTCGCCTTCGATGCCCTTGAGCACTTCCTCGCCGCCGGTCTGCTCGCGGCCCTGATAGGTACAGATGCACAGGGTGTCGACCAGACGGATGTTGAGTTCGCGGGCCACGATGGCGGCCGGGACGAGCCCGCCGCGCGCGACGCCGATGATGCCCTTGAACGGCCCCTGTTCCAGAAGGCGCCATGCCAGCGCCTTAGCGTCTCGGTGGAGCTGATCCCATGTGACGGGGTACAGTTTCTGATAACGGTCGGCCTTGCCCATAATGTTCCTCTCGCGGTTTCGTGTGTCTTGTCAGTCGGCCTTCGCCTGAAGGTGCAGCTTCCCGAACGAGGCTTCGGTCAGCGCGATGATGCAGAAGTTATGCTTGTCGGCGAGGGCCAGCGCTTCGGCCCTGTCGAAAAAGAGCGTTTTGCCCGCGTCCACGGCGAGGCAGCGGTATTTCCGTTCGATAAGGAGGCGGACGGTTTGCAGCCCGATGGAGGGCAGGTCCACACGCTCGTCCTGCTTGGGCTTGAAGCGCTTGATCGCCACGCAGCCTTCGCCGCGCAGCTCGCCGCCGCGCCGCAGGGCGGCATCCGTCCCTTCGAGGCATTCCACGGCCACCACCATGCCCTGTTTGACCACGATGCATTGGCCGATGTCAAACCGGCCGAGCGCTTCGGCGATGGGCCAGCCGTAGCCGATTTCCGCGAGCTCTTCGGCGCCGGGGCCGCGGCGGGTCAGGACGCCTTCGGGGCAGAGCAGGGAGGTGGAGAGTTCCGCCGCCTGGATAAGCGTGAAGCCTTCCTTTTCCAGATCCGCCATGATGGCCCGGAGCAGCGCGTCGTCGCCTTTGCCCCTGAGCGAGAAAAGGATGCGGGCCGCCCGGAAGTCGGGGCGCAGATCCAGCGCGCGCGGCTTGTCGATGGCCCCGGCCATGCACAGCCTGCGGACGCCGTGCTTGCGGAAGTAGTCGATCACCTTGTCGAACTGCCCCAGATAGACGGTCGTGTAGGCGTCGGCCAGCGTTTCGAGGCCGGGATCGGTGAAGCCGTGGAAGGCGCAGATCACGACGCCGTAGCCCGCCGCCTTGGCGTCTTCCGCCACGAGGCGCGGGAATTGCCCGCTACCTGCAATGATGCCGATGGATTCGCTCATAATCCGTGCCCTGTACCATAAATGCCCGGTGAATAAAAGCGTGCCGGGGCCCCGCCCCGGCACGCCCATACCATCAATGATTGCGCCGCGATCAGCCGATCTGCACCACGCTGCGGGCGTGGACGGGGCAGGCTTCCACGCAGGCGGGCACGGATTTGCCCTCGCGCTTCATCCAGTCCTTGCACAGGTCGCAGCGCACGGCGACGGAGCGCATGCTCCTTTGGGCCATCGTTTCCGACGTGGCGGAGGGCAGGCCGATGGATTCCAGCGAGATCGCGCCGTAGGGGCAGGCCATGATGCAGAGCTGGCAGCCCGAGCAGATCTGGGCGTTCATGGTCACGATGCCGTCGTCCTGCTGGAGCGCGCCGGTGGGGCAGATGCGGGCGCAGGGGGCGTTTTCGCACTGGCGGCAGGAGATGGGCGACTTCACCGAGCCGCTCTTGACCACGTGGACGCGGGCGACCAGCTCGTCGCGCTTTTTCAGGGCCTCTTTGAAGGTCAGGCCGTGGTGGGCGGCGATGCAGGCGATCTCGCAGCGGCGGCACGCCTTGCACTTTTCCGGGACCGATTCGATCATGTAACGGCTCATGGCATATTCCTTGCGAAATTTCGCAGTAGATCGGGGTTGTCAGCAGGCGTCGATGCCGGTGATGAGGAAGTCCCGGCCGCCTTTGCCTTCCAGCCGCAGGCTTCCGCATTCCGGGCAGCGGCAGCGCGGCGAGGTCATGGGAAATTCGTGCCCGCAATCGAGGCAGCGCCCTTCCGCGGGGACGGTCGTGATGGCCAGTTCGGCCCCTTCCGCCGCCGTGCCTTCCGCGTACAGCTCGAAGCACGCCTCCAGCGTTTTGGGCTCCACCGCCGTGAACAGCCCCACCGAAAGCCGCACCCGCGTGATCCTGCTTACGTTGTGGCGTCTGGCCTCGTCTTCGAGGATATGCATCATGCCTGCGACGATGGATGCTTCGTGCACGGGTTCTCTCGCTGGGGAGGGAAGACCGGGGGAGGGAGCTTTTTTCAAAAGTGGGGGACACCCACCCGCTCCCTCCCCCGGACCC
>USCL01000295.1 GCA_900553145.1 uncultured Desulfovibrio sp.
CGCCCTTCGCCCACGGCCTTGAGGCTGATGGGCGAGTCGTCGGACAGGGAACTGTAGTCCCCCGCCGCGATCCGTTCGGTCACTTTGGTCATGAGGATGATGGGCTTGGTGAGATGGCGCACGAAGGGCCACCACCACAGGAACGACAGGCCGAGCCCGGACAGGAGCAGGGCCACGGCGAGGCGCAGCTCGAAGAAATGCCCGTTTCCGGTGATGGACGGCGAGGAGGCCGCGAGCAGCGCATACCGGACCACGCCTTCGTCGTTGGAAACGAGGATGGTGCGGGCATACCAGTACTGGCCGGGATCGCCGTCGCGCATGAAAATGACGTACTGCTGCGGGAGGATGCCCGCCTCAAGCTCAACGGCGGGCGTGATGGTGCTGAATGCGCCCGAGTCGGGTTCGGCGCACAGGGAATAAGGCGGGCGGGGGATGGAGCGGGCCGCTTCCACAACCTTCGGAGGCAGGCCGCCCGCCGAAAGCGGAGGGTCCATTTCGTCGAGGATCTGGATGCCGAAGCTGAGGCCGCATTCCCTGCCGCATTCTTCCAGCACGGAAGCCCATTGGCTTTCGGGTTTGTACTGCAGTTCCACGGACGTCATGCGGAAGGTGGAGGCGATGCTGCCGTTGAACAGCATGGGCGAGTACAGGTTGTTGTTGAGCAGCAACACGCCGCCGATGAACAGGATGGTGATGACGCCGAGCAGGACGAGGTTGAGCATCGCCCATGTGAAGAATTTTTGGTACAGTCCCACGCGCATGCATGTTTCTCCTTGGGGGGGCAGCGTTGCCGTTCGCTGGGGTTCCGCGAAGCCCAGCGAGGGGCGCTGCCCCTCGGACCCCGGCAGGGGCTCCGTCTCTGCACTCCGCAAGGGGGAAAGCGCCCCCTTGACCCGGCGGCGCGTTTCCTCCGGCGGCTTTGCCGCCGGAGGAAACGCTTGGGTAATTGGAAGGCCTTGGCATGGCATTTGATTGATGCACATCCGGAGTATGTTGAATGTACGAAGGGTTGTTGCAGACAAGTCACAACAAAGGGTGTTTCATTCAGTATTTATTTGAAATATTTCATTATTTGTTTAAAATCTTATGGAATGGCTCTGTCTCGGCAAACGGTTGATATTGTATTCCATAAGATTTGAAATAGATACTAAAGGGAACTTCCTTTGTCGCGGATCTCGTCAACAACAACTATTGTAAACTCAACAGAGTATGAATGTGCATCAATCAAATTATGACAGAGCCTATGGAATAAAATATCAACCGCTTGCTGTGGCAGGGCCATTGGGGAAACCCCGCTGTGGTGCCTTTATGTCAATTGCGCAATGGCAATCCTTCTCAGCAGTTCTTCCGCCAAGATCCTTGACGGCAGGCGGCGGACGGCCAGTTCGGCTTCCCGGCGTTCCTGAAATTCCCATGCGGTTTCATAGCGATCGGGGGCGGGGGTCATCAGCCTCGGCCCGTTTCCGGTCAGTATCCATTCCGGGCTTATGTTTTTGCTCAACAAGGCGATAAGGAGGCAGTCTGACGGAACGTTCATCCGCCGCGCCGCATCGGAAACGCCTTCTTGGCCGATGCCGAAGAAATCGGCGAGTTCCTCTTGCGTCCTCACCTCTGCCGCCGAATGCATCCTTGCCAGTATTCCGCTGAAACCGTCATGCTCAAAGGGGTTCGATCTATCGCCCTCATCGGGGATGATCGATATGAGAAAAAAGTTTATTTATAATATATTGTTAAGATATTATATCTGAATTTGTCTATGTAATGCGCGATAAAAATCTGAATTCGTTTATTCGAAATTTTTGTCCGACTCCATATAGTTGCTCTCGATATGGAGAGTGAAACATGACTACGTTCCGCCAAGCATTCGGTTCGACATTCCGAAAGATCAGAAAAAGCAAGAATCTCAAGCAAGAAGAAGTAGCTGAGAGGTCTGGGCTCTCAACATCGTATATCAGCGATGTCGAGAGAGGCGTCGCTAATCCGAAACTCTACACCATAAGAGCACTTGCAAAAGGAGTTGGTGTAACGGAAAAAGAACTTTTCGCATTCGAGAAGAGGGATCTCTCTCCCGACGATATAAGGGATTATATCATCGAATCTTTGAATGATGAGTCCGATGAGGCGATAACCTCCCTCTACAATAAAATTGTCAATATGTGCTCCATGATAAAATCATGATGCCCGGAAAAGCCGGGGCTTCCATTGCGGCGAAGCGGGATGGCGTTTTTTGTCAGGCCCGGAAAGGCCCTCCGGCCTTTGCCCAAGGCCGCTCAAAGGGGCTGGGCAGGGGATGCGGCGATGCCTCCCGCCGTATCCCTCCGTACCGAAATCCCTGTCCTCTCTGGGATGGAACTCCTGTCCATCTCCGGGCCGGAATCCTGTCCCCCTCCGCGAGGGACACCCTCCATCATGCTTCAGAAATTCTTTAATAAATAACGATTGTTATCATATAATATCCTTTATGGGCATTCTATCCTGTCTCAAAAACAGGGAGGATTCCTCATGAATGTACAACGGCAGAACGTTTCAAAAGGCAGGGGCAGCGCTGGTGTTTCCTATCTGGGGAAATCAGTTGATCAGATGATCTGGGAATTCATGGAAGAAAAACAGATCCCCGGGCTGACGCTCGCCATCGTTCAGGCTCCCTACATCCCGCGCGTGGTCGGCTATGGGTTTTCCGATGTGGAGCAGCAGCGTCTTGCGTCGTCACGTACGGTTTGGCCTGCGGGCCTTATTTCTCAAGGTTTCGCCGCCGTCGCCGTTATGCAGCTCTGTGAAAAGGGAAAGTTGCGGCTTGATGATCACGTTTCACGCTACATCGGCGGCCTTCCGCCTTCGTGGGCGGACATAACGGTGCTTCAGCTCATGCGGCACAGCTCGGGCATTGCGGATTACCGCTTCCAAAGCGGGTATGATGCGACGCAAGCCTACACCCCCGACGCCCTGCTCAAAACGGTAAAAGACATCCCGCTGCATTTCGACCCGGACACGGATGTGGAACTGAGCGCGACCAATTTCCTTCTATTGGCAGAAATCATTGAGAAAGCGAGCGGCGTCTCCTACCACGACTTTATCACGGAACACCAAATCCGCTTTCTGGGGCTGGAACATACGTGCTTTTCGGAAGATCTCGGCGCGCTCCACCAAGAAGACCTCTCCAAGCCCGGCAGCCTGCACACGCTGTTCAAGGAACGGAAGGAGTTCGTCAACCCCATTGAAAACGCCGCCGGTTATGACGGGGCGGGCAAACGCCTCCCGACTCCCGCGTCTTCGGCGCTCAAAGGCTTCGCGGATCTCTGGGCCTCGGCGGAGGACATCAGCTATTGGGATATCTGCCTCGCCGGTTCCATCCTCGTGGAAAAGCCGGAAAACCACGCCATACTCTATGGCCCGTTCCAGCTGAAAACGGGGGTGACGGTCCCCGCAATGGTGGGGTGGCAGTTCTACCACCACCGGGGGCTGATGGACATCAAGGGCGGGGTCCCGGGTTTTTCCTCTTTCCTGAGCCGTTTTACCGATCCTTCCGAACTCGTGTGCGTCACCCTGCTGGGCAACAAGGAAGGCGTGGATTTCACCAATCTGGCCCGCAAGATAGCCGGGGCATTCGGCGACCTGCTCGGCACGCATTACAACGACAACAGCCTCATGCTGTATGAATCCACGAACGGCGTCCCGGAAACGGTGCGCAAATTGAAAAAAGAACTCGACAGGTTGGAAATACCCGTGTTCGCAACGTTCGATCACGGCAAGAATGCCGAGGGCGTCGGCCTCAGCCTGCGCCCCACGCAGGTCATCGCCTTCGGCGCACCGGCGGTCGGCACCAAGCTCATGCAGGAAAACCAGAGCATCGCCTTGGAACTGCCCCTGAAAATAGCCGTATGGGAAGACGAAAACGGAAGCGCATGGCTGGCGTTCCCGCGCATGGGCCAGATAGCCGCGGAATATGGGATGGAAGAAGATCCCGTCATCAGGAAGATGCAGGTGCTGCTTGAGTCGCTCGCGGCAAAAGCCACCAGCGTGTATTGAACGGCTTAGGGAAGGGCGCACGGGATTTCCGTTGCCTTATGGTTTCATGCGCTTTCAGCCGCACTCTGCCGGATAGCCGGACGGAAAACCCTTTAAAAGGATGATGAAACGGCCAGCTTTCTTCGGAACCGAACCGGGGGAAGCTGGCCGTTTTTTTCAGTGGCGG
>USCL01000296.1 GCA_900553145.1 uncultured Desulfovibrio sp.
CGATCGATCCGAGCGCGCTGGAGGCGGACAACGGCAATGCATGGTATGATGCCCGGACGCGTACGCTGCACCTGATCGTGGGCGCACAGTCGCCTTATGAGGTCGCCCGCATTGCGGCGTTGATGGTCAAGAATAACAAGCGATTCCCGGTCGAGACGATCAAGCTGCTCTCGGGCACTACCGTCGGGTACGGCTCCAAAGATCATTCCATCTTTCCTTTCTATGCACTCGCGGCATGCTTCTATGGGGACGGCCTGCCGGTGCGGCTGGCCAACAACCGCTACGAGCAGTTCCAGCTCGGCATAAAACGTCACTCCGTCGAAATGGATGTGACTATCGTAGCTGACCGTAAGAGCGGCCTGTTCGAAATCCTGAAGGTGTTCTACAACTTCAATGGCGGCGGCCGCGCAAACTTTTCCTTCTCGGTCGCGCAGGTGGGCGCGACTGCCGCGCAGTCGATCTATTATTTCCCGAAATCCGACATTACGACCGTCGCGCTTGCAACGCCTGCGGTCGAGGCAGGGTCGATGCGCGGCTATGGTACCCTTCAGGCAATGAGTATTACGGAGCTGATGGTCGACGAACTCGCCGTCGAGCTGGGTATGGATCAGATCGAACTGCGCCGCCGCAATGCGTTGCAGGCCGGTTTTGAGAACACCCAGGGAGCCCAGCCGCTGGGCGAACTGAACAATGTTGAAATGCTCGACATCGCGGCGAAGCATCCGCTGTGGGTCAACCGTGAGAAAGCTAAGGCCGACTTCGACAGGGCCAACCCCGGCAAGCTGTACGGCGTCGGCTTCGCGCAGGTGCAGAAGGATTACGGCACGGGCGCGGATACCAGCGCGTTGGCGCTGGAGTTCGATGCCGACGGCAAGGTGCGGATGCGCCATTGCGTGCAGGAGATTGGTACAGGAGCGACTACGGCGCAACAGGTCATCGTCCGCAACATGCTGGGCAAAGCCCCGGATTTCGTCGAGTTCGGCGTCGCGGAATTCCCCGAGTTGCCGCTGGTCAGCAACTGGGAACCCTACTCGACCACGCAGGCGCAACAGGACGAATTTCAGAAGAACCCCTATTGGGTGCCGTTCATGCTTCCGGCGATGAGTGCCTCCAACAGTGCCTATTTCATAGGCTTCGGTACGCGGCAGGCTGCAAAATTCTTGTTTGAAAACGCCTTGTGGCCTGCGGCGCGCGCCATTTGGAGCGAGGGGCCATCCGGCGGACAGATCGCTAGCGGCTTTATGACCGTGAATGACCTGCATGTCGTCGAGGGCGGCATCGGCGGCGGTGGGATGGAAACCCTGCCGTTCGAGCGGGTTGCCAAAAAGGCCCACGAAATGGGGCTGGTGACCGGGGTTGCCCTGCATTGCTTCAGCCGCTGGGAATGGACGACGGCGACATTCGATGTCCCGACGATCGGTTCGATCAAAGTCGCCGCCGATGTACTCTCAGTGCGTTACGGCGATGGCGCCCAGCCGGAGCTCAAACGGCGCATGACCACAGGCGGCTATGACTTCATCAAGAGGAGTAGCGTGAATTATCCCCCGGTTCAGCGCAATAATGCCGGTGTGACGACTTATACGCCCGCAGCCTGCATCGTCGAACTCAACGTCGATACCTTCACGGGCGAGATAGAAATCATGCGCCACCACAGCCTTGTCGACAGCGGCCAGAGGATCGTGCCGGAGCTCGTGTCCGGTCAGCTGCAGGGCGGTTTGGCGATGGGCCTCGGGCACGCCCTGATGGAGGAATTGCCCCTTTATGAAGATGGGCCTGGCAACGGGACGTGGAACTTCAATCGGTACACGCTGCCGCGGGCCAAGGATGTCGCCGTCTGGAACCAGACCGCCGAGTACCTTGCGCCGCTCTCTGAAACCTCGCCGACCAGAGGATTGGGGGAAGTGGTGATGGTGCCGATCGTCGCGGCGACCGGCAATGCCATTACCCATGCCACGGGCAAGCGTTTCTACCGGCTGCCGGTAACACCAGAAAAGATCAAGAAGGCCCTGGCATTGTAAACCCGTGTAACCCTCCAGCGAATAAACTCAGACTGGCAAACAGAAACGTGAAATACTTTATATAAAGTACGATAACAGGCTTTTTTTCATGTTCCATCCAGTGTACCCGGAACTGGTCGGGGTTGTCGGGTGGAACGTCCCGAATTATCAGGGAGTGTTCCTCCGGGGATACGGTGGCCAGACCAGCTATCACTATGGCGTTGTTGGTCACTGGAGCGCAGGGTTAGGCGAGCTGCAAGGGGATGGAATACGAGAAATATGGGGAGAGCTTTCCTATCTGCCCCGAAGCCGCGATGGAGAAGTGGGGCAGTCCGGTTCACTGGCCTTTTGGAACGAAGGGCGGAATCAATGGATGAATGACGCGGGTAAGGCGCCATCAGGTGCAATGAACTTTTATGCGTCTCGCTCAACTCCGGTTGCCTCAGATTTCAGCATACACGGCGGCGGCATATACCATCCCTCTCAGATAGTGCATCGGCGTTGGTATGCCGTGTTCCCTGCGCGTGCGCAGGCTAAGTTCCCAGTCATTCCAGCGGTCAATGGCGGCTCCAATGGCTTGCGGCGTTGTCTACTGATAATTGTTTATTGGCATTGTGAGAAAGAAATAACTCTGCCCAACACTTTTAGCCACAAAGGCTTTGCTTTTTTTGCCCCACGCCGGGCCTCGATTTCATCGTTCCATGCAATGATAACCGAAGGCTTTCACCGGAAAAGGAAACGCATCCAGCCGGTCTTACGGTGGCCAGACAAATTATTACTACGGCGCTGTTGGCCACTGGAGTGTCGGACTCGGTGAGCTTCAGGGCGATGGGGTACGTGAAATTTCCGCCTCATTCTGAACAGGTGGCCCGAACGGAATAGGAGGTGCATCAGGGAGCTTTGGAGTCACAGGAGGGCAGGGGTACGACTGGAAATAGGGGGAATAGGAATACCTATTGGGGGGGATAGATTTTTATGCTTCTCGCGTTACTCCGGTTGTTGGTGAAACCCACCTTGGGAACAGGGCAGTTCGTTACCCTATTCGGACGCGGTGGCTTACCAAATATATTGGAACTCCTTACCTTAAAAAACAAATGGGACGGCAAGTGCTGGCAACACCTGCCGTCCCATTGCGCGGGGGCTTTTTCGGGATTTCTCAAGTGGCAAAACACGCATTTTTCCACTGCCCTCCCCCTAACAGTCTGAACCACTGTCAATGGCCTGCTTTGTCCAGCGGGCTTCTGGCTCGGGAACCCCACCATCAACCTGTTGAACGCCGGGCAAGGGCAGCTCAACACGGCCCCTGCCAGCATACGGATGAATCCGTACAGATCATTCCTGCCTTTTTGCAGCGTCCGGGAAGCACATGTCCCATGCCCGGGAGAATTCCCGGTCGGCAAAGGCTTCGGCAAGCCCTTGCATCTGCTTCAGCCGCAACACTTCGTCCGGATCCATGCCGAGTTCCCTGCCTATCCTTTCGTTTGTCCAGTTGTGTTTGCGGAGCAGCGTCACGAGCCTCGCCGTAAGCTCCACCTGATGCGTCCCCCGCGCCATATTGTGCCTGACGGTGGAGGTGATGCGATCCTCAATGCTCTTGTCGAGCCTGACCACGGGCAAATACCCGCCGAGGCTTTTCCGTATTTGCGCGTCCATCTTTGCCATCTGCCGCCGATGAAAACCGTCCACCACGACATGCCCCTTGCCGTCCCGGGCCACCACAACGGGCATGGTGAAACCGTCCTTGCGGATCGACAGCTTGAGCAGCCGCATCTCGGGAGGGGCGACCTGGTTCGGATTGTAGTCGTTCCCCCGGACGTCATCCACCGGGACGAACTGCGGGCATGCCACCGGGTGCGGGATATCAAGATAGGCCGCAGCCAAAGCGACGATGCGATTGTACACGGCAACGCGCCTGTCCAGATCGCCCGTCTCCGCCTTGAGGGCACACTCCAGTTCGGTCAGAAGTCCATCAATCTCCACGCTCAAATTCCTTTTCAAAGCGCACGAAACGTCCAATTTTCCGGGTAGGGGCAAAACCGTATCGCAGGTACAGCTCCTTCCTGGTCCAGTAATCCGTGGTTGTCAGATGCGTCGCGCCGTTTTTCCGAGCACTTTCAAGGCAATGCTCCAGTACGGGGATGTCCGCCCCCTCCTCCAGCGCATACAAATGGAGGATATTGGCCCCCGCCCGCCC
>USCL01000297.1 GCA_900553145.1 uncultured Desulfovibrio sp.
TATGTTGAAGCGCCATCTGAAAGAAAGCCGATCCATCCATTTCCTCCCTTACGTGGGGGACGGCTACGCCGGCGCCAGCCCGCGCATCCTCATGATCGGCGAAGCCAACCACGGCACGCCGCAGGAGGGGGCCGACAGGGGCTATACCGGCGGCGTGGTGCGGCGGGCGCTCCGGGATGCCGCCGAGGGCAACGGCAACCACTGGGTCCGCTATATCCGCAACATTTCCGCCATGCTCACCGGGAACGCCTACGGCGGTTCCGACGCGGTGTGGGATACCGTGGCGTACGGCGTTTTCTTCCAGCACATGGAAACGGAGGCGCACCGTAACCGCGCAAGCGCCACCCCGGAAGAAGTCGCGCTCGGCCGGGGGGCGTTCTCCGCCCTGCTCGGCATCCTGAAGCCCGATTTCGTGATCGTCTGGGGCCTCACCCTGTTCAAAAAGCACTGGCTGTCCCCTGAAGACGGCATCACCATGCTCGATCCCGGCCTCTGCGCGTATATCCTTAGGGAACGCCCGGACGTCCGGATCTGGCATTGCCACCACCCATCGCGGGATTTCAGCCATGCTTCCGAACATCAAAAATGGAAGGCTGTTCGCAACCTGCCCGCACGCTGAACGCTTCCGCTTCCCACTACATGCCTGCCCCGTTTCCCGCCGGAGGCCGGGCCAAAGGCCACCCCTCGGCCTTGTCGCGTGCGGCCTTGTAAGCCCGGCACGTTTGGGCTTATAGGGATGAGGCATACGGGGCGAACCGCTACGCAGGCGCGGCGCACCGCTTTCCGCATCCACTGACCGGCGAGGCGGGCCATGTCCATCCGGATCGATTTCTTGAGCTACGAAGGGGAACGCAACAACGAGCGGCACCCCCACGCGCAATTTGTCCTGCCCATTGCGGGCGAACTGGAAATCTCCATCGGCGGAGCGGAGGGCAGGCTTACCCCTTCCTGCGCGGCCTTCGTCGCGCCCGGCGTCCCGCATTCACAACTGGCGACCAGCTCGAACGCCTTCCTCATCGTCAACTGCGATCTGGCCGAATGCGGCGTCCCGACCGCGGAACAACTGGCGGGACAGGTTTTCCTCCCCGTTTCCGGAGCCACGCGCCACCTGATCGGGTTCGCGGAGCAGTCCAAAGAGCGGTTTTCGCAACCGGGCACCGCGCAATGCTGGATGCCCCTGTTGCTCAATTCCTTCCTTGAACGCCCGGCATGCCGCCCTTCCCGGCTGGCCGTCCTGACGGGCCTGATCGACGCCCGGCCCGGAGAGGCGTGGCCGGTAAGCGAAATGGCCCGCCGCATCGGGGTCAGCCCGAGCAGACTGCACGCGCTGTTCCGCTCCGAATGGGGCGTCAGCCCGCAGGCGTGGCTGGCCGAGCGCCGCATCGCCCGCGTGCGGAAATGGCTGGCCGAATCGGATCTGCCGATAGCGGAACTGGCCCTGCGGGCCGGGTATGCCGACCAGAGCGCGCTCACCCGGGCGATGCAGCGCCTGACCGGGCTGACGCCCGCCGCCTACCGGAGGCAAGCGCGATTGGAACAAAAAAACAGGAGCCCGGAACAAGACTCCCGGACGCTCCCGTGATAGTGTCCGTTCCGGCATGAGGGCGAGGCGGCCGTTTCGCCCTCGGTAATCCGTATTGCACAAGGAGCGGACATGTCGGCCCTCAACATCACCATCGATCCTTCCCTCAAACGGGCGTGGCCCGAAGCGCGGCTGGGCTGCCTCATCTATACGGCGGACGTGCGCGCCCGCGAAGACACGCTCTGGACGTGCCTCGGAAACGAGGTGACCCCCTACCTCAAAACCATGCTGGAAGCCACGCCGCTGGCCCAGATCCCCAACCTCGACGAGTCCCGGAAAGCCTACAAGGCCTTCGGCAAGGACCCGGGGCGGTTCCGCGTCTCGTCCGAATCCCTGTACCGCCGGGTGCGCCAAGGCAAGGCCCTCTACCAGATCAACAGCGTCGTGGACGCCAACAACCTTGTTTCGCTGGAAACGGGCTTCTCGCTCGGCTCTTACGACACGGCCCGCATCGGTACGGACATCGTTTTCCGTTTGGGCAAGGCCGGAGAAACATATCCCGGCATCGGCAAGGACGACATCGCGCTCGAAAACATGCCCTTGCTCGCGGACGGGCAAGGCGCATTCGGAAGCCCCACCAGCGACTCCACACGCGCCATGATCACGCTGGAAACCCACGCCTGCCTGACGGCCATTTTTTCCTTCTCCGCCAGGCCCCGGCTTGAAGAGGCACTTGCCCTGACCATGAAACGCTTCGGGCAGTACGTGCGGCCTGCCGGCACGGAATCCTTCATCATAGAATAGCGTTCAGGCCCGGCATGGAACGCATGCCGTATCTGTGCGGAACCGCCGACCCTCTGGAGAAAACCGTTTTATGGCTACGGATTCGAAACAGATGACGGGCTATGCGTATGTGCTCGTCGCCGCCGTGCTGTGGTCGCTCATCGGCCCCTTTTCCAAAATCTGCATGCAGGAGGGCCTCGCGCCGCTGGAAGTGGCCTTCTGGCGCGCCCTGCTCGGCGGCGTCTGCTTCTTTGTCCAAACGGGCATCTGCGGCGGGGCGCGCATCCCCTTGAAGCACGCGCTGTTCTTCTGCGCCTTCGGGGTGTTGAGCATCAGCGTGTTCTTCAGTTCGCTGCAGATCTCCATCCAGTTGAGCGGGGCCGCCATGGCGATGGTGCTGCTGTATACGGCCCCCGCATGGGTGGCGGTCTTCTCGCGCTTCCTGTTCCATGAAAGCTTCTCCTCCCGCAAGGGCATCGCGCTGGCGCTGGCCCTTTTCGGGACGGCGCTGGTCTGCTTCTCCGGCGGAAGCCTGAACGCCGAGCCGTCCGTGCTCGGCATCGTCTGCGGGCTTATATCCGGCCTCTGCTACGCCTCGCATTTCCCCTTTTATGTCTGGTGGCAACCCCGCTACTCCACCGCCACCCTGTACGCCTACATGCTGCTCGGCGGCGCGCTCGCCCTGTTCCCCTTCGTGGATTTCGCCCCTGCCCGCTCATGGACGGCATGGGCCAACCTGCTGGCCCTCGGCGTGGTCACCAACTACGGGGCCTACCTCGCCTATGGCCGGAGCCTCCGGCTCATCAGCCAGGTCAAGGCGGCCATCATCGGGAACATCGAGCCCGTGCTGGCGACATTCTGGGTCTGGATGTTCTGGCACGAGAACTTCTCGGCCTATGGGTGGGCGGGCAGCGCATTGGTCATCTCGGCGGTATTCCTGCTGACGGCGGATCGCAGCTGATCCGATCTTCCCCTTTCCGCGGCAGACGGCGTGCTTCCGCATGCCGTTTTTTTTGCGCCTTCCCCAAGACGGATTCGTGCCATATTCACATTTTATTCCAATATGATATGTACATTCATATGTATTTTCTCAAACTGGATGAACAAACAATAGAGTTCCCCTGCATGTAATGGAAAAATCTACTCTCCAGCAGCACAAACCATAAAGGTTGAGTACACAATCCATAACATGCCCTTATTACGTTTGAGCAACCAATCTAGTTCTTTTCTTTATTTCACCATGTTCATTATTCCCATATTGAAACTCTTTCATAAGATTTCTTATGTGACGCAAAAAACGTCTTTTGTTGTTTATTCAAACAATGAAACATACGTAAAGTGATCTTTTACTCAAAAATAATACTCTATATTTCTTCTTGACAAAGGAAACTGTTGCTGTATGAACTGAATCATCGCGCAATCGGTAGTTAGTGCATTCCATCCATAGATTGTTATATTATTCATTATCTATCCTGCGTGAGGTTTCCGGCATGCTGCGTTTCTGTACAACACGCAAAGTTCGCCGGATTTCCTTTTCGAGATAGTGCCTGTTCCGCAGGATTCCTGCATCAGGTTTTATCTACTGCTTGGAGGTTGCTTCAATAACAATCTTACAGTTGGAGGATGGAAGCATGAAACTCGGCACTCTTTTGAGCGCGTTTGCCTGTATGGCGCTCGGCATGGGGCTCGCCACCCCCGCCAAAGCGGAAGATCCCATCAAGATCGGCGTCTACATGCCTCTGACCGGACAGAACGCCTTCGCCGGGCAGCTTGAGCTTGAAGGCATCCAGCTCGCCCATAAGATCACGCCCACGGCCCTTGGCCGCCCCGTCGAACTGGTCATCGTCGACAACAAGTCCGACAAGGTCGAAGCCGCC
>USCL01000298.1 GCA_900553145.1 uncultured Desulfovibrio sp.
GAGGGGAAACTTTCTCCAGAAAGTTTCCCCTCCCCCTCCCCAATCTTTATCCAATCAATTACTGCGCCGCGCGCTTGTCGATGACGCGGACGGCCTTGCCTTCGGAACGCGGGATGGAGTGGGGCTCCACAAGGCGGACCTTGGTGGTGACGCCGAGGAACTCCTTGATGCCCTTCTGGATGCGCTGCTCGCGCTGCTGGAGATCCTTGATCGCGTCGGAGAACATCGCGCCGTCGAGCTCGACCTGCACTTCGACGTAATCGAGGTTGTTCTCGCGGGTGAGGATAAGCTGATAGTGCGGGGAAACGCCCTGCACTTCGAGGAGCAGGCTTTCGATCTGCGAGGGGAACACGTTCACGCCGCGGATGATCAGCATGTCGTCGCTGCGGCCCGTGATGCGGTTCATGCGCACATGGGTGCGGCCGCAGGAACAGGGCGTGTAGTTCAGGGAGGTGATGTCGCGGGTGCGGTAACGGACCAGCGGGATGCCCTGCTTGGTCAGCGTGGTGATGACCAGTTCGCCGGTGCTGCCTTCGGGCAGGATTTCGCCGGTGGCGGGATCGATGATCTCGGGGAGGAAATGGTCTTCCCAGATGTGCATGCCGTGCTGTTCCTTGGCGCAGGACTGGGAAACGCCGGGGCCCATGATTTCGGACAGGCCGTAGATGTTCGTCGCGGTGATGCCGAGCTTGTCCTCGATTTCGCGGCGCATTTCCTCGGTCCACGGTTCGGCGCCGAAGACGCCGAGGCGGAGGGGCAGATCCTTGATGTTGATCCCGATTTCGAGGCCCGCATCATGGAGGTGCAGGGCGTAGGACGGCGTACAGCAGAGCACGGTAGCGCCGAAGTCGCGCATGAGCTGGACCTGACGCTTGGTCGAGCCGCCGGACATGGGGATGACGGTCGCGCCGAGGCATTCCGCGCCGTAATGGGCGCCGAGGCCGCCGGTGAACAGGCCGTAGCCGTAGGAAACCTGCACGATGTCGTTGGCGGTGGCCCCGGCGGCGGCCAGGGAGCGGGCGGCGCATTCGGCCCACACCTCGATGTCGCGCTTGGTGTACCCGACCACGGTCGCCTTGCCGGTGGTTCCGCTGGAGGCGTGGATGCGCTGGATCATTTCCATCGGGACGGCGAACAGGCCGTAGGGATAGTTGTTCCGCATATCCTGCTTCAAAGTGAAGGGAAGGAATTTCAGATCGTCCAGCGACTGCACGTCGGAGGGCTTGATGCCTTTTTCGTCGAAGCTGCGGCGGTAGAAGGGAACGTTGGCGTAAACGCGACGGCACAGGTCCTGAAGGCGACTCAGCTGGATTTCCCGGATTTTTTCCCGTGGCATCGTCTCTTTATCTATGTTGAAAATCATACAGTCCTCCAAACGGAATGCGTAAAGTCGAGACAGACGAGGATTGCCCCATTTGACCGGAGCGGTCAAGAGCCGGAAAAAGGGATTTTACCCTGTCCATCAGCGGTTTCCGGGCCCGGCATGGGGAAGGGCGTTCGTTGCGATCAACCCGGAAATGGAGTATGTATCGGCGATGGAACAACATAACCCTACTTCTATGGCGTCTCAGGCAACCCCCGCCGGCACCCCCGCCGCCAAGGCGCAGCCGGTCCGCAAATATTCCACAGCGTCAGCCGCCGAAAAGACGGCTGCTCTTGTGAAGTGGCTTGAAGAAAGCAAGGCGCGCGATGTCGTGGCCCTCGACGTGGCGGGCAAGAGCCCGTGCATGGATATGGTCATCGTGGTCACGGCGTCCTCGCTCCGCCACGCCAAGAGCCTCGCCGACGGCCTGATGGAACAGTGCACCAAGAACAACTACGAATTCCTGCGCATGGAAGGCTATCAGACCGGGCAGTGGATTCTGGCCGACCTCAACGACATCGTCGTGCATATCTTCCAGCCGGAAGTGCGTGAGCTTTTCCGCATCGAATCGCTTTGGAAGGAGTCTCCCGTGCTGCATGGCGAAATGCCCGCGGTGTCTCCCCGTCACGCAGAACCCGCCGGGGACGAAGACTAGCCCCCGCTCCAAGGAAGTGCATCATGTCCCTTACCCCGACACTGCTCCTTATTCTTGATGGCTACGGGCTGGCTCCCGCCGGTCCGGGCAACGCCGCCAGCCTCGCGCGGACGCCCAACATCGAACGGCTCATCTCCCTGCCGGGCGCGACGCGCATCGACGCCTCCGGGCGCGCGGTGGGGCTGCCCGCCGGGTACATGGGCAATTCCGAAGTGGGGCACCTGAACATCGGGGCCGGGCGCATCGTGTATCAGGACATGACCCGCATCGACGTGGCGATGGAGACGGGCGAACTGGCCTCCAACGCCGCGCTGCTTGATCTGCTGGCCAGCGTGAAGCGGGCGGGCGGGCGGCTGCATTTCGCGGGGCTGCTGTCCGACGGCGGCGTGCACAGCCATATCAACCATCTCGGCGCGCTCATGGACATCGCGGCGTCCCACGGCGTGGACGTGCGCGTCCATGCGTTCATGGACGGGCGCGACACCAGCCCCACCAGCGGCGCGGGCTTCCTCGCGCGGCTTGGGGACATGATGGCGCGGACGCGGGCGGCGCATCCCGGCGTGTCTGTGGAGCAGGCTTCCCTCGTGGGCCGTTTTTACGCGATGGACCGCGACAAGCGATGGGAGCGCGTGAAGGTGGCGTGGGACATGATGGTCCACGGCGAAGGCCGGCGCGCCTCCGATCCCGTGGCGGACGTTGAAGCCCTTTACGCCGCCGGGGAGACCGACGAATTCCTCAAGCCGCAGGTCTTTGGCGGCCCCGCCGACGTGTGCGTCAGGGACGGCGACGGCGTCTTCTTCATCAATTTCCGCGCCGACCGTGGCCGCGAACTGGTGGGCGCCTTTCATTTCCCCGGGTTCGACGGGTTCGATCGCGGCCGCGTCCCGGCGCTGGCGGGCCTTGTGACCATGACGTCCTACGACAGCTCGCTGCATGTGCCGGTGGCGTTTCCCAAGGAAAATCTGGTGCGGACGCTCGGTGAAGTCGTGGCGGACGCGGGCGCGCATCAGCTCCGCATAGCCGAAACCGAGAAGTACGCCCATGTGACCTACTTTTTCAGCGGCGGGCGCGAAGAGCCTTTCCCGCTTGAAGACCGCATCCTCGTCAATTCGCCGAAGGATGTGGCGACCTATGATCTGAAGCCGCAGATGAGCGTGCTTGAGGTGACGGATCGTTTCCTCGAAGCGTGGGCCGCAGGGCCGGAAAAAGACGGCGTGCCGTATACGCTGGCGGTCTGCAATCTGGCGAACCCCGACATGGTGGGGCACACCGGCGTCATCGAAGCGGCGGTCGAAGCGCTTGAGTATGTGGACGGCTGCGTTGCCCGGCTGGCGGAGGCCGTGCTGGCTTCCGGCGGCCGTGTGCTGATGACGGCGGATCACGGCAATGTCGAGGTGATGCTGGACGAGGACGGCCATCCCCAGACGGCCCATACCTGCAATCAGGTTCCGCTGGTTGTGGTGGAGCGGGGCGCGGATGGCGATCATGCCGTTCCGTTGCGCTCCGGCGGCAAGCTCGGGGATATCGCGCCCACGCTGCTGGCCTTGTGGGGCCTTGCCAAGCCGGACGTCATGAGCGGCGAAAGCCTTGTCGAAGGAGTGCGGGGATGAGCCTTTCCAGTCGTCCTGTGCAGCCCGTGCCGCCGGAGAGCATGGAGCTTGTCTTTTTTTACCGTTGCCCCGGCTGCGGGCGCCGCAATCCGTTGATCGCGCCGACGCAGCCTTCCATGACCCGTTGCGAATCCTGCGGGGAGCCTTTCCCCGTCATGCCGGTGGATGAGCGCACCGTGCACTACGTCAAGATCATGCTCGCCAACGGGCGCGCCGCTTTGGACCCTGATTTCGCGTAGTTTTTAGGGAGGAACCGGGGGAGGGGAAGCCTTTCTCTAGAAAGGCTTCCCCTCCCCCGGTTCCCCCTCTCACCTTCCCAAGATTTTCGACTGGTGGGGAGGCCGCGCAACGGCTTTCCCTTTTTTATTTGTAACCATTATATGTTATAATCGACCGTTTCCATTTGGTAATTACGGCTTTGGAGGGCGGAGGGCCTTGATGCGGCCCATTGCTTCATATTCATAAAGGTACAGGCTTCCGTCCGCATACAAACGTTTTAGGGGGATA
>USCL01000299.1 GCA_900553145.1 uncultured Desulfovibrio sp.
CTCTCTCTCTCTCTCTCTCTCTCTCTCTCTCTCTCTCTCTCTCTCTCTCTCTCTCGGCTTGATTCCGTATTGCCGAAGCTTGAGATACAAGGTCGAGCGCTTCATGCCGAGCAGTTTCTCCGCGCCGTTCTCGCCGCTGATGCGGCCTTCGGTTTTGTTGAGGATGTATTGGATGTACCGCCTCTGGAGCTCCTGAAGCGTGGGGGTATCCGCATAGAGGGAGGTTTCGGCATGCTGCCGGCAATCCCGGGTTTCACCCTGTCCTCCGAGGGCCAGATCGAAAGGGCCGCCCGTGTACAAGATGACGGCGCGCTCCACGGCGTTGCGCAGCTCCCGGATATTGCCGGGCCACGGATATTCGGAGAGGCGGCGCAAAGCCCCCTCGTCCGGATAAGGGATCTTCTTGCCGTAACGCCGTGAGAAATGGCCGGTGAACGCAATGATGAGTTCCTCCAGATCCTCAAGGCGTTCGCGCAGCGGCGGGATGGTCACGGGGATGACCGAGATGCGGTAGTAGAGGTCTTCGCGGAAGGTCCCTTCGCGCACGGCGCGGGGCAGGTCGCGGTTGGTGGCGGCGATGAGCCGGAAGGAGGAATGGATCTCCTTGGTGCCGCCCACGCGCATGAACCGGTGCTCTTGCAGCACGCGCAGGAGCTTGATCTGCATGTTCATGGGGATATCGCCCACTTCGTCGATGAACAGCGTGCCGTTGTCGGCCAGTTCGAAGAAACCGATCTTTTGTCCCGTGGCGCCGGTGAAGGCGCCTTTTTCGTGCCCGAAGAATTCGTTCTCGAAGAGGTGTTCGGAAACCGAGGCCGGGTGCACGGCGACGAACGGGCCCTTACAGCCGCTGTGCCGGTGCACGTAGTTGGCCATGACCTCCTTGCCCACGCCCGTCTCCCCGAGCAGGAGCACGGCGGCGTCCGTGGCGGAGACGACTTTGGCGCGTTCGAGGCACATGCGGAACGAAGGGCTTTTGCCCCACAGTTCAAGCCGCTCCTCCTGTGCCATCTTGGTGACGGCATGGATCTGGCGCACGTTGGCGCCCATGTTGCGGGCCTCAAGCAGGCGGAGGGCGTTCTTGAGTTCCGAGGCGCAAAGGAGCCCGACGCGGTTCAGATCCTCAGGGGCGCAATGGAGCATGCGGCTGGAGTGCGCGGAGCTGTCCGCATAGAGAAGCCACGGGCTCCCGTCGGGAAGCCGGAAAGGGAGGCAGAGGAGATCCAGCCCGTTCTGCTGGGCGGCGAAAGGGGTTTCTTCACGGATGCGCTCCCGGATCAGATCGCGGCTCGGCGCGAACGTCCCGGCGGCGATTTCCGAGCCGGAGAGGTTGCAGGAGCCGCGGGAGAGCAGGGTTTCCCCGTCCATGCGGAAAAGGGCGGTGCGCTCGGCGCGGAAGACTTTGCGCAGGCAGGCGGCGAGCTGATAGCAGTATTCCTCAAGCGTTTCCCATTCATGGATGGAGCCGACCTCGCGGCAGCAGGCATCGAAGGACGCCTCCTTCTGATCCGGCGACGGCCACGGGGAACGTTTCCTGCCCAGCCCGATGCGGCTGAGGAGCTTGAGGGATGTCTCCTCGGCGGCTTCGGCTTCGGCCTCGCGCCCGAGGGCATTCAGTATCTCGGAGCGTCGCCGTTCGGTGAACCCATACTCGATGGGCATGTTGGCGTCCTTGAGGATTTCGAGGCTTTTGTCGAGCAGGGCAAGCGCTTCCTGCGGCGATTTGTTGCGGAGGTAGATCGCTTTCAGCCGCAGGGCGTGCCCCCGCATCATCGCGCTCGGGCTGATCTCCGCCTCGCGGAACAGGGTGTCGAGATCGATGCCGGGCAGGGAAGGGAAGCCGTGCTCGGCGTAAAAGACCGCGAGTTCGAGGATCCAAAGGTAGTTGTAGGACAGGGAGAAGGAGGGGTGGCGGTTGGCCTGGCGCAGGGTGTCGGCGAAGAGGCTATAGGACATTTCGGCCCGGCCCATGCGGGAATAGCAGAGCGCGATGGCGGCGAAGGCCCGGAGCATGAGCTTGGGATTGGCGGCCATCGTCGAGCGGGAAACGACGGACTGGAGGGTTTCCAGCGCGTCGTCCTCGCGGCGCATGTAGGCGTAGAGGACGCCAAGGTGCTGGCGGTAGACCTGTGCGGACATGGCGTTCCCTTCCAGCTCCGCCGTGCCGATGGCGGATTTGAGCATCCCGAGGGCATGGGCGAGGTGGCCCAGGTAGGCGGCGGAGGAGGACGCCTGAAGTACAAGCTGGGCCTCGAAGAGGGGCAGTACGGGCTTATGGGTGCTCTTCTGGAGCATTTCGTAGCACTCGAGCACCTGCTGAAAGTTCCCGCGGATGAAATGCATCACGATGAGGAAAGGGGTGATCCGGGTATACAGTTCCTTGTCATCCAGTGCCTTGAGCAGCTCCATGGCGGAGTGGAAGGTTTCGTGGGCCCGTTCGAAATGGGTGGTGCCCGTGAAGAACGCGGCTGAGCCCCGCGCGAACCGGATAAGGACCAAGGTGCGCTTGTCCCCCGCTGTATGGGCGTATTCCGCGGCCTTTTCCATAAAGGTGGAGGAGCGGGCCGCGTTCTTCATATAATAGAGGGAGGCATCGTGGGCGGCGAAGGCGTAATGGATGAAGGCGCGGGCCTCGGGAGCGGACAGCCTGCGGGTCTGCCACCGCCCGAGCTGGTTGAGGAGCAGTTCGAGATACCCGGCGCTTCCGGCCGTGTCGGCCTTGCGCAGCAGGATGCGCATACGCTTCGTGCAGATCTCGCAGGCGGTTTCCGGCATTTTGGATTCGCAGGCGGAGATGAGTTCTTCAAGCGGCGAATCCATGTCGCGGAACAGAAGGCTCGGCAATGCCTCCTTCAGACGTTCGGCCCCGGCCCGCGTCAGATCCCATGTTTCGTCCCGTTGCTCCGCGAAGCCGCCGGCGGTCAGCTCATACAGGGCGATTTCCGCCTGCGCGGCGGGGCATTCCAGCATCTGGATGAGGCACAGCGTCGAGCGCTCCTGTTTCAGAGACGACAAAAGCCAGAGAATCAAGAGAGATGTTGATTCTTGCATAACCGCGCTCCCCTTGCGGAATTTTGCCTCAAAGTAGCGTGCCGCCCGGGGTGCGTCAATGGCGTCATGCCCTGTCTATTATAAATTCTGGACAAAGCCAGTCCACGGATTGGACAAGTCCAAAATCTGGACAAGCGGTTTCCCCTCCCCTTTCCGTTTCGGATACCGGCAAGTACATTCTTTCACTAATAAAATCCTTTTTTCCGTAACATGGCATGAGGCTTGCTTTTCATAAGGCATCACTCGTTGAGGAGGCTCCTCGTGTTCTACGGATGGAAGTTGGCGACCATAGGTTCCTGCGGGAACCTGCTTCTGCAGGGAAGCGTGTTCTATACCATGAACGCTTTTATCGAACCCTTGGTCGAACTGCATGGCTGGAGCCGGGCCGGGATCGGCCTGAGCATGACTTTCGCTTCGGCCATGATGACGCTGAGCATGCCGATAGGGATTATGCTCACAAACAAGATGAGCATCCGGCTTCTGATGACGCTCGGGGCCTTCATCGGCGGGCTCGGCTATATCGGGCTCGGCCATGTTGACGACATTCGGTTGTTTGCGGCGCTGTTCGCCATCGTGTGGGTGTGCGGGCAGATCTGCGGCGGCGTGGTCGCCACCATGCTCATGAACCGCTGGTTCGCCGTCTACCGGGGCCGGGCCTTCGGGCTGGTCGGCATGGGGACTTCCCTGTCCGGGGCGTTCCTGCCGTTCATGGCGCTTGTGCTTGTGGACACCTTGGGCGTCTCGTGGGCCTTCTCGGTACTCGGCGGCCTCGCGTTCCTGCTTTTTCCCCTCTGCTGGCGGCTTATCCGCAATACGCCTGAAGAGATCGGCCTGACCGTGGACGGGATTGCGGCGAACGCCTTCCTGTCCGGCCGGGAAGAGGAAAAGGTGGTTCCCATAGGCTGGCGCGAGCTTATGGCGGGCCGCCAGATGTGGATCATCGGCGTGTCGTTCGGCATCGGCCTGATGGCCGTCGGCGGTGTGCTGAGCCAGCTCAAGCCGCGATTCGTGGACAGCGGCATGAGTTCGTATGTGGCCATGAGCTTCATGTGCCTGACCGCGCTGCTCGGGGCCGTGGGCAA
>USCL01000300.1 GCA_900553145.1 uncultured Desulfovibrio sp.
CAAATCCCCGCCGTCGCCGTGAATGCTCCGGCACACGATGGACGCCGCTAGCGTCCCGGAACCGCAAGCCGTCTCGGCATACGTCGTCCCGGTCCCCCGCACCCATACGAAAGGCGTGATCCGCAAGCCGGACGGCCCGCGGTGAAGCCAGATGCACCCGGCGGCATCCTCGCCCAACAGCCCAAAACGGGAAAAAAACTCGGCCGTGTCGCGATCCTTGTCGGCGGGCAACGGGTGCGCGGCGGCGTCCAGCACCAGATGCGCTATGCCCGGCACCCGGACAAGATGGATACCCGGCGCTACGGCTTCCAAAGGCGGCGCTTCCGGCAGATCCAGCAGGACGGCGGACTCGAAACGATGAGGGGCCAAACGCCGGACGCGGACACGCAGCCGCTCCGGCATCCCGGAAACGCTCACGGCCCCATAGAGATCGTTTCCTTCGGAGTCTCCCTTTTCCGGGCTGAGCCGCCCTTCCCCGGCAAGCAGCGCGGCAAAGGCGCGGGTCGCATTCACGCAGAATTCCCCGCCCATCATGTCCAGCCTCGGAACGGGAGCGGCTGTATCCACATACCCGGCCTGTTCCGCTTCGAGATGACCCGGCGCGATGATTTCCGCGGCGACGCGGGCCCGTTCCGACGCGGGCAGCGAGGCGTCTTGGACAAGGATGGTCGTATTTCCGCAAGGCGAATATTTCGTAAAAGGCAAAACGCGCATGACAGACCTTCCGGAAGGCTCAGGCTTCCGTATAATTCGCCACTTCAATCAGGTTGCCGTCGGGATCGCGGAAATAGACGGACGTAATGGGGCCAAGCGCGCCTTCGCGCCGCACCGGGCCTTCCTCTACGGGGACATTGCTGGCTTTGAGATGATCCAGCATTTCGACGACCGGCGTGCGGGAAAGGAAGCACAGATCCGCCGTGCCCGGAAGGGGGTTGTGAGCCTGCGGGAGATATCCCTTGCCCACCTCATGGAGATTGATCTTGCGGTTGCCGAACGAAAGGGCGGTCCGCCCGCTGCCGGACGTGAACGGCGTCATGCCGAGCACCTGCTGGTAAAAACGGCATGTGGCCTTGATGTCGGCGACGGTGAGGACCAGATGATCGAGATCTTCCACGCAAAGAACGGCCATAGGCATCCCATCCTGTTGCTAGATTTGACACGCGGGCGGAACGCGGCGGGCGGGTTTCCGCGCGGCGTTCCATGACCGGGGACCACTACAGGAACCCGCTTGAAAGGACAAGGGAACACAAGGCGGAGAGGCGGAAAAAGCGACGGCATACGTCGACGGATCGCCGGGGAAGGCCGTCTCCGCGGTACGCCCTCCAACCCTATATCCTTTTAAGGATATCCTGAAAACGGACGGGAAGCCAGTACCGGGAAAAGCATTCCCGCTCTTGTGCCGAAAAGCTTTATGCCGTAACATAATACGGATAGCCATCCCCAACGCTGAAAGCCCGAAGGAGGACCTATGTTGCGGAGTATGACCGGCTTCGGCCGTTGCGTCATGGAAGACGCGGACTGGACGCAAACGTGGGAAATACGCAGTGTAAACAACCGCCACCTTGATCTCAAATGGCGGCTTCCTCTTCAGGCGAGGGGGCTGGAATCTCGTCTGGAACGCGTGGTCCGGCGCTTCGCCGCGCGGGGACGCATGGAAATCACCCTCACCCTCCAGCAGCGCGGCGCGGCGGCCAACCTCCGTTTTGACGCGGCGCAGGCTTCGGCCATGCTGGATCAGATGGCCGCCCTCGCGGATCTGCACGGGGACGCCTTCGAGCCGGACTACAACGCCCTGTTCGCCATCCCCACGCTCTGGGAGCGGGAAAGCGAGGACGGGGACGACGAAATGGAAGAACGCCTCGAAGAGGGCCTTGTCGCCGCGCTTGAGGACTGGAACGAATCCCGCGAAACGGAAGGCGCGGCGCTGTCCCGCGACATGGCCGCCCGCATCGCCCAAATGGAGGAGTGGGTTTCGCGCATCGACGAGCGCGCCCCCGAGATTAAGGAAGAACGGTTCGCCGTGCTCCGCGAACGCCTTTCCGAAGCCCTCGCCTCCGTCAACAGCGAACTGGAAGAGAGCCGTTTCCTTCAGGAAATGCTCATCATCGCGGACAAGCTGGACGTGAGCGAAGAGCTCACCCGGCTCCATGCCCATCTGGAACGACTGCGCGATCTCCTCGAAATCGGCACCGACGCCGGGCGACGCCTCGACTTTACGCTTCAGGAGTGCTTCCGCGAAATCGCCACCTGCGGCAACAAGATCCAAGACGCCCAGATCTCCCGCTTGGTGGTGGACTTCAAGAACGAACTGGAAAAATGCCGCGAGCAAGTCCAGAATCTGGAATAAGCATGTTCAAAGAACGGATCATCAACCTCGGGTTCGGCAACTTCGTGGTCGCTTCCCGCGTCGTGGGCATCATCAACCCGGCGTCTTCGCCCATGCGCCGCCTGCGTGAGGATGCCCGCGCCGAAGGACGCCTCGTGGACGCCACTCAGGGCCGGAAAACCCGTTCCATCATTATAACCGATTCCAACCACGTGATCCTTTCCGCCATCCTGCCGGACACTCTGGGTCAACGTTTCATGCAGGAGGAGGACAATGCCTGATACGCCGCCATGCACAATGGCCCGTTCCGGGGTGCTGCTTGTCATATGCGCCCCTTCGGGAACGGGAAAAACCACGCTCATCCAGCGCCTGAGGGCCGAATTTCCCAATTTCGCCTATTCCATTTCTTGCACCACCCGGGCCCCGCGCGGGCATGAAAAGGACGGCAAGGACTACCATTTCATTTCCGTCGAAGAATTCCGCCGCCGCCGGGAAGCCGGATTTTTTGCGGAATGGGCCAACGTGCACGGCAACTATTACGGGACGCCGCTAGCCCCCGTGCTCGAAACCCTGAAGGCCGGGCGGGACGTCCTGTTCGACATTGACGTACAGGGCGCGGCCCAGCTGCACCTTTCGCTCCCCCGCGGGCAATACGTCTTTCTGCTGCCGCCGTCCCTGAGCGAACTGGAACGCCGCCTTCGCGGGCGCGGCACGGACGACGAGGCCAGCATCGCCCGCCGCCTGTCCAACGCCGCCGCCGAAATCCGCCAGGCCCATTGGTTCGACGCATGGATCGTCAACGATAATCTGGACAAGGCCTATGACGAGCTGCGCGCGGTCTACCTTGCCTCGACGCTCCACCCCGCACACCGCCCGGGGCTGGCAAACACCATTTTGGAAGGATGAACCCATGGCGCAACTTATCGTAGCCCTCGACTATACCAACGCCAAAGACGCCCTCGCCACCGCCGAATCCCTGCGCGGCTGCCCGATATGGATGAAGGTGGGCCTTGAGCTCTTCACCCACGAAGGCCCCGCCGTCGTCAACGGGCTCAAAGAGATGGGCTTTAAGGTCATGCTCGACCTCAAGATGTTCGACATCCCGAACACCGTCGCGGGCGGCGTCTATTCGGCCTGCCTCATGGGCGTCGACCTCATCACCCTGCACGCGCTCGGCGGGGAACGCATGATCC
Organism: uncultured Desulfovibrio sp.; assembly: GCA_900553145.1. Lineage (GTDB taxonomy): Bacteria > Desulfobacterota > Desulfovibrionia > Desulfovibrionales > Desulfovibrionaceae > Bilophila. Next base: position 3,520 of record USCL01000300.1, read on the forward strand.
GCGCCGCCGCCGACGCCGTGAAGCGGAGCGCCGACGAAGGCGGCCCCAAGCCCCTGCTTTTCGGGGTGACCGTGCTGACCAGCATGGCCCCCGGCGAACTGCCCGGCTACGGCGCGGATCTTTCCGGCCTTGCCGCCGATCTTGCGGCGGGCGGACAGGCATGGGGGCTGGACGGCGTGGTCTGCTCCGGCCACGAAGTCGAGGCCATCAAATCCCGCTGCCCCGGCCTGATGTGCCTGACGCCCGGCATCCGCCCGGCGACCGGCTCCGCATCCGACGATCAGCGCCGCATCATGACGCCCGCGCAGGCCGTGCGCATCGGCAGCGAGTTCCTCGTCGTGGGCCGCCCCATCACCAAGGCCCCCGTCCCATCCGATGCGGCCCGGGCCATTCTGGACGAGATGGAAAAGGCGTAAAAACGAATGTAACGTGGGGAGGGAGGGGGGAACCCGTCTGAAGAAGTGTTGCCCCTCTCCCTCCCCACACC
>USCL01000301.1 GCA_900553145.1 uncultured Desulfovibrio sp.
TGTGCCGCTGCGAGGAGCTGACCGCCGGGGAGCTGCGCCGGACCATCGAGGCCGGGTGCTACTCGCCCGACGGCCTCAAGTCGCAGGCCCGCCCGGGCATGGGCACCTGCCAAGGCCGGATGTGTTCCGCCGCCGTGGCCGAGATGATCGCGCACACGCACGGCCTGCCCATCGAGACGCTGCCGCCCTACCACGCGCAGCCGCCGCTTTTCCCCCTCCCGCTGGAAGAGCTGGCCTCCATGTCCATTCCCCCCGAAGGATTGTAATCCACTACGAATGTTCGGGATTTCCTTTTTCCCGCCGCGGCTTGCCTCCGGTTCCCACCCCACGGGAACCACGGCGGGCCGCAGGCGGGCGGGTATTCCATTCCCCCCGGAGTACCTGAACCCGTCCGCCGGATGCGCATCCCCCGCGCACTCCGCAGGCCCGCCGGCGAGAAGCGCATCCCCCCGCGCCTTCCGCAAGGCCCGTCCGCCGGAAGGCTTTCTCCGCCTCCTCCGGCGGGCGGACAGGCGGCAAGCAGGGAGATCCCTTTCAGAGCCCGGCCCACTGCCACCCCCACGGCAGGATGTCCCCCTCGGACCCCCAACTTCCACAGGAGCCTTTCATGGACGGTCATTTCTCGCTCATTCTGGCCTTTCTTGTGTCCATTTCGGTCGTCTTGGCTTTGGTCATCAAATGCAAGCTGCACCCGTTCCTTTCGCTGTTCATCGGCTGCCTGCTGATGGGCGTGTGCTCCGGCCTTGATCCGATAGCCATCATCAAGACGTCGTGCAAAGGCTTCGGGGACACGATGGGCGACATCGGCATCATCATCCTGCTCGGCGTCGCCATGGGGCAGATCCTCCACGAATCCGGGTGCACCCGCGAAATCGCCAACACCATGCTGCGGCTGTGCGGGCGCGAAAAATCCGCGCTGGCCCTGAACCTCACCGGCTACATCATCTCCATCCCGGTGTTCTTCGACGCGGCCTTCGTCATCCTGATCGGCCTCATCCGCGAGATGGCCCGCGAAGGCAAGCTGGCCCTCAACATGCTGGTCACCGCCCTCGTCGTCGGCCTCACCTGCACGCACGCCCTCGTCATCCCCACCCCCGGCCCGGTGGCCGTGGCCGGGAACATGGGCGCCGACATCGGCTGGTTCATCGTTTACGGCGCGCTCATCGCCCTGCCCGCATCCCTCATCGGCGGCGTGCTCTACGGCAAGCTCCTCGCCAAGAAGTCCCCGATCTTCCTCACCGACGAGGAAGCGATCGTCCCCGTCGCGGCGGAGCAGAACATCGCCAAGAAAACCCATCCGAGCGGCGGGCTCGGCATCTTCATCATCTTCCTGCCCATCTTCCTGATCTTCATCGCGAACACGCTGAACGCCTTCCTCGACCCGGCCTCGTCCGCCAGCCGCATCGTCTCCTTCTTCGGCAACACCAACATCGTGCTGCTGATCACCGTGTTCGTGGCCTACTTCTCCCTGCGCGACTACCTGCCCGAACCTTTTGACAGCGTGGTTTCCCGCGGCGCCGAATCCGTGGGCTCCATCCTCGCCATCATCGGCGCGGGCGGCGCGTTCGGGGCCGTCATCGGCGCGAGCGGCATCAGCACCGCCATCGTCGACGTCATGCAGAGCTGGAGCATCCCGGTCATCCTGCTCGGCTTCCTCATGAGCCAGTGCTTGCGCATCGGCCTCGGCTCCATTACGGTCTCCATCGTGACCGCCTCCGCCGTGCTCGCCCCCGTGGCCTCGCAGCTCGGCGCCTCCCCGGTCCTCGTCGGCCTCGCCATCTGCTGCGGCGGCATCGGGCTCGGCCTGCCCAACGACTCCGGCTTCTGGACCATCTGCAAGATGTCCGGCCTCAGCACCAAGCAGGCGTTCCTCGTCTATCCCGTACCCACGCTGATCTCCGGCCTCGTCGGCCTCCTCTGCCTCATCATCCTGAACATGTTCGCGGGCACCCTCCCCGGCCTCATGTAAACCCGCAGCGCACGGGGCCCAAACGGGCTGCAACGCCCTTCAAGGGATACTTTAAGGACTAGGGGGACCTTCCCCGTAACCGTCGGGCCGATGCTGCAACTGCCTGCCATGCCTGCCCGCGCCCGGAAGCCCCGCCCATGACGGCCGTGGGCCGAAGGAGGCGGCGCACGGCGCGGTTTTGAAAGCTTTCCCGCCCAAAACCGGGCAGCCTCCGCCCTGCGGGAAAAACGTGCCTCAACAAATGCTCGGGCGGCCCTTCCGGGCTCGGCCTCGCGGCTTTTCAACCCTGAAACCATCCGCCGCCTTTCAGCGAGGAGCCTTGCGGAACCGGCTGGCAACACGGCGTTGCGCCGCTGGCCCTTTAAACCGAAACACCTTTTGCAACGACAAGGAGACGCCACTATGACTTTGCTGTCCCACGCCGACTACGAACGGATTGCCGCAAACCTGACCTACCCGACCGAAGCCTTTATCGGCGGGGCATTCGTCCCCGCCCTCTCGGGCGCGGCCATGCCGACCGTCAACCCGGCGACGGGCAAGGAGATAGCCCGGATCGCCTCCTGCGGGCGCGAGGACGTCGACAAGACCGTCGCGGCGGCGCGCAGGGCTTTTGACGGCGGGGCCTGGTCGCGGATGCATCCTTCCGAGCGCAAAAAAACCTTCCTGCGCTTCATCGGGCTCATCGAAAAGCATCAGGTGGAGCTGGCCGTCCTCGAATCCATCGACAGCGGCAAGCCCGTCCGCGAATGCCTGCTCACGGATCTGCCGGAAACCATCGAGTGCCTCGAATGGCACGCCGAATGCGCGGACAAGCAGTACGGCGGCATCTCCCCCTCCGGGGACGGCAAACTCGGGCTCATCGTGCGCGAGCCCGCCGGGGTGGTCGCCTGCGTCCTGCCGTGGAACTTCCCGCTCATGATGGTGGGCTGGAAGCTCGGCCCCGCCCTTGCCGAGGGCAACAGCGTCATCCTGAAGCCCGCGAGCGTCACGTCCCTCTCCACCCTGAAGCTTGCGGAACTCGCCGCCGAAGCGGGCATCCCGGAAGGCGTGCTCAACGTGGTCACGGGCCCCGGCTCCTCCGTGGGCGAGGCGCTCGGGCTGCACCCCGGCGTGGACGTGGTGTCCTTCACGGGCTCGACCGAAGTGGGCCGCCGTTTCCTGCAATACGCCGCCCAGAGCAACCTCAAGCGCGTCGTGCTCGAACTCGGCGGCAAGAGCCCCTTCGTGGTGCTCGACGACGTGGCCGACTACGCCGCCGTCGCCGCACAGGCCGCCGCGGCAGCCTTCTGGAACATGGGCGAGAACTGCACCGCGAACTCCCGGATCATCGTGCCCCGCAAGCGCAAGGAGGCCTTTGCCGAAGCCCTGCTCGCGGAACTGGGGAACTGGCGCATCGGCGATCCGCTCGATCCCGAAAACAACCTCGGTTCCATCGTGAGCGAGGGCCAGTTCAAGACCATCATGGGCTACATCGAAAAAGGCAAGGCCGAAGGCGGGCGCATCCTCACCGGAGGCGAACCCCTCGCCATCGGCAGCGGGCTGTTCATCCCGCCCACCGTCTTTGACGGCGTGACCCCGGACATGGCCATCGTCCGCGAGGAAATCTTCGGCCCCGTGACCGCCATCCTCGCCGCCGACAGCGACGAGGAAGCCGTGGCGCTCGCCAACGACACCACCTATGGGCTGCAGGCCTCCCTGTTCACCGAGGACGTCACCAAGGCCCACAAATACGCCCGCGCCCTCAAGGCGGGCACCGTCTCCGTCAACTGCTTCAGCGAAGGCGACAACGCCACGCCCTTCGGCGGCTACAAGCTGTCCGGGTTCGGCGGCAAGGACAAGGGCCGCGAGTCCCACGACCAGTACACCGAAACCAAAACCATCTTCCTGAACCTCGACCGCTGACCGCCCGCGCCCCGCGCGATCCCCCTCCGCCTCCGCGCCCCGCCTTCCGCACGCCTCCGCTTCCCGCCCGGGGCATCCGTCCCCGGCGGGGGAGGCGGGGCGGCCTTCCCGGCGCGGG
>USCL01000302.1 GCA_900553145.1 uncultured Desulfovibrio sp.
GGATGCGTCCGCGATCCGCTTCCCAAAAGCTGACCAGCAGCTTGGCGAGCGTGGACTTGCCCGAGCCGGACGGCCCGACGATGGCGGTCATGCCGCCTTCCACGATCTTGAAAGACACATCCTGCAAGACTTCCCGCCCCGTCCCCGTATAGGCGAACGACACCTGATCAAACTCGATCCCATGCCCGCGCAACGGCACGCAGCTGGAAGGGCGCACCATTTCCGGCCTGCCCAGCAAGTCGGAAACCTCCTTGAGGGTGCTGTCCATCATGGCGAGGCTGTCCGTGTAGCCGAGCGCCTGTAAAATCGGCTGAATGAGCCCGAGCGACAGGATAAAGCAGGTGATTGCGGCGGGGGCGTCCAGCGTTCCGCTCATGTGGAAGTATACCCCGGCGGGCAGCACGGTGATCAACGAGGCCGGGGCAATGGCCATCCCCGCGACGTAATAGCCGTTGGTGGCGCGGAACCAGTCTTTCATGGCGTCCCGGTTGGCCCTGACCGCCGCCACGAATTTCCCGTAGGAGGCCGAGGACTGGTTGAACGCCTTGATGACCTCAATCCCGTTGATGTACTCCACAATGGCGGCGTTCATGCCCTTCCCCGCGTCCTGAACCGTGGCGTAGCGCTCCGCGTAATCCTTGGTCATGGCCATGTAGCAGAACAGCCCCACCGGGAACGTGGCCAGCGCCAGCAGCGCCATGCGCCAGTCCAGCCAGAACAGGTAGGCGGCCATGAACAACGGCACGAGCAGATTCGAGGTCAGTTCGGGGATGAGGTGCGCGAGGGGCACCTCCATCTTTTCCACCGTGTCCACGATGAGCGTCTTGAGCTTGCCGGAGGGCGTCTCGATCACGCTGCCCAGCGGCATACGGGACAGCTTGGCCGCGATGTCCGTCCTGATGCCTTTCAGGATGGCGAAGGCCGCGCGGTGGGAGAGCACTGTGGACGCCGTGCCGAGCGCCACGCGCCCGGCCTGCCCCAACAGGGCGATCAGGGCGAAGAGGAGCAGGCTTCCCGGCGTCGCCGTACCCGCATACAGATCCACGATCATATATGATACCGCGAAATATGGCACCATGCCCGAAGCCACGCCGAGCACGGCAAGGCCCACCGAGGCGGCGAGAAGCCTGCGGCAAGGCCGCGCGAAGGACAACAGCAGGCCGAGGCTGTTCGTTTTTTCCATGTCAGGCTCCCGAAACGACTTTACTGTTGCGGGGCACGTCCCGCGTGACCCATGTATTCGCGCCGATGACCGATCCCGCCCCGATGGTGATGTTGCCGAGGATGGTCGCGCCCGCGTACACGGTCACGTCGTCCTCCAGCTTCGGATGGCGGGGGATGCCCTTGATAAGCACCCCGTCGGCCCCCTTGGGGAAGGACAGCGCGCCGAGCGTAACCCCCTGATACAAGCGGCATCCCCTGCCTATGACACACGTTTCCCCAATGACTACGCCGGTGCCGTGATCGATGAAGAACGCCTCCCCGACGGACGCGCCGGGATGGATGTCGATGCCGGTGATGGCGTGGGCCATTTCGCACAGGATGCGCGGGATGATCGGCACTTCGAGCAGGTACAATTCGTGCGCGATGCGGTAGTGGATCATGGTCAGGATGGACGGGTAGCAAAAAATGGTTTCGCCCGCGCTGGTCGCAGCCGGGTCGCCCTGATAGGCGGCCCTTGCGTCCGTGGCGAGCAGGCGCCGGATGTGCGGAAGCCGCTCGATGAACTCAAGCGCCTTTTCCCGCGAGATACGCTCGCACTCAAGACACTCCTGCGCGTATTCCGCGCACGCAAAGCACGCGCCGCAGCGGATCTGCTCCGCCAGCTTGCGGAAAATGGAATCAAGGTTGGCGGAAAGATGGTAGCGCATGGACTCCATACGCACGTTGGACATGCCGAAGTAACCGGGGAACAAGGCTATCTTCAGGCGCGACAGGATTTCTTCCAGCACGTCCAGCGAAGGCATGGGCGCATCGTGGAGCGGACGGTGGAAGACCCCCTCCAGCGACGAGGGGGCGCACAACTGCTCGACCACGCGGTCAAGCTCAGGCATGGCAAAAGGTGACAGGAATATCTGGCTCATCGGACATCCTTTCAGAATCATAAACGGTTTACGGAAGAAGGAATGCGTCAAGGAAGCAGCCGGAGCAGCGCTTCCGCCTTCTCTCCATAAGGGGCCAAAAGCGCCTTCATGGGCCCGGCCATGTCCAGCTCGGCAATGAGCTCCGCAAGCTCCTCGTAATCGATCTCGGCCTGCTCGTAGAATTGCCGCACCGTGTCCGCGGAAAGCGTACCGTTGCGGATCTGGTTGCAGAATTCAAAGTCAACATAACTGTTGGTATTGTTGAGATAGGCCATGTATGCCCACAGCTTTACGAGGCGGCACCCGGAGGCGATGTACGTCTTGGAGAACCGCTTGATAGGCAGCCACTGGAGGCGTTCGCGTACGTGGCGCATCATGGCTTCGGGGCGGTAAGGGAAATACTGGAACGGGAACAGCAGTTCCGTCCCTTCCACATGGATGGAATCCGGGAACAGCGGCAGCTCCGGCTCCCCGTAGCTCTCCCGCCAGCGGGCCAGTGCCTTCCCCGTCTCCTCGGACAGCGTTTCCATGAGAAACTCGATAAGCACATCCTGCTCCGGGGTGTTGTGGATGCTTTCGCCCATGAGGAAAATCTGATCCGGGTTGTGCCCCGAAAACACCAGCGGGATGCCCATGCGCCGGGCGAACGCGCACGCCGAATGGATGAGGAAGCGCCCGCAGAACGTGCACACCTGCCCGCCGTCCGGCTGGAGCAGCGCCTTCTCGGTGAACAGGAAGCGGTAGTATCGGCGCATGGCCTCCGGTTCCTGACGGAAGACGACATAGGGCAGATCCAGCTTCCGGGCGATGGTCTTCGCGTTCTCGAACGTCTCCGGATACTCATAGTTGATGTCGATGATGAAGCCGAGAAGCCGCATCCCGTAGGTCTCCTTCAGGAGATCCGCCAGATACGCGCTGTCCTTGCCGCCGCTCATCATGATCAGGCCCTCGTAGGGCCGGGTGCCGCGCACGCGATCCAGATGGGCGGCAAAGCGTTTTTCCAGCGCATCCCAATCGCGCCGGGCCTCCTCCGGGGCCGGTTTGGCGCACAGGGAGCACACGCCGTCCTCATTGAGCGTGACCTTGTGGAAGGGATCGTTCTGGAGGAAGCATTTCTTGCAAACATGGTTCGTATAGCGAAACATATCGTTCCTTGTTCGGCGGTGCGGCGGCCGCAGCCTGATTCCGGGGGACAACCCCGCCGGAGGGCGGCCAACCGCGCCGTGAACGGGTAAGGGTTACATGCTGGCGGCGTGCCCTGAGGCGAGGCTCCGGCACTGGTGTACCAGCGCTTCGAGACGGATGCGGACGCCGAGATCGGCCTGCCCGCTGAACCCTACGGTCATGAACGGGATGCCGGGGAACAGCGAACGGAAACGCCCCTCAAGGCCCTGAATCACCGTGCCCGGCACGCAGTTGAAGGGGATGGCGTGGATGATCCCGCTGATGCCGCTCCGGGCCATTTCCACGGACGCCCCGAAACCAAGGCCCGCATCAAGGCTCAGGCCGCTCTGCCCGATGACCTCCCAGATGGGCTTTTCATACGGATCGGGAAGCACGGAGGCCGCATGGCGGCGCATCTTGCGCTCGATGCGGTTGAGGATGCCGTGCTGGACGCGGTGGATGAACGCCTTGACGCGGTGCCGCCCCAGTTCCTGAAAGTAGCGCTGCTTGTAGAGCGAGTACCACAGCACCTCCATGATCGCGGGCATACGTATCTCCCCGCCCATCTGCTCCACACTCTGGATGATGTTGTTGCTGGCGTAATCCACGTTGCGGAGGTACGCCTCGCCCACAAGCCCGATGAGGGGACGCGGCCTGCTCCGATCCACGGGCACGGCGCGCATGGTTTCCACCATGCCGATCACGGCCCGCTCCACGTC
>USCL01000303.1 GCA_900553145.1 uncultured Desulfovibrio sp.
CCTGCCCGCGCGGAGCCCATCACTCCCTTTCCAAAGACTTTTCTGTTTATTGAACCCTTATTCGCGTTTTTCCCTGAAAGGCATTCCCTCTGAATCGGAAAGAGAACAAGCTCTAAACAGCGTATGCGGATGTGCGGGGGAAAGGAGAAGCCTCTTCCGAAAAGCGGGAACCCCCGCACGCTTCTCCACTCCCCCACGCCCCCGCCGCCCATTCTCCCATGCCCTCATACACGGCTGCCCGGCATCCATGCAGAAACTTCCCATCAATGCAAAACCATTTAAAAAATCCGCTCAATTCATCCATCCCGCTGCGGGAACAGACTTCAAGTGCAACATAAAGATCTGAGGGGGTCCGGGGGGAATCATTCCCCCCGGCGGAGCCTGAGGCAGAGCCTCAGCGGGTGCGGGCAGAGCCCGCACCATCTCCCTCCCCTCGCTTACTGTCCGCTATGCGCCGACGTGCTCGGCGTACTTGTCCGGATCGTCCGTGATGACATAGATCACGCGCACGTCGTCGGGATCGACGGCATGGGCTTTGGGGAATTCCTTCTTCAGCTCCTCCACGCGCTTGTGCGCGAGGTCGAGCATGGCGGCGCGTTCCCCAAACCGCATGGCTCCGGTGGGACAGGACTGCACGCACGCGGGGATGCCGCCCGCGCTGATCCTGTCGATGCACATCGTACATTTCACAATGGCCCCGGTCTTCTCATTCTTGCGGGGGATGCGGTACGGGCAGGCGTCGAGAAGCACATCGAAATCGTTCTCGGCGGTCTTTTCCGTATACACCACCGCGCCGGTGGCCTCGTCGTGGATCATGGTCCCTTCATCGGCGGCGAGCACGCACGGCGGGTTCACGCAGTGGCGGCACATGTCGCTGAAGAAGTTCCAGTAGGGTTTGCCGTTTTCGTGCCGCCCTTCGCGGAACCGGACGATCTTGTAGGTATCGCCGTTCATGTCGGGCGGGTTCTGGTAGGAACCGGTCTGCACGGTATCGGTGGCGGGCAGTTCGTTCCACTGCTTGCAGGCCACCTGACAGCCGCGGCACCCGGTGCAGCGGGATACGTCAACGAGGATGCTTTTTCCGTCGGACATGGCCTTCCCTCCTAAGCCTTGATTTTGTCGATGTTGACCATGAACGCCTTGTATTCGGGCGTCATGCTGTTCGCGTCACCGACCATGGGACTGAGCAGGTTCGCCGTGTCTCCGCATTCCTTGGGGTGGAGCCAGCCGTAGTTGAAGGTCATGCCCACCTGATGCACGGTCTTGCCGCCGCACGTGAAGGGCGTGAGGCGCACCGTGACCATCGCCACGGCGTCGACCGTGCCGCGCGCCGAGGTGATGCGGACCTTTTCCCCGTTGGCGATGCCCTTTTCCTTCGCCAGCTCCTCGCTGATCTCCACATACGCCTGCGGCTGCGCTTCGACGAGCCACGGCTGCCAGCGAGTGAACGCGCCCGTGCACCAGTGCTCGGTGCAGGAATACGTGGTCATCACCAGCGGGAAGTCGGGCGACGCATTGGCGATCGGGTTCATGTCCTTGCCGAACGCGTGGAGCGCCGGATTGATCCGCTGGGAGGACATGATGTTCTTCTTGAAGGGGCTTTCCATCGGCTCGTAGTGTTCCGGGAACGGCCCTTCGGCCAATCCGGGGCCGTACAGGGCGCCGAGCCCCTCCGGCTGCATGATGAACGGCAGCTTGCCGCCCTGCATGGCCAGCGGCGGAGCCGGGCCGTCCGGCACGTCGCCGATCCATTTCCCGTCCTTCCACTGCACCAGCGCCTTTTTCGGGTTCCACGGCTTGCCCTGCGGGTCCACGGAAGCGCGGTTGTAGATGACGCGGCGGTTGACCGGCCACGAGTAGGACCATTCGGGGTAGAGGCCGAGCCCGGTGGGGTCGACCTTCTTGCGCCGCTTCATGAGGTTCTCGCCCGAGCGGGTGAAGCTGCCGGAGCAGATCCAGTTGCCGCACGAGGTCGAGCCGTCGGCCTGCAACAGCGGGAAGCCGGGCACGCATTCGCCCTTCTTGTACTCCACGCCGTTGATGGTCACGTCCTTGAGGAAGTAGCCGTTGATGTACTTGGCCACCCGTTCGGGGGCGTAACGGCCCTTGCCGTCCACGAAGTCGGTGTTCGCCGCCAGAACCGGCTCGGGGAACGTGCCGCCGTCCTTGGCGTACAGCTCCTTGAGCCTGCTCATGATGCGCCAGAACACGTCGCCTGTGGAAATGGCGTCACCCGGGCCTTCGGCGGCGGCGTACTTCCACTGCATCCAGCGTCCGGAGTTGGCCTGACTGCCTTCCTTTTCCACGGAAGCGGTCACGGGCAGCAGGAAGCACTCGGTCTTCACCTTCTTGGGATCGAGGCCGGGGCCCTTCCAGAAGGACGCCGTCTCGTTGTCGAAGATGTTGACGTGCACCATCCAGTCGAGGTTCTGCAACGCTTTCCGGACCTTATTGGAGTTCGGGAGGCTGCACGCGGGGTTCTGGCCCACGCAGGTGAGGCCCTTGATCGTGCCCGCATACATGGCGTCGATCATGGTCATGACCGAGGCGTCCTGCCCGTCGTCGAGCTTCGGCAGGTATTCGTAGCCGAAGCCGTTCTCGGGCGTCCCGCCTTCGGGGAAGAAGGACCGCATCAGGCTGGTGACGTATTTGCCGGTGTTCTCCATCCAGTTCTGGGACTGCGGGTTCGCCGTCCGGGGCGTGGTGCCGGCGACATACTGCTCGAGCGTCTGCCACGAGGCCTTGGGGGCCTTGAGGTAGCCGGGCAGGTAGTGCGACAGCAGGGCGTGGTCGGTGGAGCCCTGTACGTTGGGCTCGCCGCGCAGGGCGTTGATGCCGCCGCCGCAGATGCCGATGTTGCCGAGCAGGAGCTGCACGATGGTCATCGTACGGATGTTCTGCACGGCCACGGAATGGTGGCACTGGCCGAGGGCGTACATGATGGTCCCGGCCTTGTCCGGCTTGCCGGTGGCGGAGAACGCCTTGTACACGGCCAGCAGATCGGCCTCGGGCGTCCCCGTGATCGAGGAAACCTTCTTCAGATCATACCTTCCGTAATGCTTCTTCATCAACTGGAAGACGCAGTGCGGGTCCTTCAGCGTGTCGTCGCGCTTGATCAGGCCCTTCTCGTCCTTCTGGAACGACCACGAGGACTTGTCGTAGGCGTGCTTTTGCGCGTCGTAGCCGGAGAACAGGCCGTCGTTGAACGAGAACTTGGGGTTCACGAGGAACGCGGCGTTCGTGTAGCTGAGCATGTAATCCTTGAAGTACAGATCGTGCTCAAGGATATAGTTGATCATGCCGCCGAGGAACGCGATGTCCGTGCCCGAGCGAAGCGGGGCGTACATGCTCGCGCGTGCCGACGTGCGGGTGAAACGGGGGTCGACGTGGATGACCTCGGCCCCCTTGTCCTTTGCCTTGAGCACCCATTTGAACGAGATTGGGTGGTTTTCAGCTGCATTGCTGCCTTGAATAAGAATACAATCACTGTGCTGGAGATCGATCCAGTGATTCGTCATCGCGCCGCGTCCGAACGACTCTGCCAGAGCCGGTACAGTGGGGCCGTGTCAGACCCGGGCCTGGTGATCGATATACACCAGGCCGTAGGAGCGGGCGAAGACGGCCATGGACCAGCACTCTTCGCTGTCGACGTTGGAGCTGCCCAGATGGGCGACGGACTCAAGGCGGTTGACGGTCTGCCCTTTCGCATTCTTCTTCATGAACCCGGCGTCACGCTCTTCCTTGAGGTGCCGCGCGATGCGATCGATGGCGAAATCCCAATCCTTTTCCTCCCACTTGTCGCCGTAGGGCGCGCGGTACAGCACCTTGGTCAGGCGGCGGTCGTTGGCGGCCGACGTCTGATAGATGCCCGCGCCCTTGGCGCACAAGGAGCCTTCATTGATGGGGTGTTCGGG
>USCL01000304.1 GCA_900553145.1 uncultured Desulfovibrio sp.
GGTGCTGGTGGCCGGGGCCGACGTGCTGCTGCTCGACGAACCGACCAACCACCTCGACATCGAGGCGGTGGAATGGCTGGAAGATTTTTTGATGGATTACAAGGGCGCGCTGGTCTTCGTAGCCCACGACCGCGTTTTTATGGACCGGATCGGCACGCACGTGCTGTATCTCGGCGGCGCGAAACCGGTCTTCCGCAAGGCGACGTTCAGCCAGTTCGTGGAGTTTCAGGAAGAGCTTGAGGAGCAGCGGGAACGCGAGGCCCAGCGCCTGAACGCCGAAATCGAGCGCAAGATGGATTTCGTGCGCCGCTTCGGGGCCAAGGCGACCAAGGCCCGGCAGGCCGGTTCCCGCCAGAAGATGGCGAAGAAGCTTGAGAAGGAGCTTGAAGGCTTCCGCCCGGAAGCCAAGCGCAAGGAGCTCAATTTCAAGTGGCCCGAGCCGCCCAAGGCCGACAAGACCATCCTGTCCGTGGCGGATCTGGCGTTTTCCTTCCCGGACGGCGTGCGCCTCTGGCCCCCGCTGACGTTCACGATCTACCGCGGCCAGCGCATCGCCCTCGTAGGGCACAACGGCTGCGGCAAGTCGACGCTGCTCAAGATCCTCGCGGGCCGTCTGGAACGCAAGGGCGGGACGCAGGTCATGGGCTCGCTCGTCAAGATGGGCTACTACAGCCAGCACCAGACGGAGCTCTTGAACGGCTCGGGGACGGTGCTCGGGGAAATCCGGCGGCTTTCCGACCCCCGGATGACGGAAGAGGAGCTCATGAGCGTCCTCGGCCTGTTCCTGCTCGGCCAGAACTATTTCGACCGGCAGGTGAGCAGCCTGTCCGGCGGGGAGCGCAGCCGCCTCGTGCTGGCGTCGCTGTTCCTCGCGCGCGCCAACTTCCTCGTGCTCGACGAACCCACCAACCATCTGGATCTCGAAAGCCGCGAGGCGCTGGTCGAGGCGCTGAACGCCTTTGACGGGACGCTGCTGATGGTGGCGCACGACCGCTACCTCCTTTCGGAAGTGGCCGACGAGGCGTGGTCGATGGCCGAGGACGGGATCACCGTCTATAAGGAAGGGTTCGCGGAATACGATGCGGCGCGGCGCGCGGCGTTGGCGGCGTCCAAGTCCGGCAGGGAAAAGGACAGGGACGCCGAACGGAAGGCGGAAGGCCCCGTCCCCGGCAAGGCGCTGGACCGGGAAGAGCTGAAGCGCCTCAAGCGCGAGCAGGCCGAGCAGCGGAACGCCCTGTATAAGAAAATGCGCCCCAAGCAGGACGCGTATGCCAAGCTGGAAACGCAGTTTGAGGCGCTGCTGGCCGAACAGTCGGACGTGGAGGCCGCGCTTGCCGATCCCGAGGTGTACGCCGACGGGAACAAGACGACGGAGTTGCTCAAGAAGTTCAGCCAGTTGAAGGAATCGAGCGAACAGGCGCTGGAGAAGCTCGGGGAGCTGGAAGCCGAGCTTGCGGAATTGGAAGCGCAGCGCGCCGCCTTGTCGATGAACGGCGGCGGGGATGAGTTGTAGGCGTTCAGCCTGAAGAGAAGGAGAGTCTTGTGGTCAGAGAAATCACCGAGCGCCGCCGGGCCAAGCTGGAGCGGGTATTGCGCTGGCGTCAGAAGGATCTGACGCTGGTGCTGGCGAACATCCACGATCCGCACAATGTTTCCGCTATTTACAGAAGCGCCGATGCGTTTGGGATTGCGGCGCTGCACCTTTACTATACTGATACCGCGTTCCCGGAGCTCGGCAAGAAAAGTTCCGCGTCCGCCCGCAAGTGGGTGGAGAGCGTCCGGCACCGGAGCGCGGAGGAGCTGTACGCGGCGCTCAAGGCGGGCGGGCATCAGATCCTCGCCACGAGCTGCACCCCGGCCTCCAAGCCGCTCGGGGCGTATGACTTTACGAAGCCCACGGCGATCATCATGGGGAACGAGCACAGCGGCGTTCCCGCCGAGCTGGCTTCGCTGGTGGACGGCGAAGTGTACATCCCGATGTACGGCATGATCCAGAGCTTCAACGTCTCCGTCGCGGCTGCGGTCATCCTTTCGGAGGCCTCGCGCCAGCGGGTGCTGGCGGGCATGTACGACCGCCCGAGCTACCCGCCGGACGAGCTCGCCGCCCGCCTTGACGCATGGATAGAAAAATGAGCCGGGTCTGTCATTGACCTTTCTCCTTGCTATTGGGTAAGAAGGGAGAAAGGCTCAGGGAAAGCGGGTCCCGCGGCCCGGATGGAATGGTCGGAACATGTCCTGCAACATGGGGAATTTCATGAATCTTCGCGTGTTCGCTTTGCTTGGCGTCCTGCTGCTCGCGGGGTGTTCGGGGCTGTCCGTGCGGCACCTTCCGAGCAATCCGTGGAAAAACGAGACGTCCCAGACCCTCCAGATGCGTTACCTCGCCTTCCAGTATCAGGTGATACCGGTCGGGAACGAGCTGGGGATCGTCGCCGAGGCCTACCCGGTCATCGACAAGCTTCCCGACTGGGCCTCGTGGTATGGCGAGATCTTGCTGAGCGTCTATGTTTCGGACGAGTACGGCAGGGTTCTGGCCTCCAAGGACACGGTGCTGGTCCCCCGCCCGCTGAACCGCGAGGCCGGGCTCCCGCTTGAAGTCAGCCTCGACCTGGGGACGAACCGCCATCAGCCGCTTTCCGTTTCCTTCGGGTACAGGCTGGTCCTGACGGATACGCAGCCCGACGCCACGGCGGGAAGGCGGATTCTGGTGTCGGAAAGGGCGCTCGAAAAATAAGGCGGATCTGCCGGTTCGCGCTTCCGGTTTGGGAAGCGGTATCTTCTCCCGTTTGCTGTCTTGGGATGCCGTAAGGGATGCATATGCGTCTTTTACGGCATCTTTTTCGTAACGGGCCTCAGCAATAATGGCCCCGGCCGGATGATGGCGCGGGGCCGCCGCCGGTGTGGAGCGTAAAATGGAAGAGATACGCATGGTTCATCCTTGCATCGGGCATCAGGCTTTTGATGCTGTTGTGGAAGGTGAGCTGTGCCCGGTGAATCCATGTATCGGGCATCAGGCATGGCGGGGGAGGTAGGAATGCTTCGGCTGCGGGGAAGAGTGTATTCACGGAAGCGCGCTTTTGCACCGGATGGCCTATATCCGGGGCGGCTCCGCGCACTCAGGGGCAACGGCTGTGATATCGGACATGAAAGCCCCCTCCCCGGAGCGGCCCGCGCACTCAGGGGCAACGGCGATCCGCAAGCCGTCAGGGAGGGCAGGGCGGCGATACCTTTCCGGCCATGCGGCGATGGGGAAAGGCTGTCGGCCTGACAGGCGTCCGCCACAGCCTTGATGCGGGTTTCCTCTTGCGGGTACGGCGGGCACGTCGGCTATGCCGCCCGCCCGAGCGGGGCAAGGGCTATGGTGCCGCCATGCTGCGGCGGGCCCTCGCCTTCGCGGCGGGGCGCGGGGCTCCATCAAATAGATTTTTTTCAAGGAAAGCGGCACCGGGATCTTCTTCTTCTTCTTCTTCTTACCTCTTTCCCCTCGGGTTGGCGGAAGTCATAGTGGGCTGCTGTTCCGGCAACCCCGCTGCCCGGAAAGCGATGGAGGCATGCGGGAGGAGGTTGGCCGGGAGGGAGCCGTACGCCGACGGCCTGACGTTGCTTGTGCACGGGATTACGCTGTACCCCGCTTTGCTTGGGGGCTATCATCGTTCACGGCTGATGTCCTTTTCGTGTGACTTGAGTGGGATGCTGAAGGGAATCGCAATCCCGCAGGGAGTGCCGATAAGACGGATCTGGACGCTGCCGGTAATCCCTCGTGTGACAGGGCTGCACCAATCGGATTCCGTGGCGGGCCTTTCCTTTTCCAAGGCTTCCTTATCGGTGAGCTGCTCCTTCAGCAGTGTGATATTCCTAATAATTTCATCTTTATTGCTGATGAGCTGGTTAACGGCTTTCACAAA
>USCL01000305.1 GCA_900553145.1 uncultured Desulfovibrio sp.
GCCCAAAAGCCGCGCCGTTGAGCGTGGAACTGATGGCCAGCGAAACCGGCATCCCCCACACCGCCACGGCGACGATCAATGCACCGATGAGGCCCGCCACCGCCGCGACGTGGCCTTTGGCCTTCCTGACGGCCAGCATGTAAAAAAGGATGAGCAGCGGAATCGCCGCAAGACACGCCGAAGCGACCACGCCTCCCACCGGCGCGTACTGTTGAACCCAAGGCATACTTTCCCCCTATGAGGCTTGCGGAGCGCGTCCCCGCAGGCCTTCCTGACGGCATTTCCCTGAAATGCCTAGCTGTTGCGGGGCGTATGGCTCCTGTTGACATGTTGTTCTCTACGCTGTCTGGGAGGCGATCGAGAAATGAATATTTTCTATCGATATTATTCCAAAATGGAATAGTTATTTTATCTTGCTTGATTACCACTCCTTTCATGGGGTAAACCGTTTTCGCATCCGCTTGCCGACACGGGTGAAAGGAGGCAAAAAACAATGAAAAGGCGTGGGTTAGTTTTCATGATCCCGCTTCAGCCCCACCATGCAAGGAAGGCAACGTGACCGACAACCGGGCCACTGGCTGGAAAATACCATTGCTGTTTTGCGGAGTTATCCTATCCGTGGTCGCTGCGGCGGCGCTTTTCCGGACGCACGCGCCCGAACCGCCGGTCGTACCTGAAACGCTGCTCAATGAGGCAAAAAACATCAGGATCGATCTCGAATCCGATCCCGAAGGGCATACGTGGAAAGCCCGTATCGCTTCCGCCGCAAGCGGTTTCTCCACACAGGCCGACAAGGACGCCCGGCTCAAAGAGCTTATCTTAACGACGCTTGAAAACAAACGATTTGATGCTTCATGCACAGCAGCCGTGCTTATCCGGGATGACGGGCTTCGGGATGGGCTCATGCGGGCGATCGCAAACACGGCGGCTGCGGATTGCGCGTCGCTCCCTTGGGGCGTCTTCGCCATGCACGGCATGCGCGACCCGCAAACACAGTCGGAACTCTCCGAGCTGCTCACGCAACGCTGGAAAGAATGTCATGAAAGAAGGGAATAGGTAGCATTTTCGGCCCACGGGCGGCGGCGTTTCGGCTTCCGCCTTTTGTCCGGCCCAAAAGGAAAAGGGCGGCATGGCCGCCCAAGGTAAAGGAATCCCTGAAAAAGCAGGGAGCCCGATATACTCCGACCCGGCTACAACCCACTAGAGGCTTCGCCGGATTTGTCTCGGTGCCGGACACGAAAACCATGTCGAGGGTCAGGCACCGAAAGGTTTCTTGCACGCCCCGGGGGCGGCGGAACCTTCTTTGCCGGACGCCGCCACGGAGGACGACATCGGCCAACCCCCTCAGAAAAATAGGGGGTTGAACATGCCGGAAGCTCATGGCTTGTGGTATAGGCCAAAAGGTTTTCCCTGTGAAATGAAAAACGCTCATCAACCCTATGCACGGAAAGAATAGATGCTGAATATCCGCACGTTGCAAATATTGGTGGAGGTGGCCCGGCAGGGAGGTTTTTCCCGTGCGGCCCAGACTGTTCACGCCGTGCAGCCCACGGTGAGCAAAGCCGTGCAGGCCGTGGAGGATCGCCTTGGCGTCCGCATCTTCGAGCGGGCCAACAACGGCGTCAGGCTGACCGTCGAGGGGGAAATCGTCTATCGGCACGCCCTCAATATCCTTCAGGAATTCGAGGCGCTCGAATCAGACGTCGCCGCCCTGCACAAGCTCGAAAAAGGCGTGCTCCGCATCGGTTTTCCCCCGGTCGCCAGCGGCATCCTGTTCGCGGATCTGCTTTCCAAATACCGCCAGCTCTACCCCGGCATCAATATTTCGCTCCAGGAACAGGGCTGCGCCTCTCTGGAACCTATGGTCCTTTCAGGGGATCTTGACCTTGCCGTCACCCTGCTCCCTGTCCCGGCGAACTTTTCATGGCTCCAGATCCGGGACGAACCGCTCATGGTCATCATGCCCCCTGACCATCCCCTCGCGGATCGCAAGCGCCTCAAGATGGATGAACTGGCCGACAACGCCTTTATCGGCTTCGAGCAAGGCTTCCTGCTCAACGACCGCATCGAGGCGGTCTGCCGCCAGCGCGGCCTGAAGCTCAACGAGTGCCTGCGCAGCGGCCAGCTCGATTTCATCATGACGCTCGTGGCGACCGGCATCGGCGTCGCCCTCCTCCCTCGCCTCGAACTTGAACGGCGGGAACTCCCCAACATCCACATCGCCCTCCTCGATGAAGAGGAACTCCGCTGGCGCGCCGCCTTCGTCTGGAGACGCGGGGCCGTCCTGTCCTCCGCCGCGCAGGCATGGCTCAAACTCCTCCCCGGCGGCGAGGAAGCGCTGGCAAGCGAACGCTTCATTTAACGGCCTTAGGATGCCGGACCGGTTCGGAGGGGGCATCACCGGATTGAGCATGGATGCGGTACATGTCCCAAATGGCCTCTCTCCAGCCTAAGGGCTGTTCTTTTGCCTCAGTGCAACTGCCTCGGTGCAACCACGTTTTCCCAAAAGCATGAACACCCTTTCGGGAAATCGTCCGTAAGCCGGAACCTTTTTTAAGGAAAGGCTACGCCACACTCCGGCCCAATCAACGTCTTCCGCCTCACGGGGAAAACCGCCCCTGCCGGGCGGTTCGCGCCTTCAAGGCACCTTGCCTGAAATATAAAACATCCTCGTGCTGTTGCCGGGACAATAGGGAGCTTGTCCGTGAATGCGAACCCCATCGTGGGAGCCGGACAAAAGCAGACCCCCGATCATCAGATACGTCCATGCGGATGCCTTTCAGGGGAAGGGGCAAGCCGCCGAGCGGCAGCATCTTCAAAAAATATTTCTTCTCTCGGCAGCGGCAAGCAAGGCCACAATGGCCCGTTGCGCCGGAGGACGAAAACTGCCAACATACCCGGCAGTCCCTTTGTATAAGCAATAATACCACAATATTACATTCAGCAGGCGCCCTATTCCTTCCTTTCATGATGCCGAGGATGGCCCACCCGGGCTGATCCCACCCGTTTTTGGGTCATGATGGCGCCCAATCCTCTGAAGGATAGCCGTCCGCCCGTCGCCATAAACAGGCCTGTGAACGCCAACGGCAGAGGGAACCACGCCAGCTATCCCGGCAACATGATGTCTTCACTGAATTTTGTGGCATTGCCCTGCCCGCCGCCCAACAGGGCGCTTCTCCGGCCTTCCGTTTTCCCGCCCCGGCCCTCCGAAATGAAGGAGGCGAACGGAAATGAGAGGAAACGGGAACCCTCCTGAAGAACGCACCGCCATTCCCGGCGAAACCGTGCTTTCCCCATTCCTGTCGACAATAAAAAGACACGGGCACTTGAAGGACCCATCCATACAAAGCTGGCCAATATGCATGATCGACCGTGTGTTGCGTATCTGTATCCTTGTGCATACGTTATAATGTCGACATTAACAGGCAGAAAAGGCTATTCCATTTTGTCATAACGCACTGAAAATCTGTACTGCATCATAAAAAACAAAAAATGCATTTTGAAATGGAGCGGATTGTTTATTCAATGAAGAAAAATGCATTGACACAAGCCTTATTTTTTCTCAATGAAAGTTTTCTATGGGTTTTATTCCGTACAGGCATCCGGAACGCGGCGACTTTTGATGGGCCGGATGCATTTCTTGAACGTTTAGTGAGCGGGGGATTTTTGTATGGCGTGGACACAGGTCTATGATCCGGCGGGGAGTGTGGTGCTCTCTGCACTTTCTGCGGCTATTCCTTTGATGGTACTGTTCTACATGCTGGCGATACGTCGCGCTAAAGGTCACATGGCCGCCATTGTGGGCTTGGCCGTGGCTTTTGTGCTGGCCGTGGCTCTGTGGGGGATGCCTTTGGGCACTGCGGTAAGCTCCGTCGCCTACGGCATGGCGAACGGCT
>USCL01000306.1 GCA_900553145.1 uncultured Desulfovibrio sp.
CCTGCGCGGCGAGGAACTCGGCGGTCTCGCAGCCGATAAGCCCGCCGCCGATGACGAGCACGTTCTTCCCGGCCTTGGCTTCGCCGGAAAGGATGCGCTGGGCGACGACGGCGTTCCGGGCCTTGCGACAGAAACCGGGGAATACCGGGGCGCTGCCCGTGGCGGCGATCACGGCGTCCGCGCCGAGCCCGCGCACCGCTTCGGGCGTCAAGGACGTCCCGAGGTGCAGCCCGACGCCCGCGCGCGCCAGCCGGCGTTCGAACCAGCCCGCGACGAGGTTCAGGTCTTCCTTGTAAGGCGGCTTGCAGGCCACGTTGAGCAGGCCGCCGAGGCGGTCCGCCTTTTCATAGAGATCCACGACATGCCCCCGGAGGCGGGCGGCAAGGGCGGCCTGCATCCCTGCGGGGCCGCCGCCGATGACGGCGACTTTCTTCGGGGCGGCGACGGGCGAGAGATCGTATCTGCCTTCCGCGCCGGACAACGGGTTCAGGGCGCAGCCGATGCCCGTCCCGCGCGCGGAACCGCCCACGCAGCCCTCGTTGCAGCCCACGCACCGGATGATGCCGTCGGCGTCGCCCGCTACAGCCTTGGCGGGCAGGAAGGGATCGGCAATGAGCGCCCGGCCCATCGCCACCATATCCGCGTCCCCGCGATCGATGATGGCCTGCGCCGTCTGTTCGTCGGCCACGCGGCCCGCCACGATGACGGGCACGGCGGCCCCAATGCCGTCGCGCACGGCCCGGGACAGGGGCGCGTTCCAGCCCTTGTCCACGCAGGAGGGCGGGGAAACCATGAAATTCGTCTCGCGCAGCCCCACGGAAACATGCAGGGCATCGACGCCTCCGGCCACCAGCCGTTCGGCGAGGGCCACGGAATCCTCCAGCGTGACGCCGCCGGAGAGCCCCTCTACGGCGCTCATGCGGTAGGTGACCGGGAAATCCGGCCCCACGGCTTCGCGGACGCGGCGGCAGACCTCAAGGGCGAAGCGCATGCGGTTTTCCAGCGAGCCGCCGTACCCGTCCGTACGCCGATTGGTGTATGGGGAAAAGAACTGGCTGATGAGGTAGCCGTGCGCGCCGTGGATTTCCACGGCATCGAATCCGGCCTCGCGGGCGCGGACGGCGGCTTTGCCCCAGCATCCCACGAGGCGGGCTATTTCCTCTTCGCTGAGGACCACGCTGTTGTCGTAGGGCGTCACGCCGGGGATGGAGGACACGAGCGGCACGGCATGCCCCGAAAACTGGGGGAGTGCGGCGCGCCCGCCGTGCTGGAGCTGGATGGAGATGCGCGCGCCGTGCCGCTTCACGCGGCGGGCCAGTTCGGAGAGGCCGGGCAGGCGCGCGTCGTCCGCGATGCTCAGGCCGCGGGAAAAGGAATTGCCGGTGGGATCAACGGACGTGGCCTCGATGGTGACGAGCCCGGCTCCGCCCTTGGCGCGCTCCTCGTAGTACCGGAGCATGCGCTCGGTGACGCCGCCGTCCGGCGCGGCGAACTTCGTGCACATGGCGGGAAAGACGATCCGGTTTTTG
Source organism: uncultured Desulfovibrio sp. (assembly GCA_900553145.1). Classification (GTDB taxonomy): domain Bacteria; phylum Desulfobacterota; class Desulfovibrionia; order Desulfovibrionales; family Desulfovibrionaceae; genus Bilophila. Next base: position 1,530 of record USCL01000306.1, read on the forward strand.
ATCAACAGCGTGTTGATGCGGATCGGATTGGTGCAGCAAGATGTGTTCATGGAACCTCCAGATGGGAAAGACATCTTCCCTGCGGCAATGCAAGCCATGTGCCATCCTCCCGGAGCCCGGACAGCCCCGTACCGCCGCGCTTCCGCGTTTCCCCTGACCCCCGGGATTCATTCCGATACGCCGGGCGGCCCCTTGGAACCCCCGCTGTTCCCGCTCCCGCTTTTTTTCGCTTCGGCCGCGTGCTGGTGTGCAAAATGTGGGCATGTATTTGTAGACATGTTCATGGAATATGATTTATCATAGACACAACTAAACATACTCGTGCGGAGAGGAACATGGAAGAGCATATCGAGCGGAACAAAAGAGTCCTCGAACAGTGGGATCGTTTCCATCGGCAAGAGCCTGTGGATGAATCCGCCGTCCGGCCCCTGATCCTGCGTTCGTGGAAGCGCTGCCGCCTTCAAGGGGTCAAGCCGGACAACATCTCCAAAATGTCCCTCAGCCCCGCCGCGTTGGAAAAGCTGCTCGACCAGAACGCGGATCTCGTGGCGGTGGCCAAGAGCATCATGGAAAAGCTGTACAATCCCATCAGCACCTCGCGCAGCTTCATTTCCCTGTCCGACGCGCAGGGGATCGTCCTGCACGCGCTTTGGGACAACACCGGCAGCTACCCCATCCCGCACCTTGCGCCGGGCAATCTCGCTGCGGAGAACGTCTCGGGGACCAATGCCATCGGGACGTGCCTCGTGGAACATACGCCCGTGGAGACGCTGGCCTCGGAACACTACTGCCGTTCGTTCCACGGCTGGTTCTGCTCGGCGGCCCCCATCAGGGACAGCCGGAGCGCCATCGTCGGCGTGCTCAACGTGACGCTCCCGAGCGCCTTGTACCACCACCATACCCGGGGCATGATGGAAGCGGCGGCCCATGCCATCGCGGAACAGCTCCGCCTGCGCCTGCTCCTTCAGGAGCAGAAGGCCATCATCGAGATGCTGGACGAAGGGGTCGTCGTGCTGGAAGTCGACGGGACGATACGGACGCTGAACAATAAGGCGCAGGCCATGCTCGGTTTGCAGCGGGGCCCCGTGCACGGCAACATACAGGACATCATCCTCTCCAGCGACATCATCCGGGCCATCTTGTCGGAAAGCGGCCAGTTCAGCGATCAGGAGGCGTTCCTCCAGCTCAAGGAAGGTTCTCTCAACTGCATGCTTTCGCTCACCCGCCTCGAATCGGGGAAAGGCCGGGTGCTGACCCTGCGCGAAACCCGGCGGGTGAAGGAATCCGCCGTGCGCGTTACCGGGGCCAAGGCCGTTTATACGTTCGACCACATCGTCGGCAGCGCCCCGCCACGCAGGAGGTCGTCCGCATGGCCCGCATGGCGGCCCAGAGCGACGTAACCACCCTCATCCTCGGGGAAAGCGGCACGGGCAAGGAGCTGTTCGCGCAGTCCATCCACAACGGCGGCAGGCGGGCGAACGCGCCTTTCGTCGTGGTCAACTGCGGGGCGCTGCCGCGCAACCTCGTGCAGAGCGAGCTTTTCGGTTACGACGAAGGCTCATTCACGGGCGCGAGCCGCCTCGGGAAACCCGGCAAGTTCGAGCTGGCGGACAACGGGACTATTTTTCTTGACGAAATCGGGGAGATGCCCCTCGAAGCGCAGGTCAGCCTGCTCCGTCTGCTCCAGAACGGCGAAGTGACCCGCGTGGGCGGCAAGCATACCCGTCTGGTCAACGTGCGGGTGCTCGCCGCCACGAACCGCAATCTCGAAAACGCCATCCGCCAGAACGCGTTCCGGGAGGATCTGTATTACCGCCTGAATGTATTCACCCTGAATGTGCCTCCCCTGCGCGAGCGCAGTTCGGACATCAGCCTTCTGATCAACCATTTCCTCGATCACTTCGTCGCTTCCCTTGGGCGCGGGCCCCTGCGGGTTACGGATCGGGCGATGGACGTGCTCCTCGGTTACCCGTGGCCCGGCAACATCCGTGAGCTTGAAAACGTCATCGAACGGGTGGTGCACATGTCGCAAGGAGAGGACTGCATCGACATTGACGTATTGCCCGTGAACATCTTCAATCACGAGGGCATGCCGGGGATCGTGCCGCGTCCCGCCGCGCCGCGGGGGCTCCTTTCGCATCAGGAGAAAGAGACTATCGTCCGGGCGCTTCAGGAGGCCGGTGGCAACATCCGGGCCACCGCGAAGGCGCTCGGCATTTCCCGCAGCGGCCTGTACGTCAAGATGCGCCGTTTTGGCTTGTCGCCGGACGAGTGCCGGTAGAAGATAGGAGAATTAGGAGAATGGGGAATTTTGAGGGGGAGGGTAAACTTTCTAGAGAAAGTTTCCCCT
>USCL01000307.1 GCA_900553145.1 uncultured Desulfovibrio sp.
AGAGGGGGTCCGGGGAGAGGGGGAAGGAAAACCTTCTCCAGAAGGGTTCCTTCCCCCTCTCCCCGGGATACGCCCCCAGCTTACTTGATGGCTTCTTCCGCCTGTTCCTTGGTCTTGATCTTGTCGGCGGGGATCTCGGCAGGAATGATCTTCCCGCCGCCGTAGCCGCGCTCGCCCGGAGGCAGCTCGAACCACGGAGAAGCGTCTTCGTACTTGAGAGTGGGCAGGGAGTCGCCTTCATTCCAATAGGCGAGCGTGCGCGTCAGCCATTCGGCGTCGTTGCGCGCGGGGAAATCCTCGCGGGTATGCGCCCCGCGGGACTCCGTACGCTGGAGCGCGCCGTAGGCGGTGCAAAGCGCCAGCTTGATCATGCCGGGCACGCGCAGGGCCATGGACAGCTCGGGCGTGAAGCCCTTTACGCTGCCCTGCAGGCCGATGTGCCTGGCCCGTTCGGAGAGCTCGAGCAGCCTGTCGACGCCGTTCTGGAGATCCTTGGCATTCCGGAAAATGCCCACGTCGTCCATCATGATGTCCTGCATGGCGTTGCGGAGATCAAAACAGTTTTCCTTGCCGTTGCGGCAAGAAATGATGTCGTCGATGGTCTTGGCGACGAGCTTGCGGGCATCGTTGACGGGTTCGGTCTTGAACACGCTTTCGGAACCCTTAAGGTACTCGACCATCTTGCTGCCGATGTACCGCCCGGAAACCACGGTTTCGGCGAGTGAGTTGCCGCCCAGACGGTTGAAGCCGTGCAGATCCCAGCATGCCGCTTCACCGGCGGCGAACAGGCCCTTGAGCCCGTAGGCGTGGCCGTCCTTGTCCGTACGGACGCCGCCCATCGAGTAGTGCTGCGTCGGGCGCACGGGGATGAGCTGATGGATGGGGTTCACGCCGAGGAAATGGGTACAGATATCGTAGATTTCGCGCAGCTTGGTCGTGATGTGGTGCTCGCCGAGGTGGCGGATATCCAGCCACAGGTGATCGCCGTAGGGGCTCTTCACGCCGAGGCCCTTGCGCATGTGCTCGGTCATGCGGCGCGAAACCACGTCACGGGAGGCGAGCTCGGCCTTTTCGGGCTCGTAGTCGGGCATGAAGCGGTATTCGTTCACGTCAAGGAGCGTCCCGCCGTCGCCGCGGCAGCCTTCCGTCATCAGGATGTCGGTGGGCACGCTGCCGGTGGGGTGGAACTGGATGGCCTCCATGTTGCCGAGGGGCACGACACCGGTATTCAGGGCGCAGATCTGGCCGCCGCCGTCGCAGATGATGGCGTTGGTGGTGGCGCGGTAGATGCGGCCATAGCCGCCCGTGGCGATAAGGGTCGCCTTGGCGATGTAGGCGACAAGCTCGCCGTCGCGCAGGGAGCGGACGATGGCGCCCATACAGCGTTCGCCGTCGTGGATGAGGGCTTCGGCCTGCATGCGGTCATGGATTTCCACGCCGTACTGGAGGCATTTGCTGTCGAGGGTGTTCAGCACGGAACGGCCCGTGCCGTCCGCCGTGTAACAGGTGCGCCACTTCGCGGTGCCGCCGAAGGCGCGGGCATGGATGAGCCCGTGCTTGCTTTCCTCTTCTTCGGCCTCAAAGGGCTTGCCGCCCTTATAGTAGGTGTGCTTGCCCGCGACGACGCGGTTCCACGGCACGCCCCAGTGGGCCATTTCACGCATGACGATGGGCGCGCTGTCCGCGAAAATACGGGCGACTTCCTGATCGCAGCCCCAGTCGGAACCCTTCACGGTGTCGGCGAAATGGATGTCGGTGCTGTCGCCCTTGCCCATGACGGCGTTGCCGAGGGCCGCCTGCATGCCGCCCTGCGCCGCCGAGGAGTGCGACCGGCGGGGAGGGACGACGGAAAGACAGATGGTGTGGAAGCCTTCCATAGCCGCGGCAAGCGCCACGCGTTCGCCGGCAAGCCCGGCGCCAATGCACAATACGTCGGAATAAATCGTTCTCATGACGCCCTCCCTTAAATGGCCATCGTGGCGAAGCTGTAGTGGGTTGCCAGACTCAGCAGTGCCAGACCGATAACGAGATAGAGGGCATACTTGCGCCACTTCAGACGGTTTTCACGGTTCAGGATGCCGAACTTCACGCCGACGCGGTACAAGCCGATGGCGATGTGCAGATCCAGCGCGGCGAACAGCACCAAATAGAAGGGGACCATGCCGCCCTGAATGGCCGCCGCGCTCTTATCCGCGGAAATAGGCAAATTCGACAGGATGTTGATGACGTGCGCGCTGGCCATGACGAGGATGATGATCGCGGTGACGACCTGCACCAGCCACAGCCACGTGTCCATGTGATGCATCATCTTGGCCTGACGCCAAAATTCGCGCAGCTCCAGAGGGCTGAACGGCATTTTCCGGGCGGCGAGGATAAAGTGCAGGACCATGACGAGCAAAATAATAGGCCCGCCAACCTGCGCCAGATAAGATGTCTCAAGGAATACGGCCAGAGAGTCCATTATCTTCGGGCTCACAATGACGCTCGAAACAAGGACCATATGCATCAGCACAAAGCAGCAGAGAAGCACACCGGTCAACATTTGAAGGACATCGGTGTATCCTGAAATATGATTGCGCAATCTGACATGTGAAGTGATGTTCGCCTGAGCCATCTTTAGATTTCCTCCTCAAAAAATGGAAAAACCTTATAAACCCTTCCGCCTCTCCTTATCCCCAACTCCTTTATCGATTCCGCCAAAGGCTGACGGAGCGAGCGTCAACCTCTTCTACTTCTTCTTGAAGTATAATGGCACTCCTGTATTGGTTTAAAGGATACTTTCCTTTTTCTGTCAACCAAGGGTTATTTGTGCACTCGAACAAGATATCCCTTCGTTATAAAAAGAACTTTTGTAAGTTATGGCTATTAGCGGATTATGCAAGAATAATATTTGTTACTATTTATCACAACATCGCTTTTTTACTTATTTTTTTGTTCAGCATTTTCTTTGCCGACAATCGATATGACGAATGGCACCTATCTTCACAAGAAGAGGGCTTGCACGAATAACCTGCTCTTTTTATAAAAGTATTCCCTGTTCCCCATGAAAAAGAGGAATAACCCGGCATGGGAAACCCGCTTTTACAATACCGGCAATACGCCTCCCGGGAGGCCATGGCGACCGCCTCTGAAAGCCCCCGGCAACAGGGGCGAAGTATCCCCGCACCGCCCAGCGCAACACGCAACCGGCATGCGGAGCCCCCGGGCGGAGGCAACGGCCCCTTGCGCCCTCCCCTTGCGCAATCCCCCTGCCTCCAGCGGTTCCCCTTCCCCGGACAATACAAAAGCCCCCCATTCCGCAGAATGAGGGGCTCAGGAGCTCAGGGAGCGACGAGGTTATTTCGCGCGCCACGCACCGTGCTTATTACAGTACGCGCGGGCGAACACGACCTGCCCGAAGGGAACGGGGAATTCGACGACCGGGGTTTCCCCGGCCTTGAAATACTTGCGCAGCACCGTATCGTCGGAGGTACGGATTTCGGCCCATTCGATCAGGTGGTCGGCGTCCATGCCGTGCAGCTTGGAGCCCACGCTCACTTTACAGCCCTTTTCCGTGGCTTCCACGACGGGCATGTGCGATTCCTTGGTCCCCACGGGTTCGCGATCATCGAGGACTTCCATCGTCTTGCCGCAGCAAATCATGGCGCTGACGCCGTCGTGTACGATTTCGGTCACGGTTCCGCAAATGGGGCATCTGTAGAGCTGATAACGGTACGTCATGGGAGAAACTCCTTGGCAGCAGAGCTGCATATACTGTCCAGCAGGACAGGGTGGGGTTATTAACAGGAAATAGAACTACTCCTATTTGTCTCTCTTGTCCAGAGGGCCCTGAGCCCCTGAACGGTTTTCACCCCGAACCCGCCGCG
>USCL01000308.1 GCA_900553145.1 uncultured Desulfovibrio sp.
TGTACGCCATACGCGGCAGCCAATACCGCGACATCGCGGGCTGGCTGGACAGCCTTGACGTGATCCTGTCCTATTCGGCGGCCTACCTGCTGCCCGGGCATACGCGCCCTCTGTGCGGCAAGGAAGAGGTCCGCGGCGTCCTGACGGGCTTCCGCGACGCTATCCGCTACGTTCTGGAAAAAACGCTCGCGGGCATGAATGAAGGGAAGGATATCGACACGTTGGCATCCGAGATCGTGCTGCCGCAGGAGTACGCCTCCCTGCCGTATCTGGGCGAGTATTACGGATGTGTGGAGTGGACGGTCAGGGCCATCTTCACCGCATATCTGGGCTGGTTCGACGGCAATCCCACCAACCTGCACCGGTTGCCGCCGAAGGCGCGCGCGGAGAAGGCCATCGCGCTGGCGGGCGGGGCGGACGCCGTGCTGCGGGCGGCGGAAGAGGCGGAGCGGAAGGGCGAATACCAGTGGTGTCTGGAACTGTGCGATCTGCTGCTGGCCACAGGCGGGAACGCCGCGTCGGCCCGGCGGCAAAAAGCCGCCGCCCTGACCAAGCTGGCCGCCTATGAAACCAGCGCCAACGGAAGGCATTATTATCTGGTCTGTGCCCACGAACTGGAAGGCCAAGACTAGAAACGGAGCCCGGCGCGGCTGGAAGACGGCCCTCTGAGCCCCGTACGGCATTGAGACGGCATTTGAAGAAGGCCCCCGACCGTAAGGGAGGGGGCCTCTTGTGTGCATCAAACCGTTGGCTATCCGGTGGGCGCCTTTCCCGCGGATTCCGGGCCCGGGCGGAGGGACCGGGCGGTTCTCCGCAAGGCTGTCTCCTCTTGCTGTGCAAAAGTTTGCCCGCTTCTCCGAGCCCGCTATTCCGCGAACCGGCCATTCCCATGCTCCCACGCCATCAGATCAGGAAGGCGCATCCGTCTTTCTATATCGTGTAATACGGTGTAAAAAATATCTTTTTTTGTATATGACGTTCTTCTGCGAGAGTGTTTGACTATTTATCATTTTATATATATCAAAAAATCGATATAAGATATCTCATCCTGCGCATGGCGGCGTTAGCAACACGCCCCGTCGTTGGGGGGGACGTCGACAGCGACGATAGAAAGGAGAACGGACATGCACGAACAGCTTATCAAAGAGATCCAGAAGATGGTGAGAGACGGGGAGGTTCCCGCCAAAAGTGTCGCTGAAGCCGTCGGTAAGCCCTATTCGACGCTGATGCGGGAGATCAACCCCTACGACAAGGGCGCGAAGCTCGGCGTGGAGACGTTCATGGCGATCATCGAGACGACGGGCGACCCCACGCCGCTGAAGCTGATGGCGCACGAACTCGGCTACAGGCTCATTCCCGACAAGTGATGGGGGCGTGTTCCGCCGCCGGGGAAAAGGGAGGGGCGCGTCTGGCATTGGTTGCCGGGCAGCCGGAAGCAGGAAGAAAACCAGGGGGCCGCCATGGGACGGCCCTCGGGCCGCAAAGAAGGCCCGTTGGCCATGCCGGGAAAGGCGACCAGCAGCCCTGCGTTATAGGAGAGGGCCAGTTCCGCCGCGTCTTCATAGGGAAGAAGGCTACGGACGGCAAAAAGGCAAAGACAAGAGGAGAAGCGGGCGTTTCTCCTCTTGTTCCGTGGCGGCATCCTGCCGGGCCGCAACCCGTGATGGGTGTGTTCCCTGATTGGCGGGGGAATGCCGTGTCGGCGGGGGGCTAATACTTGGGCCGGATGACGGATACGGAGCAGTGCGCCTTTTTCACGACTTCCGTGGCCACGGACCCGGCGAACAGCTGCCGGAAGCCGATCCGCCCGTGCGCGCCGACGACGATGCAGTCGATTTCGCTCTTATGGGCGTATTTGACGATCTCTTCCGAAATCTTCCCCATGAGGAACGCGCAGTCGTCGACGCCTTCCGGGAAATTCGCGTTCAGGAAGTGTTCCATTTTTTCCAGCAGGGCCGGGGCCGGGGCGATTCTGTTGGGCTGGCCTTCGCCGGAGAGGTAGTTGGATTCATACACCGTTTCGGAAGGAAGGACGTACACGACCGAAACGGAAGCGCCGGTCAGGGATGCAACCATCTTCACATGTTCGATGGCCGGATGGGGGGCGTCTTCCAAGTCAACGGCATAAAGAAGTTTTTTCAGTTCCATAGCATGGCCTCCTGTGTTGTCCGAAACGTTTTTTGTTGGGGTTACGATGCCCAAGGAAGAGGGAGGCTGTCAAGAACAATCCTCGCTGGAAAAGGGAACAACGATGGTATGTTATTGAATCATATCCGTTTCCTTTCATCGGGGGCCCTCCCGGATGTCGACAGCGGAACGCCCCGGGCGGCCCCCGCGCCGCCGTATCATGCCGTCGCCGCATTCCGCGCCGCTTCCGGAAGCCCGGTTCAATCCGGGTGGGTTTCCTGACGGGTTCCGGCAGGCCGGGGGGAGGATGGATTCCGCATGGGTAGCCGGGCAACTTGCCTGCCATGCCGCCGGGGCCGCCCTTGTCCGGCGTCCAAGCGGTTCGCCTTGCCCTGCGGACGGAGAACCGGCTGGTGCAGCGGTATGGAGGCTCCACCGCACTCCTGAGCGATCGCGTGCCGCCTATGCCCAATGAGTACAGGCAGTATGCGGAATAGGCCTTTCCGGGCCTTCCGCCGGGGACGGAATGCCTTGACGGCACGAGCCTCAGGATATTTTCAATGCGGGGAGGTCGTCTCCTGCGATGGCAAAGCGGTTGGCCCCGGTGCTCAAAAATGCCTCCATGTGGGGAGGCGTCTCCCGGCCCGCAGCCCGCCGGACTGGCCTTGTCCTTACGGGCCGCGTCCCGTATGATGAGGCGGAGACGGGCGACGGAGGCAAGCCGCGGGGAGCGGCGGGGTTCCGGCCTGTTTTTGGCACGGCGTTCCGCGGCCCCGCCTGTGGAGAAGGCGGGCCGTCCCGAGGAGGCCGGGACCCTTCCCGGCATGTTTGACGAAGAGAGAAGGAGAGGGCGATGTCCGCCAAGAAAAGCGATTTCGGATTGATCATCAAATTGCTGGTGGCTCTGGCCATCGGCGCGGTTGTGGGGCGCATGGCCAACGTGGAGGTCATGGACGCCGTGGCGTCGGTCAAGTACGCCTTGGGGCAGATCATTTTCTATGCCGTGCCCCTCGTCATCGTGGGCTTCATCACGCCCGCCATCGCCCGCTTGGGGCAGAACGCCAGCAAAATGTTGCTGACGGCGGTGGCCATCGCCTACCTTTCGTCCGTCGGCGCGGCGGCGTTTTCGGCGGCTTCGGGCTACGCGATCATCCCGCACCTTTCCGTGCCCACGGAAGTGAGCGGGCTCGTCGATCTCCCCAAGCCTTCTTTCGTGCTGGACATCCCGCCGCTCATGTCCGTCATGAGCGCGCTGGTTACGGCGCTGCTGCTCGGGCTGGCCGTGAGCTGGACCAAGGCCGAGATCATCAACAAGGCGTTGGCCGAGCTTGAAGTCATCATGACCAGCGTCGTGACCCGGATTATCATCCCCATCCTGCCGTTTTTCGTGGGCGCGACGTTCTGCGAGCTTTCTTATGAAGGCCGCCTGACCGTGCAGTTCCCCATCTTCCTCAAGGTCATCGGCATCGTCATCCTCGGCCATTTCATCTGGCTCGCCGTGCTGTACGTCATCGGCGGCATCCTGTCGGGGCGTAACCCGTGGCGGGTGCTGCGCTACTACCTGCCCGCGTACCTCACCGCCGTGGGGACCATGTCCAGCGCCGCCACCCTGCCCGTGGCCCTGTCCTGCGCGCGCCGATCCCCGGCGCTGAGCAAGACCGTCACGGAGTTCATGATCCCGCTGGGCGCGACCGTGCACCTGTGCGGCTCCGTGCTGACC
>USCL01000309.1 GCA_900553145.1 uncultured Desulfovibrio sp.
TGGGGTTTGGGGAAGGGAGGGAGAAACTTTTTCAAAAGTTTCTCCCTCCCTTCCCCAAGTTCCCCGCAAAAACCATGACCGTACACCCAATACTTCCCGCCATCGTGCTCGCCGCTGGGTTCTCCCGGCGCATGGGCCGCTGCAAGCTGACCCTGACGCTCGACGGGGAACCGCTCGTCAGCCGGGCCGTCCGCGCCGCGCTGGAAGCGGGGCTCTCGCCCGTGTTCGTCACCGTGCGCCCCGACGCAGCCCCGGAACTGCTTGAGGCCGTCTCCGGCTTCGACAGCCGTGTGGAACTCGTCCCCGCTCCGGACGCCCGCCTCGGACAGGCCGAATCCCTCAAAGCGGGCATCCGGCGGCTCGTCTCCCGCTTTGCCCCCCTCCCTCCCGGCGCGGTGATCCTCCTTGGGGATCAGCCGCTGGTCGGGGCGGAACTGGTGCGGAAATTGGCGGCGTTCTATCTGGAAAAACCGGAATGCGCGGCGGCCCCGGCCTGCGAAGGGGTACGGGGGAACCCGGTGATCCTGCCCGCCGGGGCATTCGGAGACGCGCTCCGCCTGAGCGGCGACAAGGGGGCACGGGGCATACTCGCCGCATTCGGCTTGCGCCTCATGCCTACCAATGATACGGCAGCAATAACAGATGTTGATACGTGGGAGGCTTACGAAAGCCTGTCCCGTGCAAAGCCTTCGTAAGGAAAGCCTCCATGTCCCAATCAGCGAGCGAACACGCGGCCCATTTCGTCACGCCCCCCCTCCAGAACGGCAAACCCTATGAGAATCCGGCCCTTCCCGAGCTTCCCAAACTGTGGAGCCTCGATCATCCGGATACCGCGCCGATTCCGGACGAAGCGGCCTGCCGCGCCCTGTGGACGCGCTACGCCATGTTTTCCCATATCGAACGGCACAGCGAATGCGTGGCCGACATGGCCGAAGCGCTGGCCCGGAGGGCCGTGGACGCGGGCGCGGCCGGGCACCCCGAACTTGTGGCCCTGTCCCGCGCGGCGGGGCTGCTGCACGACATCGCCAAATCCTATACCGTACAGTTCGGCGGCAGCCATGCCCAGATCGGCGCATCGTGGGTAGTCGACTCCACGGGCAACCACAAGGTCGCCCAAGCCGTGTACCACCATGTCGAATGGCCCTGGCCTCTGCCCGAAGACCTCGTGCATCCGGTTTTTTTCGTCATTTACGCGGACAAGCGGGCCCGCCACGACGAGATTGTATCGCTCGACGAGCGCTATGAAGATCTGCTTGTCCGCTATGGGAAGAACGAGCATTCCCGCGCCGCCATCCATCGCGGCTGGGAGCATTCCAAAACCATTGAGCGCGTCCTTTCGGCGCAACTGGAGTTTCCTCTCCATGAAAGTACTGTTGTTGGCGGGCGGCTGGTCTCCCGAGCGTGAAGTTTCCCTGAAGGGCGGCGAGCAGATCGCCGCGGCCCTCAAGGAACGCGGGCACAGCGTAACGCTCTGCGATCCGGCCAAGGATTTCGAACGGCTTATGGACATGGCCCGCGAGCATGACGCGGCCTTCATCAACCTGCACGGCGCGCCCGGCGAAGACGGCCTCGTGCAGGCCCTCCTCGATCGCGTGAACTGCCCCTATCAGGGGGCCGGCCCCGCCGGTTCGTTCCTCGCCCTGCACAAGGCGGCGGCACGGCAGATCTTCCGCGACGCGGGCCTGCGCATCCCCGACGGCGTGTTCCTGCCCCGCCATCCCGGCCCGAACTGGAAGCCCGGCCTGAAATACCCCATGTTCGTCAAGTCGAACACCGGCGGCTCAAGCCTGCACCTGTCCCGCGTCACCAACGAGGAGGAACTCTACACGGCCCTGAACTCCCTGTTCTCGATGGGGGAGGAGGCCATTGTGGAAACCGCCATCGTCGGCCGTGAAGTGACCTGCGGCGTGCTCGGCGAAGAAGCGCTCGCGCCCATCCTCGTCGTTTCCAAGGGCAACTATTTCGACTATCACAACAAATACGCGCCCGACGGCGCACAGGAAATCTGCCCCGCGCCCATTTCCCCCGAAGAAACCGCCAAGGTGCAGGACGCGGCCCTCCGCGCCCATCACGCGCTCGGGCTCAAGGGCTACAGCCGCGCCGACTTCATCCTTCAGGATGACGGCACCCTGTTCATCCTCGAAGTCAACACCACGCCGGGCATGACCTCCACCAGCCTCGTCCCCCGCGAAGCCGCCGTCAAAGGCATGTCCTTCGCCGATCTCGTCGAACGCCTGCTCGAACTGGCCATGGGACGGTAGGAAAAGAAAGCATGATGGACGGGAGAGGGAACCTTTCTGAAGCCCTGCAAGGGGACAATGCGGTTTCCTCTCCCAAGCCTGACGGCACGGGCCCCCTTCCCCCGGCGGACGGCGAGGCCGTACGGCAGGAATTCCGTTGCACGGAAAACAGTTCAAAGCGGCTGGCCCGCTTTCCGCTCAAAACCGAACCTCCACGAAAAATCCCTTCCTGCTGAGATAATAAAAAATACGATCGAGGAGGGGCTTTTCTTTTCGGAGAAGGGCTTCCTTCCCTCATCGGCTTTCAACCGAGGATACCCCATAATGAAATGCAGCATGCCCCGCGCCCTGTTGAGCGGCGCGTACAGTCTGGCGTGGGCGGCGGCCCGTCCGTTCCTGCGCCGGAACAAGCGTCTTCAGGAAGGTTTCCCGCAGCGTCTGGTCCCTGATGGCTGGCCCGGCCCGGCGACCGGCGCGGGAACGGGCGGCGGAATAAAAAATCCCGCCCAAACGGACATCTGGCTTCAGGCGGCATCCGGCGGCGAGGCCTATCTCGTATGGGAGCTGCTCGCCCATCTCGCCGTGCTGTGCGAGGAAAAAGGCACTCCCGAGCCGTTGCGCGTGCTGGCGACCACATGGACCCGGCAGGGCCTCGAAATCCTGCAAAACATGGCGGAAAAACTCCACGCGGAACATCCGTGGCTGTCCGTCCGGGCGACGTTCTTTCCGCTGGATTCCCCAAAGCTGATGGAAAAGGCGCTCGATCAGGCCCGGCCCCGCGTGGTCGGCCTGCTGGAAACCGAGCTTTGGCCGGGCCTCATGCTGGCTTGCGAAAAACGGCATGTCCCCATGCTGATCCTCAATGGCCGCATGACGGACAAGAGCCTGCGCGGCTACCTCAAGCTCGACGCCGTTGTCCCCGGATTCTGGAAGGCCCTGTCGCCCAAGCATATCTGCGCCATCTCGGAAGCCGACGCCGGGCGTTTCGCCCGTCTGTTCGACAACGATAAGGTGGAAGTCGTGCCGAACATCAAGTTCGACCGCGCCTCGGCCGCAACCGCAACCGCCGTTTCCGAAGCCCTGCTCAAGCTCCTGCCCCCGGAACTCCACGCCCGGCAGACGGCGCTTCTGGCTTCCGTCCGCGAGCAGGAGGAGCCCGCCCTCCTTTCCGTCATCCAGACCCTGCACGCGCACAACGCCCCGACCATCATCATAGCCCCCCGGCACATGCACCGGGTCAAACCGTGGCAGGCGCTCCTGAGCGGCGCGAAACTTCCGTTCGTCATGCGCTCGAAGCAGGAAAAGACCATCCCCGCCGGGGCCATCGTCGTATGGGATACGTTCGGCGAACTGGGGCAGCTTTACCAGCTTGCGGACGCCGTTTTCGTTGGCGGCAGCCTCGCGCCCCTCGGCGGCCAGAATTTCCTCGAACCGCTGGCGCTCGGCAGGGTTCCCTGCTGCGGCCCGCACCTGAGCAACTTCGCATGGGCGCTTGAACCCTCCGGCGGGGCCGAACAGGATTCTCTCGAAACCCTCGGCCTTCTCCAGCTCGGCGCGAATGCCAAGGCCGTCGCCGCCTTGCTGCAAGCCCGGCTCGGCACCCCC
>USCL01000310.1 GCA_900553145.1 uncultured Desulfovibrio sp.
CGCTCCGCAGCTGGCCGGTCGTGCACGGTTTCCTCGCCTTCCTGACCGGAAGCAGCCTTGCCTGCCTCCCCATCATCGGACTTATCTTGGGCCGCGTGGCCTTGCAGGGGACGGAACTGCCGCAGGAGAACGACCTCCAGACGCTGGCCGATCTCCTGCTCCCCTCCGCCAGCGATCCGTTCTGGCTGTATTTCGGGCTGATCCACTTCCTCGAAGTCGCCTCCGCGGGCGCTTTGGGGCTGTTCTGGCTCCTCGTCCGGCGGAATATAGACGATTTCGGGCGCGACTACTACGTCTTCGCCGCCAACTGGTGCGGCGAATGGGCGGCGTGGGGCGGCTGGATCTCTCTGGCCATGGCGGGAGTGCTGTGCTTCATGCTGAAGGTACAGGAACTGCTGACGCTTGAAAACCGGGGGGCGTTCATCTTCGTTGCCGCACTGTTCCTGGCGCTGCTCATTTCGTCCGCCATCTGGACGGTCATCGCCCGGAGCGCGACGCCGATGCGCCACAAGATCGGCATGATTTTCTCCATCCTGCTCCTGATCGTCGCCATCGCCAACAGCGGCGTCCTCGTACTGCTGTAGCAGAAGGGGGAGAAGGGGAAGGCGTTCCTCCCGCAGCCCTCTTGCTGAGACCCCTCCGGCTCCCCCCTGTATCCCACTAAAACAGAAAGCCCGTGCGAACCATATCCGCACGGGCTTTTTCGATGTCACTGCAATACACTGGAGCAGGGATTCGATAAACGCGAAAGTCTTTGGAGAGGAAGGGGGCGAGGTCTGGAGAGGGGGAGGGAGAATCTTTCTCCAGATAGGTTCTCCCTCCCCCTCTCCAATTTTTTATCTTCCACCAACTATTTGCCGGGGCTGGCGATCTTTTTCTTGCCGGCCGACTGGTAACGCTTGAGGGCGTTCAGTTCGGCCTTGCGCAGACGGATGGAGTGGGGCGTCACTTCAACCAGCTCGTCCTCGCGGACAAAGTGCAGGGCGTGTTCCAGCGTCATGGGGCGGACGGGCGTCAGGGTGACGGCTTCGTCCTTGCCGGAGGCGCGCATGTTGGTCAGCTTCTTTTCCTTGGTGGGGTTGACGTCGATGTCGTTGTCGCGGTTGTGTTCGCCGACGATCATGCCTTCATAGACGGGATCGCCGGGGACCACGAACAGCTGGCCGCGCGGCTCAAGGTTGAACAGCGCGTAGGCGACGGCGTTCCCGGCGCGGTCGGAGACGATGGAACCCGTGAAGCGGCTCGGGAAGTCGCCGCGGTGGGGTTCGTAGCCCTCAAGCAGGGAGTTCATGATGCCCGTGCCCTTGGTGTCGGTAAGGAACTCGTCGCGGTAGCCGATGAGGCCGCGCGACGGCACGGAGAATTCCAGACGGACGCGGCCCGTGCCGTTATTCACGCAGTTGACCATGCGGCCCTTGCGCTGCGCGATCTTATCGGTCACGGCGCCCATGAAATTCTCGTCGCAATCGACATAGAGCTGTTCGATGGGTTCGAGAAGCTGCCCGTTTTCATCCCGTTTGAAGATAACTTCGGGACGGCCCACGCAGAGCTCGAAGTCTTCGCGGCGCATGGTTTCGATGAGGATGGCCATCTGGAATTCGCCGCGGCCCTTCACGATGAAGCTGTCCTTCTCGTCGGGCTCTTCGATCTTGATGGCCACGTTGATGAGGGCTTCCTTGAACAGGCGATCGCGGATCTTGCGGGACTGGACGTTCTTGCCTTCGCGCCCGGCGAGCGGCGAGGTGTTGATGGTAAAGCGCATGGCGACGGTGGGCTCGTCCACACGGAGGCGCGGGAGCACGCGGACGTTTTCCTTGGTGCAGATGGTGTCGCCGATGGCGACGTCATCCATGCCCGCGATGATGACGATGTCGCCGGGCATGGCTTCCGTGATGTCGACGAGGCGCAGGCCTTCGTAGGCCTGAAGGCGGGTCACGCGCAGGGGCACGGGGACGCCGGCCTCATTGACGCAGACCATCGCTTCGTTGGAGCGCACCGTGCCGTGCAGGCTGCGGCCCACGGCGAGGCGGCCGAGGTATTCGGAGTAGTCGAGGTCCGAAACCAGCATCTGGAAGGGCTCCTCCGGATCGTAGGCCGGGCCGGGGACCACTTCAAGGACGGTTTCAAAGAGGGGGGAGAGGTCCACGCGGGGGGCGTCCAGCTCGCGCATGGCCACGGCGTCGCGTCCGATGGCGTAGAGCACCGGGAATTCGAGCTGTTCTTCCGTGGCGTCGAGATCGATGAACAGGTCATAGACCTCGTTCAGCACTTCCTGCGCGCGGGCGTCCTTACGGTCGATCTTGTTGACGACCACGATGATCTTGAGGCCGCGTTCGAGCGCCTTGCGGAGCACGAAACGGGTCTGGGGCAGGGGGCCTTCAGCCGCGTCGACCAGCAGGATGGCGCCGTCGGCCATCGACAGGGCGCGTTCGACCTCGCCGCCGAAGTCGGCGTGGCCGGGGGTGTCGATGATGTTGATCTTCACGCCGTTCCAGCTCACGGCGCAGTTCTTGGCGGCGATGGTGATGCCGCGTTCCCGTTCCAGATCCATGCTGTCCATGACGCGATCGTCGACCTGCTGATCACTTCGGAAAATCCCGCTCTGGCGGAAAAGGGCGTCCACAAGCGTGGTCTTGCCGTGGTCAACGTGAGCAATGATGGCGATATTACGAAGTTTTTCGTTACGGGCGAGATCTTTCAAGAAGGTATCCTCATGGAGATTGGCCGGACGAGACCGGAAGGGCAGGCCGGAAAAAGGGGCGCGTCGACAATGACGGAATCGCTGTCTGTACACCGTTTCGCCTTGTTACGCAAGCATCTGTAAAAACGTCACCCCGGAACGGGGAGGGCCGCTTTGGGCGAAAAGCCCCGCCGGGCCGATCCCGGATGCCGGAAAAACGCCGCGTGGCCCCCCTGTTGCGGAGGAGCCCGTGCGGCCGGGGAAGGGCACGGCATCCGGTGCCCCCTGTGCTGTTGGGAACCCCCGGGAGGGTGGGGGCGGCCAAGGCGCAGGCGGCACGGCCATCCCCGGAAGCCCGCATGGGCCGGGGAGGGATCTGATGTTATACGCTGCCGTTCCCTGTCCCACACGGAAACCCGCGCGGGCCGGGGGGAAGGAATGCCCGCCGGGGCGCCGCCTGTACGCCGGGGCCGAAACGCGGTAGAGGGAAAGCATACGGCTTCAGGCCGCAGCGGAGGGTGACATGAATGTGGAAATCGAGCGGAAGTTCCTTGTCAAAAGCGAAGCGTGGAGGGGGCTCGCCGAAGGCGTGCGGTTCCGGCAGGGGTATCTTCAGACGCACCCGTGCACGGTGCGCGTGCGCACGGAAGGCGCGCGGGGCGTTTTGACCATCAAGGGGCCGACGCGGGGCTTTTCCCGTGAGGAGTTCGAGTACGAAATCCCGCGCGAAGACGCCGACAGGATGCTGGACACGCTGGCGCAGCCGGCCCTCATCGACAAGATCCGCTACAAAATCCCCCATCAGGGCTTTATCTGGGAAGTCGACGAGTTCCTTGGGGACAACGCGGGGCTTGTCGTCGCCGAAATCGAACTGCCGGACGAAGGGCAAGCCTTCGAACGCCCCGGGTGGATCGGGGAAGAAGTGACGGGCGACCGCCGCTATGCCAATTCCGCGCTGGCGAGCCGCCCCTTCAAGACATGGTAGCGAAGGCTATTTGCCTTCCTCGTCCTCCAGATCGAACTGCTTGATCTTGCGGAACAGGGTGCGGCGGTCGATGCCGAGGATGTCCGCCGTTTCCGCGCGCTTCCAGTCGTTGCGGCGGAGCGTTTCCAGCAGGTATTCCCGCTCGAAGCGGTCCAGCGCCGAGGCCAGC
>USCL01000311.1 GCA_900553145.1 uncultured Desulfovibrio sp.
CCTCCGGGGCAAGGGCCGCTCAGATGCCGATGCCGGGATACGGCGACCGTGCCCCTCGGGGCAAGGGGCTGCTGCTCCCTTGCCTCCGGGCGCATTTCAACAGACCCTCCGCCAAGCGGCGATTGACAACCGCCAACGGGATACATAAGAAACAAAGCCATATGCTGGCTGGTACCTGCGCTTGCGTCCCTGCTTCCGAGCGTGCTGCGTCTATTCTGCCGAAGCGGCTTTGCCGCTCACCGCAACACAAAGGAGGCCCCATGACGGGATGTGGAACGGAACGCTACGCCGACTGGTTTTTTGATCTTGACGGGACGCTGGTGGACAGCGCGCCCGACATCCTGCGGCTGCTCGGCGGCGTGCTGCGGGAGGAGGGCCTCTCCGTGCCCGAATTGGACAAGGGGCGCATCGGGCCGCTTCTGGAAGACATCATCCGCGGGATCTGCCCGGATCTGGCCCCCGCCGGGCTGGATCGCATCGTCCGCATCTACCGGGCGCGCTACCGCGCCTGCCCCTTTGACGAAAGCCCGGCGTTTCCCGGCATACCGCCGCTGTTCGGGCGGCTGTCGGGGCGGGGCTGCCGGTTGTTCGTGGCGACCAACAAGCCGGAGGACGTGACCCGCCGTCTGCTCGACGCGCGGGGCCTTCTGTCGTTCCTGACCGGGTTCGCGTGCAGCGATTCGGTGCCGGGGCGGCGGCTTTCCAAGGCCGGGATGCTGGCCCTGCTCATGGGGCGCCACGGCGTGGAGCCGGAGGCGGCGATCATGGTCGGGGATTCGGCGTTCGACATGCTGGGGGGCCGCGAAGCGGGCATGGCCACGGCGGCGGCCCTGTACGGCTATGGGCGGCGCGAGGCGCTGCTCGAAACCGGGCCGGACTTTGTCATCGAGGATGCGGCATGGACGCGCGTGGTCCGGCTGTCCGGCGGAACCGCCGGTTTGCATGAAGGAAGGATTGCATGAAGCAGGAAAATCGGCATCAGGCCATTCTCTACGCCGTGATGCGGCAAGGCTATGTCTCCATCGAGTCGCTGGCCGAGGAGCTTGGGGTTTCCTCGCAGACCATCAGGCGGGACATTTCCGAACTGGACAGGACGGGGATGCTGGAACGCAGGCCGGGCGGGGCGAGCTGCCGCACCACCATCCTGAACAGCACCTACGACGCCCGGCAGGTCGAGGATTTCAAGGACAAGGAGCGCATCGCCCGGACGATCGCGGAGTATATCCCCGACAACAGCTCCATTTTCCTGACGCTCGGGACGACCGTGGAGGTCATCGCCTATGCGCTGCTTGAGCGTTCCGGGCTCATGGTCATCACCAACAACGTGGTGGCGGCACTTACGCTGAACAAGAAGACCGATTTTGAGGTGGTCCTCGCCTCGGGGTATATGCGCAAGAGCAGCAACGGGCTTGTGGGAGAAAGCACAATCGAGTTCGTCAACGGTTTTCAATGCGATTATGTGATCACGAGCACCGGCGGCCTCAGCGAGGCGGACGGCCATCTGCTTGATTACCACACGGCGGACGTGAGCGTGGCCCAGTCCATGATGCGTAATGCAAACAAAGTGTTGCTCGCGGCAAGCCGTTCCAAGTTCGGGCGGAAGGCCGTGGTGAGGGTGGCCCCGCTCAAGTCCGTGGACGTGCTGTTCACCAACAACCCCGTCCCGCCCCGGCTGGAGGAAGTCTCGCAGGCCGCGGGGGTGGAGCTGATCGCCTGCTGATGGAATAAATTTTACAACTATATGACGATCAATATTTTTGGAAAAGAATCTATATTCCGTTAACACGTTGAAATAAAACAATTATAAAATACAGCATCCGTTATGTTTGAACGGATGCTGTATTTTTTTGTACATTTTTTGAAAATGTGTTGACACAAAACGGCGTTTCGGAGATGAAATGAAACAGAATAGACGCAGTATTGCTTCTCGGACTGGTGACGGCGACCCCGTTTGCCCGCCGGATTGTTCCTTCCGGAACGTGACGGCGCCACCCTTAAACCGGAGAGTTTCATATGCGCAAAGGTCTTTTCACCCTTCTGTCCCTCGTCTGCGCGGGCCTGATCTGGGCCGCGCCCGCCCCCGCGAATGCGGCGGACAAGATTGTCATCCGTTTCGCACACAGCAACACGCCTTCGGACATGGACCCCTATCACGCGCTCGTCACCAAGATGAGCGACAAGCTGGTCAAGAAGCTCGGGGCCGACCGCATCGAGATTCAGGAATTCCCCGCCGGGCAGATCGGCAGCGAAGAGCGCAGCTTCCAGGACGTCCAGCAGGGCATCCTCCAGATGACCGTGCTTGCGGTGAACAACGCCTCCATCTTCGCCCCCTCCCTCGGCGCGTTCGACCTTCCCTACATCTTCAAGAGCGTCAAGGAATTCGACGATTGCGTCGACCAGAACTGGGATCTCATCAACAAGCGCATGGAAGCCGAAAGCGGCACCATCGCCATCGCGTGGCATTCGCAGGGCTTCCGCTTCATCACCAACAGCAAGCAGCCCATCGCCAAGCTGGCCGATCTCGCCCCGGTCAAGATCCGTACCCCCAACAACCCGATCATGATCGGCGTGTACCGCGCATGGGGCACGGACCCGGTCCCCATGGCCATGGACGAAACCTTCAACGCCTTGCAGCAGAAGGTCGTCGACGGTCAGGACAACCCGCTGGTGTCCATCGCCACCAACCGTTTCTATGAAGTGCAGAAGTACATCACCGAGCCCCACTACAAGCTGTGGACCGGCCCCGTGGTCGTGAACGTGGATTGGCTGCGCTCGCTTCCCGCCGACGTGCAGCAGGCCATCGTCGAGGCCGGGCGCGAAACCACCGTCGAAATGCGCGCTCTGCTCGACAGGCAGGAAAGCGCTTCCCGCGAATTCCTGAAGGAAAAGGGCATGGTCTTCTGCGGCGTGCCCGCGGACGAGGACGAATGGATGAGCCGGGCCGTCAGCATCTGGCCCCAGTTCTACCCCCAGATCAAGAACCTCGAAATCGTTGAGGCGTTCATGAAGACGCTGGGGCGCCAGCTTCCCAGATAAGCCTACGGTTTGACGGGGCGGCCTCCGGGCCGCTCCTCCTCAGGAGTTCCGCTATGAAGAACCTGCTTGCATGGCTCGATGTTCACTTTGAAGACGCGCTTTGCGGCATCCTGCTCGTCGGGATCATGATCATGCTCATGGCGCAAGTCGTCGTCCGGTTCGCGTTCGGGCACGGGCTCACGTTTTCGGAAGAACTGTGCCGCTTCTCTTTCCTGTATCTCGTCTACTTTGCGGCGAGCCTCGTAGCTGGCAAGGGCGCGCACATCCGGGTGACCGCGCACACCCAGAAGCTCCCCGCGCCCATGCGCGTCGGCCTGCTCATGCTGGCGGACGTGCTCTGGCTCGGGTTCAACGCCACCGTGATCTATCAGGGGTCGCTCCTCATCGACAACATGTCCACCCGTCCTATGGTTTCGGGCAGCATGCTCCTTGATTTGCGCTATGTGTATTTCGCCGTTCCCGCCGCCTTCACGCTCCAGAGCTTCCGCATCCTCCAGCGGTGGTACCGGCATTTCCGGGGCGGCGTTTCCATCCTCGGCCAGCAGGAGGAGGTATAAATCCATGTCCGCCGATACCGTTCTTTGGATCGTCATGGCCTTCTGCCTCGTCGTGGGCTGCCCCATCTTCGTGTCGCTCGGCGTGGCCTCGACGCTCGCGCTGATCCTCACCAACATCCCCATGCGCATCGTCGCCCTCGACATGCTCAAGGTGATGGACATGTTCCCGCTGCTCGCCGTGGTGGGCTTCATCTTCGCGGGCGCGCTCATGGAAAAGGGCGGCATGGCCC
>USCL01000312.1 GCA_900553145.1 uncultured Desulfovibrio sp.
CGCCCATCCCCAAACCCCTCCCCATCCTTTCTCAAGGCTTTCGTAAGGGGGAGAGGGCAAGGCAGCGTCTTTCCCGGCGCTGTTTTTCTTTGCAAGGAGCGAAGCAATGGGAATGAAAGACAGGTTCCGCGACGATCGCGGCTTCATCGACGGCGTGCTGAACGACGCCGACGACATGGTGGTTGCCCTGAACGACGGCGACGGCGCGCCATACGCCTTCCCGGTGAATTTCGTCCTGCGGGGCGACGCGCTGTACATCCACACCGCGTTTACCGGAAAGAAAATGGCGTTGCTCCGCAAGAACCCGCGCGTGGGCTTCACCGCCTATGTGGATGTCCGCATCATCCGGGAGAAGGCCACGACCACCTTCCGCAGCGTTTGCGGGACCGGGACGGCGTCCGTCGTCGAGGACAAGGAGGAAAAGCGCGCCGCGCTCGACGCCATCACCGTGCGCTACAAGTCGCTGTGCCCGCGCCCCGCCCCCGATTCCATGATCAACCGGGTCGCCATCATCCGCATCGACATCGACTCGCTCATGGGCAAATACGCCCCCGGCGAAGAGGAAGCGCTCAAAGCATGAACCCTGCGCCAGCCCAGCACGCACTCCCCCGCGCTACGGGACGCCTTCGCCTCCGCCTCTGGACCGACGCGGATCGCGGCGCCTTCCGCCGTATGAACGCCGATCCCCGCGTCATGGAGTTCTTCCCGTCCACGCTCTCCGAAGCCGGGAGCGACGCCCTTCTGGCCCGAATCCGGGCACATCAGGAGGAGCACGGCTTCACGTTCTGGGCCGTGGAGGATACCGCCGGAACCTTCGCCGGGTTTACGGGCCTCGCCCGGGTATCCTTTGACGCGCCGTTCACGCCCTGCGTGGAAATCGGCTGGCGGTTCCTGCCCGAATACTGGGGCAAGGGCTACGCCATCGAAGCCGCCCGCAGCGTGATGGACTACGCCTTCAAGTTTTTGAACCTCCCCGAGGTCGTCGCCTTCACCACGGAAAGCAACCAGCCGTCGCAAGGCCTCATGCGGCGGCTGGGGATGCTCCGCAATCCCGCCGAGGATTTCGACCATCCCGCCCTGCCCCCGGATCGCCCGCTCCACCGGCATGTGCTCTACAGGATGCTGAAAGACTTCTGGGAATAAGGCGGCCCTGAAAAAATGCGGCTCCCAAGGGCGGTTCCGCTTTTCTCCTCCGCGCCCATCCCCCGACCTTTCCGACAGCAAAAAAACATACGGCAAGAACCACCCCGACTCATAGCGGCTTCCTTGCGGCACCCGCCCCCCGTCCATCCCAACATCAAACCGCGCAACAATCCCCGCTCATACAAGAAAACCCGCCCGAACAGACATCGTTCGGGCGGGTTTTCTTCCTCAACCGGGAAAACCGGCAACAGGGATTCGATAAACGCGAAAGCCTTGGGAGAGAGGAGGGGTTTGGGGAGGGGAGAGGGAACCTTTCTTCAGAAAGGTTCCCCCTCCCCAATTCATTCACTTACTTCTTCTCAGCCTCGATCTCCTCGCGGACGTAGTTCACGAGGCCGCCCTTGTCGATGAGATTCTGCATGACGGGGGACAGCGCGGGAACCTTAATGGTCTCGCCGGTGGTCAGGTTCTTGATCACGCCCTCTTCGGGGCTGACTTCGAGCTTGTCGCCGTCCTTGATCCTGTTCACGTCGTCGCCGATTTCCAGCAGCAGCAGGCCCATGTTGAAGGCGTTGCGGTAGAAGATACGGGCAAAGCTGTGCGCGATGACGGCCTTCATGCCCGCGCCGAGGATGGCGATGGGGGCGTGCTCGCGGGAAGAGCCGCAACCGAAGTTGCGCTCGGCCACAAGGATATCGCCCACCTGCACGCGCTTGACCCAGCCGTGCTCAAGGCCTTCCATGCAGTTTTCGCCGAGCTTCTTGGGATCGGTCGTCACAAGGAAACGGGCCGGGATGATGGCGTCGGTATCGATATGTTCGCCGACTTTATGCGATACACCAGTGAAAGGCATATGTTTCTCCTGTAGTACTCACGCTAGAAAATCCACGGGGTCCGCGCGTCCCGAAAGGATGCGGCGGAACCGAGGCGTCCGGAAGGGATCGCACCGGTGCGCCTCGCACTCCGGGCCGCCCCGAAGGGCAACCCGACCGGAAGGCATTACAACTTTTCGGGGCTGGTGATCACGCCGGTGACGGCGGAAGCCGCAGCCGTACAGGGGCTGGCAAGATACACTTCGGCTTCGAGGCTGCCCATGCGGCCGCGGAAGTTGCGGTTGGTGGTGGCGATGCAGCGTTCGCCGTCGCCGAGGATGCCCATGTGGCCGCCAAGGCAGGGGCCGCAGGTGGGCGGGCCGACGATGCACCCGGCATCGGTAAAGATGTCGAACAGCCCTTCCTTCATGGCCTGACGCCAGATCGTGGGCGTCGCGGGCAGGACGATGCAGCGCACGCCCTTGGCGACCTTGCGGCCCTTGAGCACTTCGGCGGCGTCGCGCATGTCGGAGATGCGGCCGTTGGTGCAGGAGCCGATGACCACCTGATTGACGGTCACGTCCTTCACTTCGGAAACGGGCTTGGTGTTTTCGGGCAGGTGCGGGCAGGCGACCTGCGGTTCCATCTTGCTCACATCGATGCGCACGATTCTTTCATACGTCGCGCCGGCATCGGGCGCAATGAGTTTCGCGTCGGGATTGTTGTGATCCCGGCAGTAGGCAAGGGTCTTCTCGTCGGACGGGAACAGGCCGCACTTGCCGCCCGCTTCGATGGCCATGTTGGAGATGCAGAGGCGGGCCTCCACATCGAGATCGGAGACGGCTCCGCCGCCGAATTCCAGCGCCTTGTACAGCGCGCCGTCCACGCCGATGTCGCCGATGAGGCGCAGGATCAGGTCCTTGCCGCGCAGCCACTTGGGCATCTTGCCTTCAAATTCCACACGGATGGTCGGGGGCACCTTGAACCACAGCCTGCCGAGCGCCATGCCCGCGGCGACGTCGGTGGAGCCGAGGCCGGTGGCGAACGCGCCGAGGCCGCCGTAGGTGCAGGTGTGGCTGTCCGCGCCGATAATGAGCTCACCGGGAGCGGTCAGACCTTTTTCCGGCAGCAACGCGTGCTCGATACCCATTGCGCCAACGTCGAAGAAGTTTACGATGTTGTACTTTTTAGAGAACTCGCGGCACTCGAGGCACTGCTCAGCGGACTTAATATCCTTGTTCGGTGCAAAGTGGTCCATTACGAGCGCGATCTTAGTGTTGTCGAACACCTTATCGAAGCCCGCCTTCTCCATCTCTCGGATGGCAACCGGACCGGTGATATCGTTTGCCAGCGTGAGATCTACGTTTGCCTCGATCAGCTGACCTGCCGTTACGCTTTCCAGACCCGCATGCTTCGCGAGGATCTTCTGCGTCATTGTCATACCCACAACAGCGTTCCTCCTGCTGAATTAGTCGTTAAAATACTTGTTAATGCCGTTGATGTACGCCTTGATGGACGCCTCCATAACGTCAACCGATACGCCGCGGCCGGTAACAACCTCGTTGCTGCCGTCTACGCGGATCTTGACAATAGCCTCGCTCTGTGCGTCCTCGCCGTCGGTCAGTGCGCGCAGCGAGTAGTCCTCCAGAACGATTTCCTTGCCGATGATCTTGTCGATTGCATGGAACGATGCGTTGATCGGGCCGTCGGAAGCGGCAGCGCGCTCAAACATCTCGTCGCCCTTCTTGACGCGGATAACAGCGGTGGAGGTAATGGTGTTGCCAGAGTTGATGACAAAGCGGTCGAGCGTGTAGCGCTCCTCGCCGGAAACCGGAACAGCACCGATCAGACCC
>USCL01000313.1 GCA_900553145.1 uncultured Desulfovibrio sp.
TCCAATGGGGGGTGCGCGAACGTACGTCGGCCAGCAGATCGCTGGTGGACAGCTTGCGGGCGCACTGGCGTCCGCACCGCCCACAGCCCGCGCACAGCCGGGACAGCTTGCGGACGGTTTCCCACGGCAGGGACGCCTCTTCCGTTCCCCATCCGTCCAATGGCTCCATGAGCAGCCGTTTGGCTTTGGGGGAGTATTCCTCCCTGCTGTAAAGCGAGAAGACGGGACAGACATTCAGACAATCACCGCACTGTGTACATCCCCGTTTCATAATTGGATCCTTGCCCTGTGCTCAAAAATCATCTGCAATGCTTATGGATGCGCCAATCCGCGCCGCACGGCACGGGACGGATACGGAACGCGGGGGTGGGCTTTGCTTCCCTTACGGAAGCCTTGCGGATGGGGCTTCCCCCATACGCCTGCCGGGTATGCCCAGAGCCCTTGGAAGAACCGGCGCTTCCGCCGCCCCGTGGCTCAATAGCCTTTGCCCGGATTCAAGATGCCATTGGGATCGAACAGGCGGCGGAGCGCGTGCATGGCTTCAAGCTCGTCCGGGCCGATCTGGCTGCCGACATCCTTGAGGCAGCCGCCTCCGTGTTCGCCGGAAAGGCTCCCGCCGAACTCAAGGACAGCGGCGTCAAGCTCATGATGGGCGGCCAGAGTCCGCCGGGCGTCGTCGGGATCGGAAGCGTCATAATGCAGGTTGGCGTGGATATTGCCATCCCCGGCATGGCCGAATCCGATGAGCCGTTTGCCGTGGCTGGCGGCGATGGCCTCAAAACGCCGTATGGCCTTGAGCAGCGACCCGCGCGGCACGGCCATGTCGCCGCCGATGCGGTCGGGCCCGAGCACGTAGGATGACGAGCTGACCCGGCGGCGGTATGCCCACAGCTTGTCCTCGTCCTCACCCACGCCCTGCATGCTCCACAGGGCGTCCCCAAGCCGGGCGGCAAGGCGGGCGTTCTCCAGCGGCACGGTTTCGCGGCTGCCGTCCACCTGAAACAGCAGGAGCGACTTGACCGTCTCCGGCCATGGGACGTCTCCGGTCTTCGTCAGGATTTCCAGCACGGTTTCATTCATGAATTCCACGGCGCAAGGCAGTATGCCCGCGGCAAAGACATTGCCCATGGAGGACAGCGCCGCGTCGAGCGACGGATAGCCCACAAGGACGGAGGCCGAGGCTTCCGGCTTCGGCAGGAGTTTCAGGTACAGTTTGGTCACGATGCCGAGAGTGCCTTCGCTACCCACGAACAGGCGCGAAAGATCCAGCCCAATCACGTCCTTGTGGGTTTTGCCGCCAAGCTTGAGCCGTTTTCCCCCGGGAAGGGCTACGTCCATCCCGAGCACATAATCCCGCGTGACCCCGTACTTGACGGCGCGCAGGCCTCCGGCGCAAGTCATGACGTTGCCGCCTACCGACGTGGCCTTGCCGCTGGCGGGATCAGGGGGATAGAACAGGCCTTTGCGCTCGCAGGCCTGCTGAAACTGGAGCGTATTGGCGCCCGGTTCGACGGTGGCCACGAAATCGTCCTCGGAAATCTCAAGGATGCGGTCCATGCCGAGCATGGATACCACGACGCCAGCCCTGGTGGGCACGCAGCCGCCGGAAAGGCTGGTCCCGCGTCCGCGTGGATGGATGGGGACGCGCTCGGCGTCGGCCCAGCGCAGCAGCTCCTGCACCTGCTCGGCCGTGCGGGGCCGCACCATTGCCAGCACGGGCCCTCTCCTCAGGCTGGCGTCCGAGGCGTACACCCGCAGGGCGCCCTCTTCAAATACGGCGTCGTCCTTAAAGAGATCTTCAAGGAAAGAACGCTGTTCCGGCGTGAGTGCCGGTGATGCTGCATCCATTGCTGTCCCCCGTTCACGTTTCGCGTAGCCGATTACCGGATATCGCCTCGGGCCGGCTACAGGCAAAAACCGTAATCAGTATTCCACACTCGGGATTATCAAGGCAAGCCGGGTTTCGGGGCGGGGGCGGTTTGCCGCTGGCATGGAGGGCGGAGGAAGGCCGGTTTTCACCCGGGGAAAACGGGGGAACATATCCTTTGGGGTACGGATAGGGCGTCTTGTTTTTCCTTTCAGCATGGGCGGGACGCCGCGAAAACCGTGCGATGGCGTGAAGGGCCATGCACGCATGGGACCGGTATTGATCCGCGCGCAAAATAAGTCGACGGT
Source organism: uncultured Desulfovibrio sp. (assembly GCA_900553145.1). Lineage (GTDB taxonomy): Bacteria > Desulfobacterota > Desulfovibrionia > Desulfovibrionales > Desulfovibrionaceae > Bilophila. The sequence goes on from USCL01000313.1 coordinate 2,176, forward strand.
ATACTGTTGACCATAACCGGTGTCCGGGGTATTGTGCCTTCAACGGCAAGATCAACCCTGACGACAAAGGAGAACCACATGGCTACAGTTACAGCGAAATACCTTGGCGATCTGCGCGTCGAATGCACCCACGTCGCGAGCGGGACCAAACTGGTGAGCGACGCCCCCGTGGACAACAACGGCAAGGGCGAAGCTTTCTCGCCCACCGACCTCTGCGTCACCGCCCTCGCGTCCTGCGCCATGACGATCATCGGCATTTACGGCAAGATGCACGATGTGGACGTCGTGGGCACGGAAATCGAAGTCGCCAAGACCATGAGCGCCAGCCCGCGCCGCATCGGCAAGATCGAAGTGACCTTCATCATGCCTGACCGCGAATACACCGACAAGCAGAAAACAATGATCGAGCGCGCCGCCCATACCTGCCCGGTCCATCTGAGCCTGCATCCCGACGTTGAGCAGGTGTTCACCTTCAAGTGGGCGAACTAGCGCTCAGGAAAGGATAAAACCATGAAGACCGTGATTTCCACCCCCAAGGCTCCCGCCGCCATCGGCCCCTACTCACAGGCCACCCGCAAAGGCGATACCCTTTACCTCTCCGGCCAGATCGGCATGGTCCCCGCCACGGGCGAGCTCGTTTCCAATGATGTGAAGGAGCAGACCGCGCAGGCCCTCGCCAACATGAAGGCCGTCCTCGCGGAAGCCGGAGCCACGCCCGCCGATGTGACCAAAGTGACCGTGTTCATCGTGGATATGGCTGATTTCCAGGCTGTGAACAGCGTGTACAGCGACACTTTCGGAGCCGATGCCCCGGCCCGTTCCTGCGTCGCCGTCGCCGCCCTGCCCAAGGGCGCGCGCGTGGAAATCGAAGCCATCGCCGTCCTCTAACCTCCCTCCCGGATACCGTCTCCCTCATGGCAAAACCCCCGGCCCTCCGGGGGTTTTGCGTAGGAAACGCGCAGCCTGTGGGGATGGAAACCTTTTTGCAGGGCGGCTGCGGGGAAATACTCGTCGGCTTATTTTAGTCGACCAATTATTGTCGACAATAAAACGGTTTTCGGCTATGCTCCGTACAGACCTTTTGGAGAAAGCGATGCGGCCAACGATTCTCGGGATCATCGGATGCGGCGCAATGGGGCGGCTCATCGCCCTGCATGTCCGCGAACAGCTGCCGTCCTACCGGCTCGGCGGTTTTTTCTCGCGCACCAGCGCACACGCTGAGGCGCTCGCACGGGAACTTGGAGAAGTCCCCGTGCTGGCTTTACAGCAGCTCATCGAATCGTGTGACGTGCTTGTGGAGGCGGCCAGCGCCGCCGCCATGCCGGACATCGTGCGGGCATGCCTCGCCGCCGGGAAGGACGTCGTGCCTTTGAGCGTCGGCGGATTCGCGCTTGATCCCGAGCTGCTGCACGATGTGGAGACGGCCCGTGCGTCGGTGCATGTGCCGTCCGGGGCCATTGCCGGGCTGGATGGCATCCGGGCCATGCGGGAAATGGGGCTCGACGCCGTTACCCTCACCACGGTGAAGCATCCCCGCAGCCTCGGGCAAATCCCTCCCCTCGCGGAACTCGCTCCGCCCTTGGCGGAAGAGGCGTCAATCGTCTCCCCTGAAGCCCGGCTCCTGTT
>USCL01000314.1 GCA_900553145.1 uncultured Desulfovibrio sp.
GGGAAGGGCCCCTTTTCCAAAAGGGGCCCTTCCCCCTCCCCAATCTTTTAGCAATTGGCGGCGCGGAGGGTCTCCTCGACCATGTCGAGGGTGGGGGCGTCGTCTTTTTCGAGGCCGGAGAGGGCCCGGACGGCGAGCATGAGCATTTCGAGATCAAGGGTCATCTCGGTACGCCCGTCGTTGATGGTGCAAGCCTCGCCGTGCAGGGAAACGCGATAGGCCCGGCGGCTGCGTTGCTGCCCCTTGCCCGTCACGATGGAATAGACATGCTCGCCGGATTCCGTGGAATAAAGCTTCTGACGTGTTAATTCGCCGGTTTCGTCGTCAAACCACGAACCCCCGGCGAAGGGACGCCCGGAAAACTGCATCTCGGATCCGTTGTCCAGATGCAGGACAACGTTTGCCCTTGAAGTAAGCGCGTCATCGGTCATCGTTTTTTACCTGCCCGGTAATCGTTGATTTATAAGCGAGAATGGTAGCACTGCCGATCCTGCGGTGTCAACGAGAGGGCAGGGTTTATCTATGAGAGAATGCAAAAAAGCGATTTTTGCGGAGGCGAAGGGATGCCTCCTCTCCCTTCATAAAACGTCAGTTTGCGTCAAATCCCGTCCCTGTGAGGGTAATGAGCGTGATTTCCGAAGGCACGAACAGGCGCAGCGGTATGCCGCCCCACAGGCCGGATCCTTTGCTGACATACATCGGCATCCCGTCCACGGTATAGGGCCCGCTGACATAGCCGCCGTTGAAGGCCGCGATAAGGGGCGTGATGGGCAGGATGAGCCCGCCGTGCGTGTGCCCGGAAAGCTGAAGCGAGGCTCCGGCCTTGGCGCTTTCCGGCGCGAGCGAAGGCCGGTGTGAGAGCATGAGCTTGGTGATGTCCTTGGAGAGCCCGGCAAGCGCCTTTTCGGGATCGGGGCCTTCCAGCCCCCAGTTGAGGGCGGCCGTGTCCGTCACCCCGGCGATGGCCAGCGGCGTGCCGTTGACCCGGATCTGCGTGTTTTCGTTCATGAGCACGCGCATGCCGAGACGCTGGAAGACGGGCAGCCATTGCTGGAGCCCGGAATAGTATTCGTGGTTGCCCGGGGTCATGATGACGCCGTATTGGGCTTTGAGGTCGGCCAGAGGAGCCACGTCGTCCGCGAGGCGCGACGGGGAGCCGTCCACCACGTCGCCGGTGATGACGATGAGGTCGGGGTTGAGCGAATCCGTGCGGGCTACTACGTCCGCCAGCCATCCTTTTCCAAACGTGGGGCCGATGTGGAGATCCGAAAGCTGCGCGATGCGGAACCCGTTCAACGCTTCCGGCAGGCCGGGGACCTGTATGCGGACTTCATGCACGGAGGGGACCCGCAACGCTTCCCGCATGCCGTAGCCGGACAGGGCCAGCGCGAGCAACGTCAGCGTGAAGGCCAATAATCCCGATGCGGGCTTCTTTTCTTTGTGCCCGTAGAAGATCTTCCGCTGCCGCCCCGTGGAGCGGCGGATGGGCCACGTGAGGAGCAGGAGCACGTCCCGTACCACGAGCAGCAGGAACAGGATGGTCACGGCGGAATGGAGGTAGCTGGAAACGAGCTGCACGGGTTCGGGCATGAACGCGCCCATCGTGCCGTAGATGAGTTTGGTCAGGAACAGCTTTTCGGCGCAGGCGAATGCGAAGAGGCTGAGGAAGAGTTTGAGGAACCAGTTCATGCCGGTGGGCAGGATGAGCCGGACGATGACGTACAGGCCCATCAAGGCGGAAAACAGAGTGATCATGCTCATGATGTCAGGCATCCTTTGGGGATGATGGCTTTTTTCCCAGATTCCAGAGGCGCTCGGCATGGGCGCCGAGGGCCCAGAGGCTGAGGCCGACGATGATGAAAAACAGCCCCTTATTCAGGCTGTCCCAGAACCATTCAAAGAAGCGTGTGTAGAGGTTCAGGCCCAAAAAGACAAGCCCGTATCCACGCAGCATGGTGTCGTCGTACTTTACGCCGAGCCATATGGCGGCGCAGGACGCCGCCCCGAAAAGCAGGGACCAGTGGAACAATTCCATATGGCGGGCCTGGTACCATGAGGTCATGTCGCCGTAGTCGCCGAAGATGGAAAGTATCCACAGGCTGATGAACAGATAGAGCAGGCCCACGGAAAGGGTGCTGCGCTCGAAGTCCGCGAGGCGCGGCCAGCGGTCATTCCGTTTGAGCAACATGGAGAGCCCGCACAGGAGCAGCCCCAGCAAGACGAAGCGCATGGGGTAGTTCATCCCCATGTAATAGGCTCCCCATCCCGAGCGATACCCGGTTTCGGCCCCGAGCCAGCTTCCAAACGAAAGCAGGGCGAAGACCCAGATCAGCCGAGAGTCGAGCAGCAGCCCGAGCGCGCCGTACACGGCTGCGGCAAGCAGGAACAGGCTGGATATGTTTAAGAAGCCGATACCCTCCCCGCCGTACTCGTAGAGCCATGTGGCGAGCGAGGCGAGCGAACCCGCAATCGCGAGGACGCCGAGGAAGAACAGCCCTTCGTTGGTCAGTCGTTTCTGGGGGGCGCGGCTGCGGCGTCTCGCACCCCAGAAGAACAGCCCCGCCGCCACGAGGAGCAGGAACAGGCAGCGGCCCAGCTCCGTCATGACGAAAAGGCGGCTGATGAACGCAAGGAACAGTTCGTCGCCGAGCAGGGCGGCCACGCCGATAAGGATGCACGCCAGAGCGCCCCACAGGGCATAGCGCCCGAGCCTGTGCCAGTCGAAGGGCAGGGGCGTCAGATCCTCAAGAAGCCGCTTGCCGGTTTCTTGGTCCAGAAGGCCGGATGCCAGCCACTGTTCAAGGGCGGACCGGACCACGGCGGCCTGTTTTCGGGGAAGATTCATGGGCCTTCTCCTGAAGATGCGCGCCGCGTCAGGCCCGGCGGCGGATAGTCAAAGTAGCGCCGATGGAGGCTACGATAATGCAGGCCAAAGCCAGCCATTGCGCCGGCGTGAGCTGCTCTCCGAGGAAAATGATGCCCGACAGCGCGGCGAGGACGGGCTCCATGCTCATCAGGATGCCGAACGTCTGCGCGGGGAGCTGCTTGAGGGCGACGATTTCCAGCCCGTAGGGGAAAGCCGAGGAAAAGATGCCGAGCAGCAGGGCCAGCGGCAGCACGGACATGGAGAACATGGCCGTTCCCGCCGAGGCGATGCCGAAAGGCAGGATGGCGCAGGCCCCGACGATCATGCCGAGGGCCACGGACGCGCCGCCCCCGGCGTTTCCGGCCCGTTTGCCGAAAAAGATGTACATGGCCCAGCAGAACCCGGCGCCGAGCGCGAAAGCCACGCCGACGGGATCGAGATTGCCGGAAAATTCGTGAATGGGCAACAGCAGGATCAGCCCCCCCACCGCCAGCGCGATCCACAGGAAGTCGATGAGGCGGCGCGAGCCGAGCATGGCGATCGCCAGCGGCCCGGTAAATTCCAGCGCCACGCCGACGCCCAGCGGGATGCGGCTGATGGCCTGATAGAAGCACATGTTCATGATGCCCGTGGACAGGCCGTAGAGGATGATGGGCAGCCACTGCCTGCGGGTGAGTTTCGCCCGCCACGGGCGCATTACCGGAAGCAGGACCAGCGCCGCGAACGAAAGTCGCAGTGCCGTCGTCGCCTCGGGGCCGATGATCGGGAAGACGGTTTTGGCGAGCGACGCGCTGCACTGGATCGACAGCATCGATACCACCAGCAGCGCTACGGAGAAGAAAGGCGACGTTGTGGACACTTTCATGGCGCGAGGGGGGTAAGAGATTTGCGGGGGAAGGGAGGGGGAAACTTTCTCCAGAAAGTTTCCCCCTC
>USCL01000315.1 GCA_900553145.1 uncultured Desulfovibrio sp.
CGGGTTTGGGGACCATCGCGTCGAGATAGACGAGGTGGCGGAGGCATTGCGGAATGCGTTCGGCGACCACCGTCAGGACGATCCCCGCATAGCTGTGCCCGACAAGCACGACGTTGCGCAGGTCATTGTATTTGATCAGGTTGACCACGTCCATGACGTGGGTTTCCAGCGTAATCCGTTCGGAAAGGAGATGGGAGCGCTCGGCAAGCCCTGTAAGGCTCATGGGAAAGACCGTGTGCCCGGCGTTGCGGAGCCTGTCCGCCACCGGTTTCCAACACCATGCCCCGCACCATGAGCCGGGTACGAGGACAAAGGCCGGTTTCTCTCCCAGAAGCGTATCCGTGGTATCCATTGCTGACCTGCCTGTGAAAGTTCGTTTTTCCCTCAGGAAGATGTACCAAGAACGGAGCGCCGGTCAACTGATTTTCCCGGACGGCCGCACCGGGGCGGCGTATTGTCATCCCGCAGGGCCAATGCTATGTTCGATCAACCGCGCTTTCATGCGCGGGTTTTTTTACGTCCAGCCAATTTCCTCTTTCCGGCCTTTTCCCGGTCGCGTTTTTTGTAAGGTAGGTTCCATGAGCAGTACAATGTCTACGGCGTTGTTGACGTTGCTTTCCATGACGCTTTTTGCCGGCAATTCCGTCCTGTGCCGTTTGGCGCTGCTTGAATACAAGATGGAACCTGTGACCTATACGGCTGTCCGCCTCATTTCCGGCGCGCTGATGCTGTGGCTGATCATGCTGGTGCGTCACAAGAACGTGTTCAAGTCCGGGAACTGGGCCGGTGCATTGTCCCTGTTCACATATATGGCGTGCTTCTCGTGGGCCTATGTCGAACTGCCCACTGCCGTGGGGACGCTTATCATCGCGGTGGCCGTGCAGGCTACCATGATTGGTTTCGGCTTTTTCTCCGGCGACCGTCCAAGCAGGCAGCAGGGCCTCGGGATCGGCATCGCTCTGGTCGGTCTCGTCTTTCTGCTGCTGCCGGGATTGACCGCGCCGCCGTTTTTCAGTTCGTTGATCATTTTCGTATCCGGCGCGGCGTGGGGCGTTTACTGCCTGTGCGGCAAGGGGGTCAGCGATCCTGCCGCGTCGACCGCCGGAAACTTCGTGAAAGCCGTTCCGTTCGCCCTGCTCATGATGCTTTGCCTGCCTTCGCAGGTCGGTTTCGACAATCCCGGCATCTGGTATGCTCTGGCGGCCGGTGCCTTGGCTTCCGCCAGCGGCTATGTGATCTGGTATATGGTCGTGGTTCGGTTCACGCTCACCGCTGCGGCGGTCGTGCAATTGAGCGTGCCCGTGATCACCGCCATCGGCGGCGTATTGTTCGTCAACGAGCCCATTACCATGCGCGTGGCTCTCAGTTCGGCGGCGATACTTGGCGGCATTTTCTTTGCGACGGCGTACCGCAAGGGGTAAGGGCAGGGGCATGAGAAGATCGGGGGAGGGCGATTTTTCAAAAAAATGCCCTCCCCCGAACCCCACCCGCAAAAATGTTGACTGGTGGGGGGCTGCGCGACGGGAATCCGTTCCAGCCGGAGGGTGGACATGGGGAGAACGGAGGATGTCCTCTTGAGACAGCTCTACCTACCGTTTCCAGCAATACCATTCAACAAAAACCGTCGGGGGATGATCCGGCTGAGGAACATCCCCCGACGTTCGTTTTTCCGAAACTGCCGGGGTCCGGGGGGAGGCTCTCCCCCCGGGCAGGTCCGGGCGGCAGCCCGGCGGAGTCTGAGGCAGAGCCTCAGCAGGTGCAGGGCAGCGCCCTGCGCGTATTCACGTTATGCCAGCTTCTTGCGCTGTTCGGCCAACGCCGCGGCCTGTTCCTCGAAGGTGGCGAAACCGGCCTGATGCAGGGCGTCTTCGACCGTTTCGCTCCAATTCCACGCGGCATAGATGACCGGCTTGTGGAAGGCCGCGCGGAACGCCTTGAGGGCCTTGCGGGAAGCGGCTTCGCGGCTCCCGCCGAGGCTGTCGCGGAGTTCGCCGTGCAGGCGGGCGGTTTCCGCATCGTACCAAGCGCGGATTTTGACCGGATCGGAGACGAGCTTGGCCGCGTCGGACTTGCCGGCGGCTTCGAGCAGCTTGGCCAGTTTGGCCTGATGCTGTCCGGCAAGCCACTTGCCGAGGCCGGAAGCCGAAATGTTCAAGGCTTCGGCGGCCGCAAAGTCCTGCTTGGTCCGGTAGTAGGTGTCGGGCACGACGGAGGCGGAGGTGATGCCGCTGATGGCCACAAGGCCGCGCAGCACTTCGCTGTTCGCCACGCCCTGACCGCAGAAGCCCACCTTTTTGCCGAACTTCTGCCCGGAGAAGATGGTCACCAGAATCGCCCAGACCACGGCGGGGTCTTCCTCGTCGTAGATGTGGGAGAGCGAGCTGTTGTCGCGGTCGGTCGCCAGCACCATCTGGGTCATGTCGTTGGAGCCGATGGAGAACCCGTCGAATTCCTGAATGAACTGTCGCGCCAGAATGGCGTTGGAGGGCAGTTCGGACATGAGGATGATCTTGAGCCCGTCCTCGCCGCTACGCACGTTGTGCACGGTGTCGAGGTAGCTGCGCATGGCGCGGGCCTGTTCCAGCGTGCGCACGAAGGGCAGCATAAGCTGGAGGTTGTACGCGCCGTAAGCCGAGCGGGCCAGCTTGAAGGATTCGATTTCCCAGTCGTGGATGTCGCGGGAGACGCCGCGATAACCGAGCATCGGGTTGTCTTCGTGATCCTCAAAGAGGTTGCCGCCGAGCAGGTTGCGGTATTCGTTGGTCTTGAAGTCGGTGGTACGGTACACGATGGGCTTGCCGTAGAAGGCCATCGCGAACAGGGCCAACCCCTGAGATAGCGTCTGCACGTAGTGGTCGTGGCCGTTCTTGTGGCCGCGGGCACGGATGAGCGTGCCGATTTCGCCGGGGATGGAACGCAGCGCGGCGATTTCCTTGGCGAGGCCGCAGCGGGCGCCCACGTCTTCACGCAGCGCGGCGATCTGGCGCAGGGTTTCCTGCACCGCCGGATTGAGCGCGGCGTAGCTGACCTGATCGCCGATTTCCTTTTCGATGGCGGCGCGGCGCGCCTTCACTTCGGGGGAATCGCCGGACAGGGCCAGCAGTTCGGACTCGTAGCCCATGATGATGCGGACGTGTTCGGCCAGATCCGCGGACGTTTCCAGCGTGCTGTAGAAACGCGCGGCGCGTTCGGTATAGTCGTCCAGCAGCTTTTCGACTTCACGCATGCGCCGGTAGACGGCCATGATTTCGTCGGGGTTGCGGAGGTCGTCCTTCTTGCCGAGCTTTTCCAGCTCTTCCGCGAAGCCGGTGATGTTGCCGACGTGTTCGCGGAGGCGGAGATCCAGCGACACGAGGCCCGCGTCAAGCTGCTCGCGGATGGTCTTGCGCAGCTTGGAATCCAGTTCGCTGATCTTCTTCTGGACAAGGCGTTCCAGATCGCCGTTGTCGAAGGCTTCCAGCGCGGCGGGGTGCACGCCCACGTTGCCGAGCATGAACTCGGCGCGCAGCAGGCCCACTTCAAAGTCCGGCACGTTGCGGAGGCGGGACAGGAACAACGCCTGCCCGATGTCCGCGAGCACGAGGCCGACGCGGGTTTTCGTCTGGGGCAGGGCTTCGACGTCCATCTCGCCGCCGACTTCATGCAGCGGGAGCAGGCCGCGGTACACGCGCCCGCGGGTGCCGTCGACGGTGACGTCCAGACCGTCCAGCGCCTGAATGGCGGTGGGGTTCTGGATGCCGATGACCGCGGCGATGCCGATCACGATGCCCAAGATGGTAAGGAACGAGCGCCC
>USCL01000316.1 GCA_900553145.1 uncultured Desulfovibrio sp.
GCCGCAGACGGCTTCAAGGCCGCGGGCGGGGCATCCGAAGGATGTGGCAAGCGGATTGCCGTATGGGCTGTTTCAGGGGGATCGGGAAAAGGCAATGATCGTGTCCCGCTTTGGGGGAAAGAGCGGGATTCGTCTGTAACACATGGAAACAACATGCGGTATTTGACGGAACAGGATTTGATGGCCCGTTGTGGTCTGGGGCATGGCGTGGAGCTGCATCTTTCCCCGGAGGAGCGTTTGACGCCTTCCGCGCAGGAGCTGGTGAACAGCAGGGGCATACGGGTTTTGATTGTGTCCGGCGACGGGCGCGTCGCCCGTGACGACGGCAAGGCCGTGCATCCTCTGACGACCGAGGACCGCCCCTTTGCCAAGGCCGAAAAGACCGAAGCGCAGACCCATCTGAACGGGACGGACATGGTGACCAAGGCTCACCCCCGGATTTGGTTCCGGGGCAAAGTGGACTCCGCCATTGCCGCCGCCGTTCTCGTCCAGACGCAGTTGCGGCCGGTGCTTGAGCCGGAGCTGCAGGGGCTGCTGGCCGATCTGCGCTCGTGGCTTGGATGGGCCATGCGCTGCGAGGTGCTGGGCGAGGCCGTGCCCGAGTTGAGCATGGGGCCGTTCCCGCAGGAAGCCTTGCGGAGGCTGGCTTGCCGCCCCGGGGATCTTGGTCTGGAACCCCTGTGGCCCGATGCCGCCGAGGGCCCCATTCTGGCGCAGCTGAACTGGCTGCGGGCTATCGTCCGGGAGACGGAAGTGGCGGCGGCGTTCGCATTCCGCAAGCCGGACGGTTCGTTGGAACGCGCCGATATCCTGCACCTTTTGGATTCCCTGAGCAGCGCCGTATACGTCTTTATGCTGCTGGTGAAGGCGGGAAACAGAGGCTTGGACGCCGTGAAGGCCGCACGGGGCTGATCGATGGACAGCAAGCGGATCCTCAGCGTCGGCATTGATATCGGGACAAGCACGTCGCAGCTTGTCTTTTCCCGTCTGGAATTGCGCAACAGGGCCGCCGCCTGTCAGGTGCCGCGCTTTGAAATCACGGAGCGCCGGATCATCTGGCAAAGCCCGGTCGCCTTTACGCCGCTCACGGATGTGGACACGCTGGACGAGGCGGCCCTTGATGCCCTCATCCGGGGCTGGTACGCCGGAGCGGGCGTGCGCCCGGAGGATGTGGAGACGGGCGCGGTCATCGTCACCGGCGAAAGCCTCAAGACCGTGAACGCCCGGAGGACGGTCATGCGTCTGGCGGACAGCCTCGGCGATTTCGTGGTGGCCTCGGCGGGGCCGCATCTGGAATCCGTCATCGCGGGCCGGGGGGCTGGTGCGGCGGCGCTTTCCGAAGCGCGGCGCGGCACGGTCCTGAATATCGACATCGGCGGGGGGACATCCAATTACGCCGTGTTCCGTGCTGGCCGGGTCATTGATACGGCTTGCCTCAACATGGGCGGGCGGCTGGCCGAAATCGACGGGCACGGCTGGATCACGCGGGTCCGCAAGCCGCTGCTTCCCGTCCTCGAAGCGTTGTATGGCTCCCGTGCGCCCGAAACGCTCGGGCCGGACGACATCCCCGTCATTGCCGATTCCATGGCTCACCTGATTTGGCAGGTACTGGCCGGAGAACGTTCTCCGCTGGCGGATCGGCTGCTCCAGACGCCGCCGCTGAAGCCGTGGCGTTATGATGCGGTTACGCTGTCGGGCGGGGTAGGGGCGTGTTGCGCCGATCCGGATGCCGATCCGTTCCGTTTCCGGGATTTGGGGCCGTCGCTGGCCCGCGCCATCCTGCGTCATCCCAGTTTCGCCTCGCTGCCCCTCCTGCCGCCTTCCCAAACCGTGCGGGCCACGGTCATCGGGGCCGGTTCGTGGATGCTCTCCCTCTCCGGCGCAACGGTCTGGGCTGACGAGGCCCTGCTGCCGATACGCAACCTTCCGGTCGTGTTCCCGTGGCTGGACTGGCATTCCGCGTTGACGCCCGCCGCTGTGGAAACGGCGATTGGGGACGCCATGCGGCGCATGGATCTTGGCGATGCGGATCGTTTCGTCGTGGGCCTGCCCCCGGGGATGCCCGTGACCTATGCGACGGTATGCCTGCTGGTCGAAGCGTTTTCCGGCTTCTGGAGCCGACGCCCGGAAGGCGAGCCCGCGCTGGTTGCCCTTGCCGAAGACATGGGCAAGGTGCTCGGCATGGAGCTGCGCCCCCGCCTCAACGGGCGGCCTCTGGTTGTCCTCGACGAACTGAAGCTTGCCGACGGCGACTATCTGGATATGGGCAAACCGCTGTATCAGGGCGGCGTCGTGCCCGTGACCATCAAGTCGCTGGCGTTTTCCGGCTGACTCCCCCAAACGTACCGCCATGAACGACAACGGGTTCCTGTACAATCTTGAGCGGGCGCAAGCCCATCAGGTAGATGCGGACGCGCTTGCCCGCAAAGTGGCGGCTCGGGCCGTGCGCGTGGCCCGCGCCCACGAATCCGTATTTACGGCCGTAAACGGCTGGTCCGGGCAATTTCCCGGAACGCCGGGCTATTACTATTTTGCGGACAGCGACGAAGATCATTATGTCATCGTTGAGGCGATCGGCACGGACGGCGGATTTGAAATTTACTACGGCGGCAGTGAAATCCCCTTCCCGCCGGACGGCATGGACGGCAAATGGAAGCCCGTTCCCGTGCCCTGCGAATGTTTGCAGGGAGAGGAAAAAACAGAACGGCTTGTTTAAAAACGGCCTTCCCCGGCCCTGCGCGCAAAATGTGGCCCGTGGAGAGGCAACGCGGCGGAAGTTCCGTTTTTTATAACGTATGCAAGGGAACCAAACCACCCTTGGGCCTTTGCAAAAGCTCAAAAAGGCTGATGGAGTGGCGTACCCTCTCTTTTGGGCTTCTTTTGGGTGAGCTGATAGCTTTGTGAAAGCAAGCCATACAGTTCCCTTTGGGCGAAATCGCTTTCCAGAAGAACCGTAATCCAATGCTTCTTGCTCATATGATATGCGGGCAGGACGCCCGGATCGCCGCACAAGAGTATATCCAGCACATGCCCGCTTTTTACATTGACGATCTCGGCATTGCCTTTTCCCGTTAATCCCAATCTGGATTTGGGTACGCTCATGACGACGCCGTACCATTTGTTGTTGTCCGTATGCCTCAGCACGGCATAGCCGGGTTCCTGAGGCCAAGGGTAGTCGGGTTCCGTCCCGAACGTTTCCTTTACGTATGCAAACAGTTCGCTTCGAGTAGGCATAGCGGAGTTTCCTCACTGAGAAAAAATGGGCCTTGCGGCATACGCTGTTAGCCCCAATATGGTTTCGGCCGCCTGTGCCGCGTTACGGCGCGACAGGCTCCTCCCACCGCAACAATGTCTTTTTATAACCGCCCTCCAGAGTTCACGATTGATACTTTTTATATGGCTTTAGTGGGGTGCTAAAGAGGATCGTGATCTCGCGGGAACGTTGGCAACGTATCTCAAAAAAAATGATAATTCAAAGTGTGATAAGAATATATCAATCAAATGCCACGACAGAGCCATTTTTTATAAGGGTTCTGTCGTGGCATTTGATTGATATGCATCCATAGTATGCTGAATTTATAATATTTTTTATTGGTAAACTCCCTAACGAAGGAAGTTCCCTTTAGTACCTATCTCAATTTTATGAAATGAAATATCAATCGCTTCCTGTGACAGCGCCTAAAAAATCTATAGATACGCGTTTCAACGCCTGATCTTCCCAATGCGGGGAAAGCCGACGAGAGGGATTCGATAAGCGCGAAAGTCTTTGAAGAGGGAGGGGTGGGGTTTGGG
>USCL01000317.1 GCA_900553145.1 uncultured Desulfovibrio sp.
GGTCTTGTACTTGACGTAATCCTCGAAACCGATGACTTCGGCCCGGATGAAGCCGCGTTCAAAGTCCGTATGGATGACGCCGGCGGCCTGCGGGGCCCTCCAGCCGTCCTGAATGGTCCACGCGCGCACTTCCTTTTCTCCGGCGGTGAAGTAGCTGGCGAGGCCGAGCGCCTTGTAGCCGGAATGGATGACGCGCAGCAGACCGCTTTCCTCGATGCCGTACGCGCCGAGCATTTCGCGCTGTTCCTCATCGGAAAGGCCCTGCAATTCCTCTTCGATGCGGGCGCAGATCTTGACGACTTCGATGTTGCGCTTGGCGGCGAACTCGCGGAGGCGCGTTACGTGGGCGTTGTCCTCGGCAAGGCTGTCTTCATCCACATTCGCGCAATAGATGATCTTCTTAGCGCTCAGCAGGCCGAGTTCCTGCCATGCGGCGGCAAAGGCCGGGCATTCCTTGGCTTCAAAGGTGGAAGCCGGATTGCCGTTGTTGAGGTGCTCCAGAAGGCGGCCCATTTCGTCGGCGGCCACGCGGGCGTCCTTGTCGCTCTTGGACATTTTGACCATGCGCTCGTGGCGTTTGGCCGTGCCTTGGATATCGGCGAGCAGGAGTTCGGTTTCGATGGTTTCGATGTCGCGCAAGGGATCGACTGAGCCGTCCACATGGGTGATGTCGTCGTCCTCGAAGCAGCGCACGACCTCAAGGATGGCGGCGCATTCGCGGATATTGCCGAGGAACTGGTTGCCGAGCCCTTCGCCCTTGCTGGCCCCGCGCACGAGCCCGGCGATGTCAATGAAATCCACGGTGGCATTGATCGTTTTTTGCGGGTGCACCAGATCGACGAGCGCGTCGATGCGGCTGTCCGGCACGGGGACCGTGGCCTTGTTGGGCTCGATGGTGCAGAAGGGGTAGTTCGCGGCCTGCGCGTTCTGTGCCTTGGTCAGCGCGTTGAAAAGGGTGGACTTGCCCACGTTGGGAAGGCCGACGATGCCGATGCTCAATGCCATGAATCTATTCTCCGGGCGGTTGTTTTATCGTTGTTGCAATACATTCCGGCCTGTCGCCGGAACGGACTCCCTCCGTGCCGCCTCCCCACCAGTCGAACGTCTTTGGAGGTGGAGGGAAGGGGGACGGGGGAAGGGAGGAGGAACCGCTTGTCCCCTGTATGGGGATTCTTCAGAAAGGTTCCTCCTCCCTTCCCCCGATTTCATATCAGCTACTTCTTAATCCACGTCTTTTCTTCGCCCTTGGCGAGACGGCGGATGTTTTCGCGATGGCTCCAGAAGACCAGCGCGAGGATGATCAGGGAAAGCGGCAGGAGGCTGAATTTGCCGGAAAGGGCCAGCAGGATGGGCATGGCCGTCACGAGCGCCAGCGAACCGAGCGAAACGAAGCCGGAACGCCAGATCAGGAACAGGCAGATGCAGACGGCGATGAGGAGCTGCCAAAACGCCAGCGGGATGAGCACGCCGATGGAGGTCGCCACCGCCTTGCCGCCCTTGAAGCCGAGGAAGCAGGAATAGAGATGCCCGAGGATCGCCGCCAGCGCCGTGAGCGTCCAGACGAGCTCGGACGTCGAATACTGCATGGCGATGAAGACGGGGATGGTGCCTTTCAGGAGATCGCAGACGAGCGTTGCCGCCCCCCATGCCTTGCCGCAGAGGCGGGCTATGTTGGTCGCCCCCACGTTGCCGCTCCCGGCCGTGCGGGGGTCGATGCGGCAGAAGGTTTTGGCGAAGACCAAGCCGAACGGGATGGAGCCGATGCAGTAGGTAAGGCAGATCCACAGGATGTCGAACATGGCGTTTCCTTAGATTTCTCTGGTTTCCAGAAGCTGGAAGTCGTTTTGCAGAGGATGCACCTTGCCGAGGCGGATTTCAAGCTCCTGCCCCGGATGCGCCCGTTCGCCGAAGAACTGGCGGCGCGCCCGGACGATCATCTGCTCCTTGGGCATGTTGACGGTGACGAAGGCGTCGTTTTCGTCGGTGATGACGGCGGGCCACCAGCGGTCGCCCTGCTGCTTGAAGTAGACGAGCTTCCAGTAGCGGGGCCGGAAACGCTGCACCTGCCCGGCGGCGTCGAGGTGCGCGTTGAGCAGGGGAAGCAGGGCGTCGAGCTCTTCTTTGCTCCAGCGCGGATTGCCGTCCCGAAGCTGGGAGATGATCTGCGTTTCGTTGATCATGTCCGGGTAGCGGCGCAGCGGGGAGGTGGACGGCGCATAGATGGCTTCTCCAAGGCCTGCGTGCGGGCGGGGGGTGGTTTCCAGCACGGCTGGGGCCAGTGCCTTGACCACGCGGGCGATTTCAAGCGGCGTCTGCCAGATGCCGGAAAATTCCTTGGGGATGGCGACGTCCTGCGTCCGGTGGAGCAGGGTGACGCCGTGCTCCTTGGCCCATGCGGCCAGCGCCGCGTTGGTCAGGACCATCAGTTCGGAAACGAGCAGATGTGCCTTGGGCGCAAGCGGATCTTCGCCCAGCGCGACGGTGATGTTTTCACCGCTCCCTTCAAGGCTGATCACGATGTCCGGGCGCTCGATGATGACCGCGCCCCTTTCGATGCGGCGTTCCTGATGCGCCCGTGCAAGCTCGAGGGCCTGCCGGAGCTGTCCCAGATAGGGGGAGGCCGGGGTTTCCCCGCCGTCCAGCGCGGCTTCGCAATCTTCGTAGCACAGGTTCGCCGCGAGCCGCGCATAGCCGACGCGCGGTTCGCACGCGGTCACGAGGCCGTCCGAGCCCACGGTGCATTCGATGAGCAGGGAAGGCCGCGTCTTTTGGGCCAGCAGGCTGTAGGCTTCCGTGCCAAGGGCTTCCGGGAGCATATGGTGGGTGGCTTCCGGGAGGTAGATGCTGGTGGCGCGGTTGAAAACCGCTTTATCCAGCGCCCCCCCGAACGCCCAGCGGAAGGCCGGGCAGGCCAGCGCCAGCGTCAGGTTCCAGCCGCCGTCGGGCCGGGCTTCGATGAAAAAGGCGTCGTCCACGTCGCGCGTGGTCGGGGCGTCGATGCTGATGATGGCCCTGTCGGGAAAGGTCGGTTCCTGCCGTTCGTCTTCCGCAGCGTGCGCGAGCAGGGCGTCCAGCTCGTCCCGATACGCTTCGCTCCAGCCGTTGCCGGGGGCGTATCCGGCCCTGTCCATCCAGTAGTTGTGGTGCGGCTCCACAAGCCCCCATGCCTGCGCGAGGTGGAGCGGCATGAAGGGATCGTCGGGCAGCCCCTTGACCATGAGCTTCCAGAGGGCTTCGTCCTCCGACGTCTCGGGATCGGCGATGCGGGTCATGATGGTGCGGCGCAGCCGTTCGCGGACGTCGAGTTCCAGCGATTCGGCGGCCTTTTCCGGGGACTGCATGTTTTTCTTTTGGTGGATGTCCCACAACAGGCGGATGAAGGCGCTGCCTTTGTTGACCAGCTCTTCACGCTTGCGGGCGGCTTCCTGCTCGGCCAGTCGGACGGCGACGACGCTTTCGGGGTAGACCTCGAAATTCGGCGGATTGAACTTAAAATGGCTCTTGGCCTGCATGAGCGCATGGCCGCATGCCGCCACGGCGTCCATATCCGGCTCGCTTATGGCGAGTTCCGCGAACCATTGGGCCGGGGCCTGCTCCACTTCGCCCTGCGCCAGTTCCCAGAGTTCCAGCGGATCGACGTTGGCGACCTCCCGGCGGCTCTTGTGGCGTTCGAGGATTTCCAGCGCCGCGTCGCGGGAGCAGTTCTTTTCGTAGGCCGGGCCGGGCCACGGCAGGATGCGCGCCGCCTGCAGGGCCGTTTCCCGGCGGTTCGGGAGCAGCAGACGGAGCCT
>USCL01000318.1 GCA_900553145.1 uncultured Desulfovibrio sp.
GAGGGGAGAGGAAAGCTTTTCTTCAGAAAAATTCCCTCTCTCCCTCCCCGTAAGGACCCTTTCAGGAGGATATGGCCGATGTCGCAAACGAATCAACAGTCGGTACTGCTGGCGGTGAGCGCGCCGCCGTTCTGGCACTGCGGGCGGACGGTAAAGAAAACGAGCTACGCGATGCTGCTGGCGCTGGCCCCGGCGGCATTCATGGCGGTGTGGCACTGGGGCATCCCGGCGGCGCGGGTTATGGCGCTGGCAATGCTGACCGGGATCGCCACCGAGGCTATCTGCCAGAAGATCATGGGCCGGGACATAAGCGTGGACGACTTTTCCGGCGCGGTTTCCTGCCTGCTGTTCGCGTTCCTGCTGCCCGCCAACGCCCCGTGGTGGCTGGTCATGCTCGGGGCCGCGCTGGCAATCGGCCTCGGCAAGATGGCCTTCGGCGGGTTGGGAGCCAACGCGGTCAACACCGCGCTCGTGGGTTGGGCCATGCTGTACGTCTCGTGGCCCGCGCTCATGGACCCGAACTCCATGCAGCTCGACACCAGCTTCGTCGATCCGCTGGTGCGGCTCAAATATTTCGGATCCGGAGCGGTCAGCCACATCGACCTGACCGACCTTCTTCTCGGCAACCAGATCGGCGGGCTGGGCGCGTCGCAGGCGGGCGCACTGTTCATCGGCGGATCGTATCTCGCCGCGCGCGGCACCATCCGCTGGGAAATCGCCCTCAGTTTCTTTGTGGGCGTGTTCCTCACCGCCGCGCTGTACAACGTGATCGACCCCGAGCGGTTCGCTACGCCCTTCTTCCACCTGTGCACCGGCTCCACCTTCCTCGGCGGGTTCTTCCTCGCCACGGAATGGGCCAGCTCGCCGGGACGGCAAATCCCCATGATGCTCTACGGGTTCATCGGCGGGGCGATGGTGATCGTCATCCGCGTCTACGGGATCTACCCGGACGGCGTGCCCTTCGCCATCCTGCTCATCAACCTGCTGGCCCCGCTGCTCGACTCCATCCACCCCAAACCGTTCGGAGCGAGGTAGGCCATGCTTGCCATCATCAGAATGATTGTGGTGCTCGCCTCGATTTGCGGCCTGTCCGGGTTCGCGCTCTCCTACCTCAAGATCACCACGGCCCCGCGCATCGAGGAACAGGTGCTCACCTATGTACAGGGCCCAGCGATCATGAAGGTCTTCGCCGACATCGACAACTCGCCTATCGCCGAGCGCAGGAAGTTTACACTCAACGGCGCGGAAGTGACCGTGTTTCCCGGCAAAAAAAACGGCGAGCTCGTCGCCGTCGCGCTGGAGGACTTCGGCAAGGGCTTCGGCGGCGACGTGGGCGTCATGGTCGGCTACGACGTAAACCGCGACACCCTCACCGGCATCGGGATCACCACCATGAAGGAAACCCCCGGGCTCGGCACGCGCGTGGCGGATCCGGCCTTCACCGGACAGTTTACCGGCAAAACCGCCGGCGCGCGGCTCAAGTCGCAGGGCGGGGACATCGACGCCGTTTCCGGCGCGACCGTTTCTTCCACCGGCGTGATGACCGCGCTCGGCAACGCCGCGAAGGTCTATGCGGCGCTCAAGCCAAAAATCGTCAAGGCCTGGCAGTAAGGGGAAAGCCATGCAGCAACTCGTCAAGGAATTCACCAAGGGCCTGTGGACCGAGCTTCCCCCGTTCCGGCTGGTGCTCGGGCTGTGCCCGACCCTCGCTGTAACCAAAACCGCCGACAACGGCCTCGGCATGGGGCTGGCGGTCATCTTCGTACTCGTGCTGTCCAACATGCTCATTTCGCTCGTGCGCGACATCATTCCCAAAAAAGTCCGCATCGTCTGCTTCATCGCCATTTCCGCGTCGCTCGTGGTCGCGGTGGAACTGCTCATGCAGGCCTACGCCTACCCGCTGTACCAGCAGCTCGGCATCTTCGTGCCGCTCATCGTGGTGAACTGCATCATTCTGGGCCGGGCCGAAGCCTTCGCCGCCAAGAACACCGTCCCGCTCGCCATCGCGGACGGGCTGGGCATGGGGCTGGGTTTCACCATGTCCCTGACCTTCCTCGGTTCCATCCGCGAAGTGTTCGGGGCTGGAACGCTGTTCGGGACACCGGTGATGTGGGAGGGGTTCAGGCCCTTCGCGGTCATGGTCGAGGCTCCGGGCGCGTTCCTCTGCCTCGGTCTGATCCTCGCCGCCATGAACCTGATTAACCGCTGGCAGGCCAAGCGCAAGGGCCGGGAAGAACCCGAAAACATCTCCGGCGGCTGCGCGTCCTGCGGCGCCTGCTCGGGAGGCAAGTCATGAGCGTCTTCGAACTCTTCATCTCCGCCATCTTCGTCAACAACATCGTGCTGGCCCAGTACCTCGGCAACTGCCCGTACCTCGGCTGTTCCCGCGACAAGGGGGTCGCCGTCGGCATGGGCAGCGCGGTGGTCTTCGTCATCTTCATGGCGACGCTGTGCACGTGGCTCATGCAGCGGTACGTGCTGGTTCCATTCGATCTCGGCTACTTGCAGACCATCGTGTTCATCCTCGTGATCGCGGGTCTGGTGCAGTTCGTGGAAATGTTCCTCAAGAAGGTCGTCCCGCCGCTGTATTCCGCGCTCGGCATCTTCCTGCCGCTCATCACCACCAACTGCGCGGTGATGGGCGTGACCATCCTCGTCCAGCGCGAAGAGTACGACCTGACGACTTCGCTGCTCTACGCGGTGGCGTCGAGCCTCGGCTTCATGCTCGCGCTGATCCTCATGGCGGGCATCCGCGAGCGGCTGGACACCTGCCGCGTGCCCAAGGCGCTCATGGGAACCCCCATCGCGCTGATCATGGCGGGGCTGATGTCGCTGGCCTTCATGGCCTTCAAAGGTATGACCTCATAGAGAAAGGAAAGCCGTTATGGTTATGATATCGGTACTGGTGCTCCTCGGGCTCGGGCTGGTGACGGCGACGGTGCTCGCCGTGGCGTCCCGCGTCTTCCATGTGGAGGAAGACCCGCGCGTGCAGGCCGTGAGCTTTGTTGGCTCTACGCCGATTGCGGAATACATCTACCAGACCGCGTCCGCCCACGGCAAACGCTGTCAGGCGCTGGGTGGGGCGAAAAACCACTGCATTTTAATGCCCGCCGTGCCCGCGAACCGCTGCTGCGCCGGCGGCGCGGAAACGAGCATCACGGTGGGCGAGCTGACCGGCAAGACGGTGGCGGCCTCGGACCCGCTGGTGTCGTTCCGCCGCTGCGACAAGGTGGCGGGCAACGTAGCCCCGCGCTACAGCTATCAGGGCATGCCCTCGTGCGCGGCGGCCGCCGGTCTGGTAGGCGGCTCGGATTCATGCTCCTATTCGTGCCTTGGCTTCGGGGACTGCGTGCAGGCGTGCCCCTTCGACGCCGTGGAAGTGCGGAACGGGCTTGCACGGGTAAACGCCTCCAAGTGCACGGGCTGCGGCAAGTGCGCCGAAGCCTGCCCACGCAACGTGCTGGAACTCGTTCCGGCCCGCGCGCGGGTGATGGTCTTCTGCTCCACCAAGGACAAGCTCAAGGCCGTGACGGAAGTCTGCAAGGTCGGCTGCATCAAATGCGGACGCTGTGTGAAGAGTTGTCCCGCCGGTGCGGTTACGCTGGAGAACGACCGCATCCACATCAATCACAAGGTCTGTCTGACCTACGGCCCGGAATGCGGGGAAGCCTGCGCCGGCGCGTGCGCGCGCAAGGCCCTGCGGGTGCTCTGCCCGAGCGTGCCCCTGAAGTCCGAGGCCCCCGCCGACGCGGCGTCGGCTCC
>USCL01000319.1 GCA_900553145.1 uncultured Desulfovibrio sp.
GGGGTCCGGGCGGCGGCCCGGCCGCCGGAGGCATTCTCCCGAGGAGAGAAGATATGCGTATTTTTGTCGTAGGATTGATGATCCTTGGTTTGGCGGGGTGCTCGTTCGCGCCGGACTACCAGCGCCCCCAAATGGAGCTG
Source organism: uncultured Desulfovibrio sp. (assembly GCA_900553145.1). Classification (GTDB taxonomy): domain Bacteria; phylum Desulfobacterota; class Desulfovibrionia; order Desulfovibrionales; family Desulfovibrionaceae; genus Bilophila. The sequence goes on from USCL01000319.1 coordinate 141, forward strand.
CCGCAGGCGTGGAAAGATCCCGGGCAGGGCGAGCAGCTTGATGAACAGTGGTGGAAGCGCTTCGACGATTCCACGCTGAACGCGCTGGTTCAGGAGGCGCTGATCGCCAACCGCGACATCGCGGCCGCCGTGGCGCGGGTCGATTACGCACGGGCCCAGCTCGGCGTGGCGCGTTCCGAACTGTTCCCGCTTTTGAGCGGGCAGCTGCAGGGGACGCAGACTTGGGTGGACAACACCAAGATCACGAACGGCGCGCAGTCCCCGTTCTCGGCGGGCTTCGGGGCGACATGGGAACTTGACCTCTGGGGCAAGCTCCGCAACGCCAAGGAAGCCGCCATGTACCAGATGCTCGGCTCCGAAGCGGCGCAGAGGGGCATGCGCCTGTCCATTGCGGCGCAGACCGCCAACGCCTATTTCCTGCTGCGGAGCCTTGACCTCAAGCTCTCGACCGCCGAACGGACGGTCAAGACGCGTACCGATGCGCTCAGGATTTACACGGCCCGCTATGAACAGGGCCTGATCAGCGAATTGGACCTGAGCCGCGCCAAGACGGAAGTGGAAACCGCCAAGACCGCGCTTTACCAGACGCGTATTTCCCGCGATGCGGCGGACAGCGCTCTGGAGGCCCTGCTCGGACGTTCGCCCAAGGATATCATGGACGGTACCGTGCAGCGCGGCATGACGCTGGAATCCATCCCCACGCCTCCGGTCATCCCGGCCGGCGTGCCTTCCGATCTGCTGGAACGCCGCCCGGACATCCAGCAGGCGGAGATGGCCGTCAAGAGCGCCAACGCCAACATCGGCGTCGCCAAGGCCGCATGGTTCCCGGCCATTTCGCTGACCGGCCTTTTCGGCGTGGTCAGCCCCGAGCTGCACACCCTGATGAGCAACCCGCTCCAGACGTGGAGCTACGGCGGGGCGGCTTCCGTGCCGCTGCTCGACTTCGGGCGCGTGAAGTACGGCGTCGAAGCCGCCGAGGCGAAGCAGCGCGAATCGCTGGCGAGCTATGAAAAGACCGTTCAGGGGGCGTTCAAGGAGATGCGCGACGCCCTGACCCGCCAGCAGGAGATGAGCAATGTCGTGGCCTCGCTGGAACGCATGGTCAAGGAGCTGCGGCTTTCCGTGGAGCTGGCGAACACGCGTTACGACAACGGCTATTCCTCGTATCTGGAAGTGCTGGACGCGGAACGCTCCCTGTTCGACAGCGAGATGCAGCTCGCCGCCGCGCGCAGCGAGCGCCTGTCGTCCATCGTGAATGTGTGCCTCGCGCTTGGTGGCGGCTGGAAGTAGCCTGAAAGAGGATTCATCTTGAAGGGGCCTTTCTCTGGAGGGGCCCCTTTTTTGTTTTGAAAACACGGGATTGGCGGCAGCGGGCAGCCCGCCTGTACGGGGAGCGGCGCATCTTTCCTGCGGAGGGGATGTTTTTTCTCCGTCAACGGCATTTCACGGCCCATTCGGCGCGCCGCGCTTTTTTGCGGAGCCCGGCGGTTTCCCGGGAGGCGCCCCGTTCTCCTTTCCGTATGTTTGTACTGGACAAACGGGGGGATTGGCTGTACTTATCCACAGATTACGTTTTTCACTTTGAGGAGTACTATCATGGCCCATAAGAAAATCGAGCGTAAAAAGGAACTTGATCGTCGCCGCAAGCGTCGCGCCGAGCGCATCAAGGCCCGCATTCACGAAGCTCAGGCTGCTGCCAAGAACAGCAAGTAAGTCTGGCGATCTTTCTTGTGCCGGACCTCCGGCACGAAGCAGCGGATGCGCCCCGGCGCTTCCGCTGTTTCTCCTTTTGTCCTAATTCCGGGAAATCGTCAGGTTTTCCGGTTGTTTTGTCAGTAAAGGCCGCTTGGAGCGGTCCGAATGCCCTTGGTGGAGCGAGTCGATGCCGATTTACGAATATCGCTGCCGGAAGTGCGGCAACGTGTTTGAGGAATGGGTAAAAACGTTTGATTCTCCGGAGCTTGAGTCCTGCCCCAAGTGCGGCGGCGACGCCGAACGGATCATGTCCAATACCTCTTTCAAGCTTGAAGGGGGCGGCTGGTTCGCATCCTGCTACGGCGGGAAAGCGTCCGGTTCCGGCAATGATGCCCCGGCTGCGGATGCGGCCCCCGCAAAGGTGGATGCGGCACCTGTGAAGACAGAGGCGGCTTCCTCCGGTGCGGGTGGCGGTTCCGAGGCGGCTACGGCCTGATTTCTCGCGGCGTGGGCGTTTGCCCGCGCCGTTTTCTTACTCTTTTCGTGAGGAGATCCCATGATTGAACGCTATACCCGCCCGGAAATGGGCAAAATCTGGACGTCCGAAAACCGCTATCAGGCTTGGCTGCGGGTTGAGCTGGCCGTGTGCGAGGCGTGGAACCGCGTCGGCGAAATTTCCGATGCCGACATGGAAACGCTCCGCAAGGAAGCCGATTTTACCGTCGATCGCGCCTTCGTCGACCGCGCCATTGAAATCGAAGAGACCACCCGCCACGACGTCATCGCCTTCCTGACCGCCATTGAGGAGAAGGTCGGCCCCGTTTCCCGGTTCATCCATCTGGGCTGCACGTCTTCCGACATCGTGGATACCGCCGGTTCCCTGCTGATGGTCGAGGCCGGCGAGCTGATCCTCAAGGCGTTCGATCGCGTCCTCGCCGTGCTCAAGAAGATGACGCTGGAGCATCAGGGCCTGCTCTGCATGGGCCGCACCCACGGAATCCATGCCGAGCCCACCAGCTTCGCGCTCAAGATGGCGGGCTTCTATGCCGAATTCAAGCGTGACCGCGCCCGGTTCGCCGCCGCCCTCGACGACATGCGCGTGGGCAAGCTCTCCGGCGCCGTGGGGACCTACACCGTGCTTTCTCCGGAAGTGGAAGCCATCGTATGCGATCTGCTCGGCCTCAAGGTGGACGAGGTGTCCACGCAGGTCATCCAGCGCGACCGCCACGCCGCCTACTTCACCGCGCTGGCCGTGACCGCCGGGACCATCGAGCGCATCTGCGTCGAGCTGCGCCATCTCCAGCGTACCGAAGTCCGCGAAGTGGAGGAAGGCTTCTCCAAGGGGCAGAAGGGTTCCTCCGCCATGCCGCACAAGAAGAACCCCATTTCCGCCGAAAACATGACCGGCCTGTCCCGCCTCATCCGCACCAACGCGCTGGCGGCGCTGGAAAATCAGGCGCTGTGGCACGAGCGCGACATCAGCCACTCCTCCGTGGAGCGCGTGATCATGCCCGACTCCACGATCCTCACGGATTACGTGCTGCACCGCCTCTGTCGCCTGCTTGAAGGGCTGCGCGTCATGCCCGAGAACATGGCCCGCAATCTGGAGTGCTCGTTTGGGCTTTATTTCTCTCAGCGCGTGCTCACCGCGCTCATCGAGACGGGCATCCCGCGTCAGGAAGCCTACGTCATGGTGCAGCGCAACGCCATGAAGAGCTGGGAAACCCGTCAGCCCTTCCCGGAACTCATCAAGGCCGATCCTGAAATCAGCAGCCGCCTCAGCGAGGAGACCTTCGCCGGGCTGTTCGATCCCCAGTTCTATCTCCGCCATGAAGGCGACATCCTCAAGCGCGTGTTTGAGGAGTAGAAGCGTTGGA
>USCL01000320.1 GCA_900553145.1 uncultured Desulfovibrio sp.
AAGAGGAGGGGGTGGGGTTTGGGGAGGGGAAGGGAGGGGGCGGAGGGGTAATCAACACCATCTTTCCAAACTACGGCATCATAATTCTGATACAGGCTGAACTGGGCGCTTACGCCGAGCGAGGCGTTGTACTCGGGCAGCTTGAAGGTCACGGACGGCCCGGCGAACCACGTGGTGCTGGCGTCGTTGTTGGAATGCCCGTAGCGCCGGGAATCCGTATTGTACTCGAACTGGGTTTCGACGCCCATGTCCCAATTGCGGCTGAGGGCGTACACGTAACGCCCGTTCAGGCGGAAGACGTCGCTCACGTCGACGCGGGACGTGTGCCCTACCCCCCTGTACAGGTACATGACTTCCCCTTCGATGAACTGCCGCCCGCCGTCAAAGGCGTAACCTATGCCGAGGCCTCCCATCGCGCCCCAAGCGCCCGTGCCCACGCCGTCGTCCGACGTGCTGCCCGTGGGCGTCCAGACGCCGAGATCCCACGCCATGCTGACGGGCGCGCCTTCCCGCTGGCTCAAAAACTGCTTGTGCAGGACAAACGTGGTATCGCCGACGCCGTTCTTGCTGCTTACGCCGTTGGGCGTGAGGGTGCTGTGCGCCCGGAAATTATTCATCACAATGGGGGTGGCGAAACGCACGTCGTACCCGTCGCCAAGGCCGTAACGCATCTTGAGGACAAACCGATCGTGCAGATTCCGCTGTGTCCCCTTGTTGAAGGGATACTTGGCCGTGTGCCGGGAACCGCCCTTATACCACGTGTGCTTGTCGGCATGGATGTAGTTGACGATGGTTGCCAGCTTGCCCTTGGGGATTGTGCCGGATGCCGGCCCCATGCTCTCGATGACGACTTGCCCGACCTGCGGGACCGGCGACTTCGTTTCGCCGGCCAGAGCGGGAGCGCTGAACAGCAGTGACAGGCCGAGCAAAGCCCCGGCGACGCCCAAATACTTCATGCGGCAATCTCCTCTTCTTTTGCAATGAACACACAACGGCGGACAAAGCCATGCAGAACGCGCTCCGTATGGCCCAACATCCCGCAACTTCACGGCAAAAGAGCCCCTTTTTTCGGAATGACCGAAGCAAGGGGCCCTCTTTTCAGGATGTTTCTACAACGTCGGGCGTCTTTTTACAAGGCGTCTTCGCCTTCCGCATCCGTGTCGGAGTTGACGGTGTCGAAGCCGACCACGCGCGCGCCGTCATCCAGCTTGACCAGACGCACGCCGATGGTGGCGCGGCCCACGGAGCGGATTTCATCCACGCTCATGCGGATGATCTTGTTGGTGGAGGTCAGCAGCACCAGCGCCTCCTCGTCAAGCACCGACTTCGCGCCGATGACCGGGCCGGTCTTGGGCGTAACCTTGAAGTTGATGATGCCCTTTCCGCCCCGGCTCTGGACCCGGTAGAGATCCACATTGGTACGCTTGCCGAAGCCGAGCGCCGAGATAGTCATGATCGCCGGGCTGTCCTCCTTGAGCACGAGGCACGCCACCACCGTATCGCCGTGGCGCAGGGCAATGCCCTTCACGCCGGTGGCCCCGCGCCCCATGTTGCGGACGTCGCGGCAGCTGAACCGGATGGCGATGCCGTCCGCGGTCGCCAGCACCACGAAATCGTCATCCGTGATTTCGCGCACCATGATGAGCTCGTCGTCCTCGCGCAGCCCCACGGCGATGAGGCCGCCCTTGCGGCTCCGGGCGTAGAGCGCCGCGCTGGAACGCTTCACCATGCCCCTGCGGGTGGCGAAGAGGAAGTACTTGTCCTCGGAGAACTCGCGCACCGTCAGGATGGTGTTGACCCACTCGTCCTTTTCCATGGGGAAAAGGTTGGCGATATGCACGCCCTTGGCCGTCCGGCTGCCTTCCGGCACCTGATGGACCTTGAGCTGATGCATCCGGCCCTTGTTGGTGAACATCAACAAGAACTGGTGATTCGTCGTGGTGATGAATTCCTGCACGAAATCGTCTTCGCCGGTATGCACCCCGGCCACGCCCTTGCCGCCACGGCGCTGCTGCTGGTAGATGCCGAGGCTCGTGCGCTTGATGTAGCCGCGGCGCGACAGGGTGATCACCACATCGTCGTCGGGCAGCAGGTCTTCGATGTCGATGTTCGAGAGCGCCTCGCGGATGACTTCCGTGCGGCGGGGCGTCGAATAGGTCTGCTTGATGTACTGCACTTCGTCCCGGATGACGCCCCAGAGCACGGAGGCGTCGCCGAGGATGGACTGGTACCACGCGATCTTCGAGAGGAGGTCACGCAGTTCCTCTTCGAGCTTGCCGCGCTCAAGCCCGGTCAAACGCTGGAGGCGCATGTCGAGGATGGCCTGCGCCTGTATTTCGGACAGCGAGAAGCTCTCCATGAGGCGTTCCTTGGCTTCCTGCGGCGTGGCCGAGGCGCGGATCAGGGAAACGACCTCATCGATATGATCAAGCGCCTTGAGGAGCCCTTCCAAGATGTGCGCGCGGGCTTCGGCCTTGCGCAGCTCGAACTTGGTACGCCGGACCACCACTTCGCGGCGGTGATCGAGGAAGTAGGTCAACGCGGTCTTGAGGTTCAGGAGCACGGGCCGGTTGTCCACCACGGCCAGCATGTTGATGCCGAACGAGGTTTCCAGCGGCGTGTACTTGTACAGGGAGTTGATCACGATCTCGGGCATGGTGCCGCGCTTCAGCTCGATGACCACGCGGATGCCCCGGCGGTCGGACTCGTCGCGCAGGTCGGACACGCCGTCGATCTTGCGGTCGTTGATGAGCGCCGCGATCTTTTCCACAAGGCTCGCCTTGTTCAGGCCGAACGGGATTTCCCGGATGATCAGGGACTGGAAGCCCTTCTTGCGATCCTCGATCTCGACCTTGCCGCGCACCTTTACGGTGCCGCGCCCGGTGGTGTAGGCGTCGTACAGCCCCTGCCCGGCGTACACGTAACCGCCCGTGGGGAAGTCCGGCCCTTGCACGACGTCCATCAGATCCTCGACGGAGCTTTCGGGCTCGTCGATGAGCATGAGCAGGGCGTCCGACAGTTCGCTCAGGTTGTGCGGCGGGATGTTCGTCGCCATGCCGACGGCGATGCCGGACGAACCGTTCAGCAGCAGGTTGGGGACCTTCGTGGGCAGGACCACGGGCTCGGCCAGCGTGTTGTCGTAGTTGGGCCTGAAATCGACGGTTTCCTTGTCGATGTCGTTGAGGAACTCGCTGGCCAGGCGGGACATGCGGACTTCGGTGTAACGCATGGCCGCAGCGGCGTCGCCGTCGATGGAGCCGAAGTTGCCCTGCCCGTCTTCCAGCGGATCGCGCATGGAGAAATCCTGCGCCAAGCGGACGAGGGCGTCGTACACGGCGGAGTCGCCGTGAGGGTGGTACTTACCGATGACGTCGCCGACGATACGCGCACACTTCTTGGGCGGACGGTTGTAGCTGTTCGCCAATTCCTGCTGCGCGAACAGGATGCGCCGGTGCACCGGTTTCAGGCCGTCGCGGACGTCCGGGATGGCCCGCCCGATGATGACGCTGAGCGAGTACTCCAAGTACGATTTGCGCATTTCATGTTCGATATTCACATTCTGAGACATAGTATCCCCTTGGGTGCGCCTCCGGCGGCAAGGGGCTGCCGCCCCTTGACCCGGCTTGGGGGGAATCATTCCCCCCAAACCCCCTCAGAGCGGGGAACGGCTGCGCCGTCCCCC
>USCL01000321.1 GCA_900553145.1 uncultured Desulfovibrio sp.
AAGGCGGCATATAGTCGAGCCGCGTCCCCTGGCCCTGAAGTTGCGCCTCAAGGCCATACCGGGTCAGACGCCGCACCCGGGGGATGATGTCGATACGCGGGCCGTCCAAGCCGTGGCAGACGTTGCATTGCAGGGCGAACAGCATGGAGCCTTTGCTCAGGCCGTCGGCAAGGGGGGTTCCGAGCTTCAGAGCCCCGCTTTCGACCGCATCGAGCGTCCCCACCCAGCCGGACACCGAGGCGATCCCCCCGGCCTTGGCCCGCGCGTCCTGTGCAACGCTCATTCCATTGGAATACATGTAGCCTTCGGCCACCCACGGACGGCGTGCGATTTCGCGCACCCATTCGAAACTCCCCACCAGCGCCAGCCCCGTGCACAAGATGACGATGCTCAGGGGCTTGCGGAGGCGTTCCGCCCGCACGAAAGCCACTACCCCGGCCAAGAAGACCACGGGCAGCATCCAGCCGTAGGTGACGAGGAAAGGGTGGATATCGGAAGTCCGCCTCAGGACGGCTTCCTGCCGATCGGGCGGCAACGCCGTGAAATACCATACGGAACCACCCAGCAACACAAAGAACGGAAGGATGATCCACAGGCCGCTCACCCGCACAGCGGCATGCCGCGCTTCCGCCGAGGCGATGCGCGGGGCGGTGAACAGGGCGAACATCCCCGCCAAGATCAGGCAGATCCCCGAGCGGACGACGAGGCTCGGCCAATACGTGGGATTGAAGAAGCCGAGCCATACGTTCCCGGTGACGAGCCCCTGCCCGGGAGTCAGCATGAAGGTGATGATGCCGTTGATCAGCACGAGCGACAGGAACCCCGCGCAGGCGTAGACGGCGCCTATGCGCATGTGGTTTTCCGGGCTCATCCTCCCGTCGCGGCTCAGAGGGTAGGTGTAGTAATACGCCAGCAGGGAGACCACTTCGAGCAGGAAAAGCCCCCACTCCGCAGCCCAGAAAAAGACGAAGTTATGGATCAGCATGGACGTGGCCCCGGGGTTCACCACGCTCATGGTAAACCAGATGCCCACGCCGCTGAGCCCGCCGAAGACCATGGTCAGGAGCAGGAAGAAATGCGTGTGGCGTTCCAGCCATTGCAGGATTTCCGGCGCGTCGTCCCGGTAGGCTTTCCGCTCCATCCATACCAGATAGATGCCCCCGCCCACGGCGAACTGGGCCACAAAAACGTGCAAAATGGAGACGATGCCGATGATCAGCCCTGAACCGATGCCGACGAAATGCCAGACGGGGAATTCCATGTCATCCCTCCCGGACTTCCGAGCTTCCGCTGCGGTTCAACGCGTGGAAAAGGACGCGGCCAAGCCAGACAAGGGCAACAGCCACCAAAACCGCGGCGATCAGGAAGAGCCACAAGGCGGCGGTCTGCCCGTGGGGCATCGCCAAGGCGGTAGGAGCGGGAGCCGCCGCACCGACATACGGCTGAAGCATGGCGTCGCGCACCATGCCGCGCACGCAGACCATCACAAGGATGACGCCAAGGGCGGCGGCGCTGGCGAGTTTAAGCTTTCCCTGCCGGGCAAGGATAAGGGCTATGCACAGCCCGGACACGGCCAAGGCCAGAGCCGCCGTGGACAACGCGTCCCCGCCCAGGAAACGATCGCGCACGCTTACGGGCAGGGTGAACAAAAAAAGCAGCCCTACCGGAACCTGCGCCAAGGAGACAAAGAAGAACCACCCCATCCCCCGGCGGAAACGGCGCCCCGCCTCCCCCGCATCCATTCCCGGAGCGCGCCCGCTCCACCGCGCACGCCACGCCATCGTCAGGCCGCCTACCGCCAGCGACGCCAGCAGGATGTGCAGATAGCGCGGGAACAATGTGGGATCGCTTACATTCAGGAGATGCCCGTGCGGCTCGGAAAACCACCGGAACCAAAGATCCGGGCGCAGCATCAGGGTGCTGGCATTGCTCAGCAGGAAGGCCGTCATCAGAAGCAGCAAGGCCGACAGGGCCAGCACCGGAACCCGCCGCGACGGCCTGACCGCGCCGTCGCCCACGTAAAGCCCGTAATACGCCAGCATGGCGAACAAGGCGACGGCCATCCACCATACGGCCATGAGCACGATGCTGGGGTATAAGAAATTTCCGTATACCACCTGCAAAAAGAGAAAAGGCGCGACGCCGAAGTTCACGGCAAGGGCCAGCACCTTGGGCAGGAAGGCCACACCTCCCTTTCCGTCCGAAGCCGAAGCCCGCCGATCGACGATTGCCAGAATCACCGAGCCCAAGAGGATGTTGACCAGCACCAGATGTACGAAAAACGTCAGCAGCAGGAGCAGCTTCAAGAAACCGGACGGAGCCGGCAACGCCATTGGGGGAGAAAGCAGGCGTGCCGCCTCGGGCGAAGCGTGAGCGGCCGCAGCCCAAAGAAGCATGACGGGGGCCATGACGACAATGCATATCCGTTTTTTGCTCATGCGCCGTTCCTTTCGTATCCCAAGGCCGGAGGAAAACCAGCTCAGACGTGTACTGTTGACGGTACCCGCCCCGAGTTTTCTTTTCCATTATAGATGGGAAGGCCCTTTAGCCCCGTCCCCGTAGGCAGGCATTGAGGGTTTCCCCATCCAGGGAATGAGGACTGCAACGCATACGGGAATAAGCCACATTATCATGGAGCTTTCATGCCCATGCGGCTACTCAACGGAATAGAGACGTCAAGAAGATGCTTCGAAACGCGTTTCAACAGGCGCGCGCCCTCAAGGGCCCGCATGCTCCAACAGCAAAAGGGTAGGAGGAATACAGTGAAAAAGGTATTGATCGTCTTTTCAGCCGTGATGCTTCTCTCTTCCTTCAGCGTGGCGTTTGCCGACGGCGACGCGGCCAGCCTCTTCAAGACCCACTGTCTGGGGTGTCACGGCGCGGACGGCAGCCGCGTCCCCGCCAGCGGCATTGAACCCATCAAGGGACAGAGCGACGCCGAACTGCTCAAGAAACTCGAAGGCTATAAGGACGGCTCCTTCGGCGGCCCGCGCAAGCAGGTCATGGAAAACGTCGTCAAGCGGCTCTCGGATGAACAGTTGAAAAGCCTAGCCGAATATGCCTCCAAGCTGTAGCTGAAAGCCATCTCCGCCATGAGCCAGGGCCGTTCCTTGAAGGGGCGGTCCTGACTTGTTTTCTGGGGGGGGCTGCGCCAGTTGGGGATCGCACTTTTCCAACACCTTCAAACTATTCGGCGCACCGTCCGCATCGTCGAGGAAATCTTTGTCCCGCAGTTTCAATAATACCCCGAGCGCATCCTCCAAAAAATGGGCCTCCCGGCATCCTCAAAGGCCGGGAGGTTCCTCCTTTCCGAACCTCCTCCACGCGAGAGCCCGGCAAGCGGAATGTCTTCCGGTTGCCGGGCTCTCCTTATCGGGCGGGCAAACTAGAACTTATATGTGAAGCTCAGGTTTACGCCGTGATCCGTCTTGTGTTCCGAAGCGCGGATGCCGTAATCGAGGCCGAACGATACGTTGTCCTTCCCCACCTCAAGCCCGAGGGTGCCGTCAAAGGATACGCTGTCCATCATCCGGGCCTTGACCGTATCGGAAGCCGCGACGCCCGGCACCTTGGCCTTGGTTCTCACCTTGAGATCGCCCGTAGCGGGAACTACGGAAAGATCGGCCCTCGGCTTCACCTTCCAGCCTGACGCCGTTTCAAAATCGCGGCTCAGG
>USCL01000322.1 GCA_900553145.1 uncultured Desulfovibrio sp.
GGGTTTGGGGAGGGGGAAGGGCCCCTTTTTCAAAAGGGGCCCTTCCCCCTCCCCAATCTCCTTCTCCAACCGCATCAACCGCTCGACGTGACTTTCCTGACGAGCAGGTTGTCGTGGGGGAGGATGGCGCGATCGGGCGTGAGCAGCTCGCGCCCGCGGGCCACAAGGGCGGTGCACTCGCGGATGCCAAGGTGCTTGAGCAGCTGTTTCACCGTTTTGACTTTGTGGCGGGGAATTTCGAAGACCTGCTCCTCGGGTTGAAGGAGAACCGTCACGTTGGGTATTTCAAAAGGCAGAGGCTGATCCATGTGTATTCCTTGTGTATTCCTTTCATAAAATGTCCATAGCCGGCGTCGGGCCCTTTGGGGAGAAAAACGCCGCGGAGAGCACGGCTCGGAGCGTTCCCTTGCCGGATGCGTTCCGAGGCTGCAACGGAAGGCTATCCCATTTTACCCTAAAGACAAAAATATTTGGCCCTGTCGTAGTATTTGATTGTTATGCACAATAACATATTGAATTTACAATATTTTTTATTGACAAATTCCACAGCAAAGGAATTTCCTCTTGCTATCTATTTGCAATTTTATGAAATAAAATATCAATCGCTTATATGACAGAGCCAAATATTTTATTCCTAATCCTCGTCGTTTTCTTCCCTCACGACCAGTCCGCCGACGAAGGCTTCATAGGTCGGCACCCGAAGCTCTTCTTCAAAGCCTTCCGTCTCAATGCAGACCACCTGCGGCTCGTCGTAGTGCGTGCCCTTGCGGTAGCCGTAATCAAGGCACAGCAACGAATGCCCCGACATGAAAGAGATGATCACCAGCTTTTCGACATCCCAGTCGGAAAGGTTTTCGGCAATCTCCTCATCGCTCCAGATGTTATAGAGCCACTCCCGCATGCTGAAGTACCTATCGGTGAGATGGGACAAGCAGGCGTCGTCAAATACGGCATAGTCGCCTTCCTCGTAAAGGGCCCTGTAACTCCCCACATAGGCCTTTCCGGTCGGATCCGCGAAGTTCGTCCGTTTGGGATAGCCCCCATTCTGAACCTTGAACTGCTCCCGGTAAAGCGTGGGCAGCCTGAAGCCGCATTGCGCCTCCAGCCGGTCGAGCTGTTCGTCCGTGCGCCCGGCGCCGTCCCGGATGCGGCAGTACTGCTCACCTACCCATTCACCCGGAAGGCTATCCCAAAAGTCGTTTATCATATCATATGCCGCCATAAGCATCTCCTTGCGGATCCGTTTGGGAACGGCTAGATTACGTTGCTTCACCCCGAAAAAAAAGCGTCCGCCATCCGACCGGAACCCTTGACCCCTGCCCCGCTTTCACTTAGCGTAACGGATCGCAACGCTTCATCTATCGGAGCGTACAAACGAATTCACCCTGCGGGGTTGTAGAGGTAATCCCATGCTTCAGAAAACGGAATTCATCTGGTTTGACGGAAAGCTGGTCCCTTGGGATCAGGCTCAGGTCCATGTGCTTGCCCACGGTCTGCATTACGGCACCGGCGTCTTTGAAGGCATCCGCGCCTACGCCTGCCCCGACGGTTCCTCCGCCGTCTTCCGTCTACCGGAGCATTCCAAGCGCCTCGTCAATTCCGCCAAGATTCTTGGCATCGATATGCCCTATACCGCCGACGAAATCTCCAAGGCGATCGTCGACACCGTCGTGGCCAACAAGCTCGCCGAAGGCTACATCCGTCCCCTCGCCTTTGCCGGCGAAGGCGACATGGGCGTGTTCCCCGGCAACAACCCCACGCACGTCATCATCGCCGCGTGGCCTTGGGGCGCGTACCTCGGAGCCGAAGCCCTCGAAAAGGGCATCCGCATCAAGACAAGCTCCTTTGCCCGCATGCACGTCAACACCCTGATGAGCAAGGCCAAGGCCGCCGGCAACTATGTGAACTCCGTGCTCGCCAAGATGGAAGTCAAGCAGGACGGCTACGACGAAGCCCTGATGCTCGACACCAACGGCTACGTCTGCGAAGCGACCGGCGAAAACTTCTTCATCGTTCGCAACGGCGTGATCAAGACCCCGCCGCTGACCGCCATCCTCGACGGCATCACCCGCGATTCCATCATCAAGATCGCCCGCGACCTCGGCTACACCGTGGAAGAACAGCTGTTCACCCGCGACGAGGTCTACTATGCCGACGAAGCGTTCTTCAGCGGCACCGCCGCCGAACTGACGCCTATCCGCGAGCTCGACAACCGCACCATCGGCGAAGGCCATGCCGGCCCGGTGACCAAGGCCCTTCAGGCCGCCTACTTTAAGGCGATCAAGGGACAGGACCCCTGTTACGGCCACTGGCTGACCAGCTACAAGTTCTAAACGCCGCCTGCGGGGGAGGCTCTCCTCCCCCGCTCCGGCCCTCCGCCATACATCGCCCAACCCAATACCGCATGAGCCACGCATCCCTCGCAGCCCGCTACCGTCCGCAGACATTCGCTGAAGTGACGGGACAGGAAACCGTCAAGGCCATCCTTTCCCGCGCCGCCGCGGAAGACAAGGTTGCGCCCGCCTACCTGCTGAGCGGGACCCGGGGCGTCGGCAAGACCACCATCGCCCGTATTTTCGCCAAAGCGCTGAATTGCGTGCACGCCCCCACCGGCGAACCCTGCAACCAGTGCGAGCAATGCCGCCGCATCACGATGGGCAACCATGTGGACGTGGTGGAAATCGACGGCGCGTCCAACCGCGGCATCGACGACGCCCGCCGCCTGCGCGAGGCCATCGCCTACGCGCCGATGGAAGGCCGCTACAAGGTCTTCATCATCGACGAAGCGCACATGCTCACGCGCGAGTCCTTCAACGCCCTGCTCAAGACGCTGGAAGAGCCGCCGCCACGCGCGACCTTCATCCTCGCCACCACCGAGGCCCACAAATTCCCGATCACGATCGTCAGCCGCTGCCAGCACTTCATTTTCAAGGCCATCCCCGAAACCGAGCTGGTAGGGCATCTGACGCGCGTGCTCAACAAGGAAGGCATCCCCTTCGAGGAAAACGCCGTCCGCCTTCTCGCGCGCCGTGCCGCCGGGAGCGTACGCGACAGCATGTCCCTGCTCGGCCAGACGCTGGCCCTCGGCGGCGACAACCTGACCGAAGCCTCCACCCGCAGCGTCCTCGGCCTCGCCGGGCAGGAGCTGTACGAACGCCTCCTCAACGCCCTCAAGGCGCAGGACTGCCTCGCCGTGGCCGCGCTGACGCAGGAACTGCTGGAGCGCGGCGTGGATCTGGGCTTTTTCCTCCGCGAGCTGACCACCTTGTGGCGCAACCTGTTCCTTATCCGTCAGGCCGGGGCCGCCGCGGTTTCCGCGCTCGACATGCCGGATGCGGAAAAGCAGCGTCTGCTCGACCTCGCGCCCCAGTTCGACCCCGCCTACATCCATGCGGCGTGGCAGATGGTGCTCGAAAGCCAGCGGCAGGTGCTCACCAGCCTTGAACCTTCCGCCGCGCTGGAACTGCTGCTCCTGAACCTTGCCCTGCTGCCGCGCCTCGTGTCGCTGGAAACGCTTTCCCGCGCAACGGTCGCTCCGGCCTCCGGTGCGACCGCGCCGTCGGCACCGCCAGCGCCTCCGGCCCCGGCAAATCCGGCTCCGGCGTCCTCTTCGCCTTTCCCTTCCGCCCACGCCGTT
>USCL01000323.1 GCA_900553145.1 uncultured Desulfovibrio sp.
TACACCTTTGATGATGCCGTTTCCGGCCCTGTCCGCATGACGCTGGATGCCTGCGGCGGCGACTTCGCCCTGCGGCGTTCCGACGGCGTGATCGCCTATCAGCTTGCCGTGGTTGTGGACGACGGGCTCATGGGCATCACGCAGGTCGTCCGCGGGGAGGATCTGCTCGTCTCCACGCCGCGCCAGCTCGCCCTGTTCGATCTCCTCGGCTATCCCCGCCCGGCCTATATGCATCTTCCCCTGCTCTGCGATCCCGAAGGCGAACGCCTCGCCAAACGCCACGCCGGCCTCACGCTGGCCTCCCTGAGGGACGCGGGCGTCTCCCCCGCCGCCGTGGTCGGCTATCTCGGCTGGAAAGCGGGCCTGCTCGGCATCCCCGCCCCCGCGATCTCCTTCCGGCGTTCGATCCCGCCCGCCTGCGGTCCCTTCCCGGACGGATCCTCATCGAAGCCGATCCGGCCGCCTCGCTCGCCGCCGTCCGTTGACACGAAAAGCCTTTGTTGTCGCGCCGCAAGGTGTCCCTTATTGCGTCTTGCGCCGATGGGTGTTACTTTTCGGGCTGTTGTCTTGTTCGCACGCGTCTGTGCGTTTCTCAGGCTCCCAACGCAAGGAAGGTTTCCTTTCATGGCCGTATACGACGTTTTTACCCCCGAATGTCTGAATGATCTTTTCCCTCCGCAGCGGACCGACGACTTCTTCGACGCCCTGTTCGGCGATGCGGAAGAGGGAGCCTATGATATCCGTCTCACCGTCGATCCCGAGGAAAGCGGCGACGGCGAACTGCATTTTTATTTCGAACTCCACCAGCGCGCGGGCCGTTGCCTCGTGTGCAGCCTGACCTATGGCCTGCCGCAGGTTTTTGAACGCCACCCCATCATCAACCTCAAAGGGCTGGTCAGCGACATCGCGGGCCGCGCCGGATGGGAGCTCGACGACGTATGGTGGCGCATCGGGACGACGGAAAGCCTTTCCAGCGCGCTGCACCGCATCCCGCTGGTGCTC
This sequence comes from uncultured Desulfovibrio sp., assembly GCA_900553145.1. Taxonomy (GTDB): domain Bacteria; phylum Desulfobacterota; class Desulfovibrionia; order Desulfovibrionales; family Desulfovibrionaceae; genus Bilophila. The sequence continues at coordinate 1,003 of USCL01000323.1, forward strand.
ATCCAGAATAAAGGGAACAAGTAGCCATGGCCGAACATTCTCCCGCGTCCGCCGGGGATGCCGTTGCGCGTCTGCTGGCAGCCGCCGGGCCGATACTGAGCCTCGACATCGGCAGCGGGACGCAGGACGTCCTGCTGGCCCTTCCCGGAGAACGCGCCGAAAACTGGCCCCGCTTCGTCCTGCCCTCCCCCGCTCTCGGCATCGCCGGCCGTATCCGCAGCCACACCGCCGCCGGGCGGCCCGTCTGGCTGTACGGGCACAACATGGGCGGCGGTTTCGCCGTCGCCATGCAGGAACAAGTCGCGGCAGGGCTCGCTCCCGCCGCCTCGCCGGACGCGGCGCTTGCCCTGCACGACAACCCCGAGCGCGTGAAAGCGCAGGGCGTCTCCATTACGCCGTCCTGCCCCAAAGGGTACGCCGCCGTGCCGCTGGCCGACTATGAACCCGGATTCTGGGACAGCCTCCTCGGCGCCGCCGGGCTCCCCAAGCCTTCCCTTGTCGTCGCCGCCGCGCAGGATCACGGGTACCATCCCGAAGGCAACCGCGTCGGCCGCTTCAACCTTTGGCGGTCGCTTCTCACCGAGACGCAAGGCGATCCCGCCCGCTGGCTGTACGATACGCCTCCGGCCTCCTGCACCCGGCTCAGCGCCCTTCAGCAATGCACCGGCGGCCCTGTGGCGGATACAGCGACAGCCGCCGTCCTCGGCGCGCTCGCCACGCCGGAAGTCGCCAAGCGCAGCCAGCGTCAGGGCGTCACGGTGGTCAACGTGGGCAACAGCCATGTCGCGGCCTTCCTTGTCTTCAAGGGGCGCATCCTCGGCGTATACGAGCACCATACCGGGATGCTGGATACCGACGCCCTGCTGTTCGATCTCAAGGAGTTCGGCTTCGGCTGGCTTCCCGACGAGCAGGTGCGCGCCAAGGGCGGGCACGGCTGCGCCTTTCTTGCGCCCCTGCCTCCTGAGGCGGAGGGATTTGCTCCGACCTTCGCGGTCGGGCCACGCCGCGAGATGCTGCAGGGGCATGCCCAGTTCATCGCCCCGCACGGCGACATGATGATCGCGGGCTGCCACGGGCTGCTGCACGGCCTTGTGCTGCGCGAAGGATAGATTGCATGGGGAAAAGGGAGGAGAACCTCTCTGAAGGAAGGCTTCTCCTCCCCTTCCCCTCCTCTCCCGAGGCTTTTGGCGAATGGGGAGGCTGCGCGGCGGGAGTTCCATTGGATGAGGGAATGCCTTTTCGGATAGCGTGATAACCGTTTTTCAACCACATACGGATACGAAGATGGATTACTTTGACATAGCCGAAACATGGGACAGGGCCACGCTGGAAACCGTTCAGCTGTCGCGTCTGAAAACGACCATTCAGCAAGCCGGCCGCGCGCCTTTCTACGCCAAGCGCCTCGCCGAAGCCGGGGTGTCCGCCGACAACCTGCGCTCACTTGAGGACATCCGGCGGATTCCCTTCACCAGCAAGGACGATCTCCGCTCCCAGTATCCGTATGGGCTCGCAACGGTTCCGCATTCCGAATTCGTGCGCATGCACTGCTCCAGCGGCACCACGGGCACCCCGGTCGCCGTCTGCTACACCCAGCCCGACATCAACAGCTGGGCCGATCTCATGGCCCGCTGCCTCTACATGGCGGGCGTGCGCAAGGACGACGTCTTTCAGAACATGTCCGGCTACGGCCTGTTCACGGGCGGCCTCGGCATCCATTTCGGCGCCGAGCGCCTCGGCTGCATGACGATCCCGGCGGGCGCGGGCAACTCCAAGCGCCAGCTCAAGCTGGTGAAGGATTTCGGGACCACCGTGGCCCACATCCTGCCCTCCTACGCCCTCCACCTCGGCACCACCCTGATCGAGGAAGGCGAAGACCCCAAGGCCCTTTCCCTGCGCATCGCCTGCGTGGGCGCGGAACCCTACACCGAAGAGACGCGCCGCCGCATCGAAGCCCTGTTCGACATGAAGGTATACAACTCTTATGGGCTGTCTGAAATGAACGGCCCCGGCGTCGCCTTCGAGTGCCAGCATCAGAATGGCCTGCATCTCTGGGAAGATGCCTACCTGCTGGAGATCATTGATCCCAACACCGGCAAGCTGGTTCCGGACGGCGAAGTGGGCGAACTGGTGCTCACGACCCTGTGCCGCCACGGGATGCCCATCCTGCGCTACCGCACCCGCGACCTCACCCGGGTCATCCCCGGCGACTGCCCCTGCGGACGCAAGCACCGCCGCATCGACCGCATCCTTGGCCGTTCCGACGACATGATCATCGTCAAGGGCGTGAACATCTACCCCATGCAGGTCGAACGCGTGCTCATGGCTTACCCCGAAGTGGGCCAGAACTACGTCATCGTCCTCGAACGCGACGGCCTCAAGGACACCATGAAGGTGCAGGTCGAAATCCGCGAGGAGAGCTTCGTGGAAGACATGCGCGTCCTGCGCGGCCTTCAGGAGACCATCGCCCGCGCCCTCAAGGACGAAATCCTCATCACGCCCAAGGTCGAACTCGTGCAGCACAATTCCCTGCCCCGCACCGAAGGCAAGGCCCAGCGCGTCATCGACAAGCGCGAGAAGAATTAAAGATTGGAGGGGGGAGGGAGAAACTTTCTGGAGAAAGTTTCTCCCTCCCC
>USCL01000324.1 GCA_900553145.1 uncultured Desulfovibrio sp.
TACCTCGCCAACGGCTGGGGCGCGGAAAACCTTCCGCCCTATTCCCTCGGCTATCTCTATCTCCCCGCGCTGTTCGGCATTGTGGCCGTAAGCATGTTCACGGCGCCCATCGGGGCCCGCATGGCCCAGACGTTGCCCGTTCCCAAGCTCAAAAAGTGTTTCGCCGTCCTGCTCATTGCCGTCGGCGTGCGCATGTTGATGAGTGCCCTGTAACCGATAACCCCACTTGAAACACCAAGAGGAACAGCCATGAAGAGCCCCACAGATGTCGTCAGCGGTTTCATTCTGCTTGGGTTGTGCGGCGTCGGCGCCTACAGCGTCGCCACGCTGCCTGATGCCGGAGGCATGGAGCATGTCGGCCCCGGTGCGTTCCCCGCCGGTATCCTCGCCCTTCTGACAGCATTGAGCTTGATCCTGATCATACAGGGATTCCGCCGCGTCCCCATCAAAAACTATTGGCCGGAATCCAAAGTCTTCAAAAAGATTCTCGTATTCATCGGTTTGTTCTACCTGTATCTGGTCACATTGACGGAACTCGGCGATTTCTTCCTGAATATGGAAAATCCCCCCTTTCAGGCCAACGGGGCGTTCAGCATCAGCACCTTCCTCTTCCTCCTCATAGCGCTTCCTTTACTGGGCCGGCGCAAGCCCATCGAAATATTGTCCGTGGCCGTCCTGACAACGGCGGCGCTGGTCTTCGCTTTCGGCTGGTTCTTTCAGGTTCTGCTCCCGTAGCCTCCCGGCGGTTCTACCGACAACCCCTATGACGGATTGGAGAGGATTATGTTTGCGAACATCCTTGAAGGCATCATGAACGCCATTTCCATGGGCTCCTTGCTGGCGAACCTCATGGGCGTCTCCCTCGGCATCATCTTTGGCGCGCTTCCCGGCCTTACCGCCGCTATGGGGGTGGCCTTGCTGATCCCCCTCACCTTCGGCATGCCCGCCGTGGAAGCCTTCTCCGCCCTCCTCGGCATGTATGTCGGGGCCATCTATGGCGGCTGCATCACCGCCATCCTCGTCGGCACGCCGGGCACGGTATCCGCCGCCGCAACCATGCTCGAAGGCCCGGCCCTCACGGCGCGCGGCGAATCCCGCCGGGCCTTGGACATGGCCACCATAGCCTCTTTCATTGGAGGCATCGTCAGCGCGTTGGCCCTGATCTTCATCGCCCCGATGCTCGCCCGGGCGGCCATGTCCTTCGGCGCTCCCGAATATTTCGCGGTGGCGGTATTCGGGCTTACCGTGGTGGCCTCGCTGTCGTCCGGCCACCTCATCAAAGGGCTCATTTCCGCACTCGTGGGGCTGTTCCTCGCCACCATCGGCCTTGACCCCGTGACCGGGGACATGCGCAACACCTTCGACAACCCCAATCTCTTCAACGGCCTTTCGCTCGTCCCGGTGCTTGTCGGCTTGTTCGCCGTCTCGCAGGTGCTTGTGACCGTCGAAGACGTTGTGCGCGGCGTGTCCCTCAGGGAAAGCACCGTTTCGAAGCGCGGCATCTCGCTCAAGGATTTGACGGGCAACTTCATAAACTTCATCCGTTCCTCCGTCATCGGCACGCTTATCGGCATCATCCCGGCCACGGGCGTCAGCGCGGCATCCTTCCTCGCCTACTCGGAAGCCAAGCGTTTTTCCAAGACGCCGGAAATGTACGGCAAGGGATGCGTGGAAGGCATCGCCGCAACGGAATCGTCCAACAATGCCGTATGCGGCGGCGCGCTGATCCCGCTGCTTACCCTCGGCGTCCCCGGGGACATCATCACGGCCATCATGCTCGGCGCGCTCATGATCCAGGGGCTGCCCCCCGGCCCCCTGCTGTTCGTGGAACATCCCGTCACCGTATACGGCATCTTCGCCGCCTTCATCATCGCCAACATCATGATGCTGGTATGCGGCCTCATAGCGGTACGCGGCGCGGGCAAGATCATCGCCATCCCCGGCGCCGTGCTCATGCCCATCGTCATTACGCTGTGCGTGGTCGGCGGGTATGCGGTCAACAACTCCACGTTCGACCTGCTCGTCGTGGCCATCTTCGGCACGGTCGGCTACCTGATGATCAAGTGCGACTTCCCGCAGCCGCCGCTCCTGCTCGCCATGATCCTCGAACCCATCGCCGAGGCCAATTTCCGCCGTGCGCTTACGATTTCCCAGAATGACTACAGCATATTCTACACCAGCCCCGTGGCCTGCATCATCCTGCTCGTCAGTTTGGTCGTCCTTCTCAAGCCCATTTACGACGACCTCCGCGCCAACCGCAAGGCAACGGCGTAATCCATAAAAAGGAGCTTCAGCTATGGAACTCTCCCAATGCAAGGAACGGCTCGACGCGTGGTTCTCCGGCAAGGAAGCGGAAATGCTCGCCATGCTCGAACGCATCGTCAACATGGATTCCTTCACCAGTGATGCCGCCGACGTAAACCGTGTGGGCGAAATGGTGACCGGGTGGCTTGCGGAGGCCGGTTTCCACACCGCGAAGCTTCCGAAGAAGCCCGCTCCGGCCGACGAACAATGGATGAATGGCCTCGGCAATGTGTTCACGGCACGCACCCACGCGATGGAATGCGGCCCCGGCATCGTTTTCCTTGCGCACATGGATACCGTTTTCCCCGCAGGCACGGCGGCCGCCCGGCCTTTCCGCCTCGATCGCGCTGCGGATCGCGCCACAGGCCCCGGCGTGACCGACATGAAGGCCGGCATCGTCCAGAACATGTTCGTCGCCAAGGCCCTCAAGGAGCTTGGCCTTATGGACGTCCCCATGACGCTGACGTTTTCGCCCGACGAGGAGCTCGGCTCTCCCTCCACAACCCCCATTCTGGGCGAACAGCTCAATGGCGCGCAGGCCGCCATTTGCACCGAACCGGGCTACCATAACGGCGGGGTGACGCTGGAACGCAAAGGCTCCGGGCACATGTTCCTTGAAATCAAAGGGATCTCCGCCCATGCCGGGCGCTGCTATCAGGACGGGGCTTCCGCCATCCTCGAACTCGCCCATAAGATCCTCGCTTTCGACAAACATGTGGATCTTGCCCACGACACCACGGTCAATACGGGGCTCGTCAGCGGCGGGACGTCCGCGAACTCCGTGGCTCCCAACGCCTCGGCACGCATCCACATCACGTTCAAGACCCTTGAAGCCGGGCGGAAGCTGGCTGAGGCGCTTCGCACGGAAACCGCGAAAACCTTTATCCCGGGGACGAGCTCGCACATCAGCGGCGGCGTGCGCCTCCCCCCGCTCGTGCCCACTCCCAGCGTCATGAAGCTCTTTGCTCTGGCTGAACAGGCCGGGGAACTCATCGGGTATTCCATCCACTCGGAACCCTCCAAGGGGACTGCCGAATCCGGCTATTGCTCCAGCGTCCTCGGCGTCCCCGCGATATGCAGCATGGGGCCGGAGGGTTCCAACCTGCACTCCGCGGACGAATACATGATCCCGTCAACCTTTGTCCCCCGGTGCAAACTCGCGGCCCTCACGGCCATTCAGGCCGCACGGGCATTTGCCCCCGCCGCGAAGGTTTCCCTGTAACCTTTACCCCGCACAAGGAAAAGACCATGAAGAAGCTCCAAGCCCTGTTCTGCGCCCTC
>USCL01000325.1 GCA_900553145.1 uncultured Desulfovibrio sp.
CCCCTTCCTCTCCCAAGACTTTCGACTGGTGGGGAGGCCACGCGAAAGGAGTCCCTGTTGCACGAGAGAGAGCCCCACTGAACAGACGGACAGGAATGTTGTAGTTGTACGCGCGCGCGCGAGAGAGAGAGAGAGAGAGAGAGAGAGAGAGAATACACGCCATCACTCGCATAATTCTTTCGGTTGCGCGAGAGTCACTGAATCCCGGTCTTGAGTCCAGCGGAGATTGGCTGTGTGTGCGCTGCGCGCGCGAGAGTCGGCATGGAAGTGATGGAGCTTATCCTGACCAATGTGCACCGCGAGAGAGAGTCCATTTCTCGCCCCAACGCTCGCGGAACAACAGTGTACGCCGCACGCGCGAGAGAGCCGAATGGAAAGCGTTCTGGCGGATAAAAAGCGGGGACGGCAGAAAAACGTTTTCCGGCTGTGGGAAGATCCGGCTGGCGCACCATAATCCCGCGCCGGAGGAGCCGGAGCTTTACGGAATATTCCGATAACAGGTTCAACATTCAACATGAGGAGAACGTCATGAAAAAATGGTCCATGATACTGGCTGCGGCGGCATGCGCGTGCGTACTGGCCTCGCCCCTTCAGGCTGCGGAACGCAAGAAGGTAAACATCAGCTTCCCGACGGCGGCGACGACCGGGGCGCTGTACCCCCTTGGCGCGGGCATCGCCAACCTGTGGAACACCAAGCTCGGGTATGTGAACGCCCGGGTGCAGGCCTCCAACGGCGGCATCCAGAACCTCAACCTGCTCAAGGCCGGGAACGCGCAGGTTTCATTCGCCGTGTCGAGCATTACCTATGAAGCGCTCAACGGCGAACGCGGGTTCAAGGATCGCGCCTACAAGGATGCCCGCGTACTGGCGGGCCTGTATTACAATCCGAATCAGGTCGTGGCCCGCGCCGACAGCGGCGTGGCTGAGTTGGCCGACTTCAAGGGCAAAAGCTTCGCGCCCGGCGCGGCCGGCGGCACGACCGAGGTGGAATCGCGCATCCATTTCACCGAAGCGGGCCTCAAGTATCCCGATGACATCAAGGCGCATTTCGTGGGCTTCACCGAATCCATCGACCTGATGCGCAATAAGCAGCTTGACGGCGTATGGATCATGGCCGGGATGCCCACCGCCGCCGTCACCGAAATGTGCTCCACCGCCAACGGCAAGCTCATCGGCATGGACGACGGCCTGATCGCCAAGGTGCAGGCGAAGTATCCGTGGTACTCCAAATTCACCATTCCGGCGGGAACCTATGACGGACAGGCAGAACCCGTCCAGACAACGGCGGTCAAGATGCTCCTCCTCACCGACGCCTCCATGCCCGACGACGTCGTGTATGATCTCGCCAAAACCTTCTGGGAAAACCTCGACTCCCTCGGCAAAGCCCATGCCGTCATGAAGACCGTCACCAAAGAAATGGCCGTCAACGATCTCTCCGGCATTCCGCTCCATCCCGGCGCGGAAAAGTACTATCGTGAAATCGGCTTGCTGAAATAAAGAACACCCCGCAAAAAACGCCCATAAAAAGAGGCCATCCAATCTTTTGCATCGGATGGCCTCTTTCATTGTCAGCCCTGATGATCCCCTCATGCCGTACACCCGGCAACCTTTTACCGATACGGACATATTCACAGCACACAAGCCCGAAACGCGGACACAAGGGAAAACCTCAATCAGGGATTCTATAAAGGGGAAAAGTTTAGAGGGATGAGAGGAGAGCGGGCGGGGGAGGGAGGGGGAAGGGAACCTTTTTTAAAGGTTCCCTTCCCCCGTTTCTCTATTCCCGTTCCCTACTCCCCGCGCGCGGCAAGCTCGCGCTTGAGTGCGCGGGCGAGCTGGTCGGGGCAGGACGTGGGCTTGCTGCCGCACCGGATGCCCTCGAGCCGGGAAATGACGGCTTCGGCGGGGAGGCCTTCGACAAGCCGGGCGACGGCCTCAAGGTTGCCGGGACAGCCGCCCGCAAAACGGATGCCGGTCACGCGGCCGTCATCGGTGATATCGTACTGGAGCGCGCTGGAACACACCCCCATAAGTGGAGCAATAGCCATGAAAACAAATCCTTATGCAATCAAAGTGTGACTGGAGAACGGGAACGGCGGGTCCCGCAATCCCGATCCGAACAGGGGGAACCATGCCCGCAACAAAAGACCTCCCCGCAAAACGCCGGGGCAAGGGCTTCAGCTGCGGAAAAGCCCGGTCAGCGTGCTAGTCGTCATCACGGTCATCGTCGTGGCGATCATCCCGGGAACGGGACTCCCTTGACATGCGGGATCGATCGGAATCCCGATCGCCGTACCCGCCATTCCAGTGGAAGCCGTATTGACGCGGCTGCACGATACGCCCGAACGAATGACCGAGACTGTCCACGGACTTGACCAGATCACCGAGGTTTTCCAGCGCTTCCGAAGCGTCTTCCAGCGGTTCTTCGGCATGGGCCGGGTACACGTACAAAACGCTGAGGACGGCCAGAACGGGAAGCCATTTTGCAAACACGGTAAACTCCTTGTTCGGTTGCACGGCACGGAGGGTGCCGGTCGGCAGCATACCCCAAAACGGGCCGGGGGAAAACAGGGGAGGAATAGAAGTTCCTTAAGCAACAAGAACAATATGATAGGAATAGACTGATGTACGGATGGGGCCGGTGCACGAAAGGGGGAAGGGCAGGAGCGAACCCCGCGCATCGTGAACTGAATGTGCCAAAGGGGAAAACCGGCAGTCCGGTTCGCAGGGGACAGGGCGGGGGAACGCGCAGGCGGGACACGGCGCGGAAAAAACGCAACCCCGCGCAACTGCCCCGGATTGGCACGGGAACACGGGAAACGCGCCGAATAGCGCCCTTGACCCCAAATCGATTTTGCGGGAACACGAATGGGTATTTTTGCGCATGACACGACACGAGGTGCGACATGGCTCATCATTATTCCAATTCCCTCTATGACCGCCTTGCGGACCGGCTGAACCAGTTCCCGCAGGGCGCGCCGCTTTCCGACAGCCTCTTCCAGATCTTGAAAATCCTTTTTTCCGAAAAGGAAGCGGGGCTGGTGGCGCAGCTGCCCATCAAGCCCTTCACCGTGGACCGCGCCGCCGCGATCTGGAAACTCGACAAGGCCACTACCCGGAACATGCTGGAAAACCTCGCGGGCCGGGCCATGCTCCTCGACATGGAGCAAAACGGCCAGCAGATGTTCTGCCTGCCCCCGCCGATGGCCGGGTTCTTTGAATTTTCCATGATGCGCGTGCGCGGCGACGTCAACCAGAAGGCGCTGGCGGAACTGTATTACCAATACCTCAACGTCGAGGAAGATTTCGTCAAGGCGCTGTTCGTCGAGAACGGGACGCCGCTCGGCCGTATCTTCGTGCAGGAGCCCGCGCTTCCGCAGGACGGCAAGCTGGAAGTCCTCGACTACGAGCGCGCTTCGCACATCATCAGGACGGCCTCGCACATCGGCGTCAGCATGTGTTACTGCCGCCATAAAATGCAGCATCTGGGACGCGCATGCGACGCCCCGATGGACATCTGCATGACCTTCAACACCTCTGCCCGCTCGCTCATCAAATACGGCCACGCCCGGCAGGTGGACGCC
>USCL01000326.1 GCA_900553145.1 uncultured Desulfovibrio sp.
TTTGTGGCGGTGAACGACATGGTGGCCTACGGCGTGCTCGACGCCATCCGGGCCGAGGGCTGCCGGGTGCCGGAGGACTACAGCGTGTGCGGCTTCGACAACATCTTCCCCTCGCAGTTCCTCCCCGTGGGCCTGACCACCGTGGAGCACTACATTGAGGACAAGGGGCGCAACGCCTTCGAAATCCTCCACTCGAAAATGTCCGGCGAATCATCCGACCGCAATATCACCCGCGTCGAGTTCAAGCACCACCTGATCGTCCGGGATTCCACCGCCGCCCCACGTGGAGAGGAAAAGCCAGCGTAACGAATGGCCGCCGGGACTTTCGGACGGCATCCGCAGAACCCTGCCCCGCCGCTTTCATCCGGCCGTACTCTGTAGGTGGAAGACAACGAAATCAACCAAGAGATAGCGGTTGCCATCCTGAACTCCCTTGGTCTTGAGGTGGATTGGGCTGAAAGCGGTGCAGAAGATTCAAGCAAACCACTATGCATTGGCCCTTATGGGCATTCAAATGCCCATCATGGATAGCTATCAGGCAACCCTGCTGACCCGGGGAGATGAACGCTTCAACTCCCTCCCTGGTAAGTGGGACGCGGGACAGAACGACATCGCCCATGTCTTCCTCACCATCCGGCAAGGCGTCGCGGACAGCGGGCAGATATCCTACTCGGCCTCCCGCACCAGCGCCACGGGGCACGTCGACGTTGCCTGGACAATCATGCACGCGCTGGCGGCGGAGCCTATCGGCAAGCCGAAGGGCGGCTGCGTCGTCTTCATCCAATAAGGGGAAAACATGGAAAAAAGAAACCTGCGCCGCTGGCGTTCAGCTTCGGCGATCCGGAACCCGTCCTGAGCGGGGCCGTGTATGAGTATCTGGGCGTCTGGTTCCTCGACAACGGGCGGTACTACGCAACGCCCGTCCCGTGGTCGGGGCTGGCGCGGCTTTTGCGGGCGAACGCCTACCACGGGCCGATCCTTGAGTTCAAAACGAACATGGCCATGCGCGGGTTCCGGGCGTCCGCAGCCCTCACGCGCCGGGACATGCACGCCGTGGCCACGGACTATATGGTCTTCGCCAACGCCTATCTGCTCCTTTCGCGGAAATGGCTCGGGGAAGTGGCAAGGATGCGGCACCTGCCCGCGATCAACATGCGCCGGATGAAGGAGCCGGACAGATACGGGCTCCTGCTCCCTTCCGGGCAGTTCCACGAGTTCGGGCCGGGCGAGGTGCTGCACCTGAAAAACTATGACGTGAGCCAGACGATCTACGGGCTACCCGGCTACCTCGGCGCGATCCAGTCCATGCTGCTCAACGAGGACGCTACCCTTTTCCGGCGGCGCTACTACAAGAACGGCGCGCATGTCGGGTATATCTTCTACTCTTCGAGCGCACAGCTTGAACAGGCGCAGCAGGACGCGATCAAGAACGCCATACAGAACGCCCGGGGCGTCGGCAACTTCCGGAACATGTTCCTGCACATCCCGAACGGACGGGAAAAGGACGTGCAGATCGTCCCCGCTGTACTGCGTCTGCCTCAACCCGGAATGCGCGCACAGCTTCGTCTCGACGCTGGCCTACAGCCACACGCTGTCGCCGTCCGCCTTTGACCTCCCGAAACCGATCCGGGAAAAGCTGAGGAAAACGAACTCACGAAAGCAGGTACAGCTCCTCTTTGAGGGCATGGCGTAGGAGAGGGCCCCGCATCGGCATGGTGCGGGGCCGTCTTTCGTCAGCAGGAAGCGCCGGGGCGCTGGACGTCATACGCCTGAGCAGCCGTCGCCATGAACCCCGAGCGGGTCATGCCGGAGCGCGCCGCCTTGGCGTCGATGCTTTCCAGAACGGACTTGGCGATGCTCAAGGAAATCTTAACCGGGGTCAGATCCACGCTCGGGGCGGGGATGAGCTGATAGAGGATTTCCCCGGCGGCTTCTATCTCCAGCTCGGCAAGCTCCTCTTCGATTCTGCGGCGGGCTTCTTCAAGTCCGCACGGTTCCGGCAAGGTTTTGCGGGCCTTGGCGTACTCTTCAACGGTCAGGGCCAGCGCTTCCATCGCCATGTCCATGCACTCCCCAACGGATTCCCCCTGCGAGGCGACCTCCGGAAAATCAGGGCAGAAAATGGAATACCAGTTTTCCCCGGCCGGGATGAACGCCGCATAATAATACTTTGCCATATATGTTCCTCCGGGGGGCTTCCGCCCCCCTGTTTTCACTTCTTGACGCCGCCGTCTCTGAGGATTTTCTTGCTCAGGATTTCGTTGACTTCCTTATGCCTCGGAACCTCCGTCACGAGAACGCCGTCCTTGTAAACCAGCGTATGCCGTCCGCCTTCTTGCAACGTGCATCCGGCCTTAGCCAACAGGCGCATGATGTCAGCTCGCTTCATCTCCTAAAAAGTATAGTATGGAGTTTTTTCCATACCGTCAATATTTTTATGGAGTTTACTCCATACTTTTTCCTTCCGTATCATCCAGCATGGCGGCGCAATCGGCTACGTCATCGGCCACCATGGATAGGAGGGAGGCGAGGCCGACCTTTTCCTCACGGTACTTTCCGGCAATCTCGCGCAGGGCTGCCGCGTCCTTATACAACGCCTCAAGCCACGTCCGCAGGAACCGCCAGACGTTGCGGATCGGCGTGCGCTTTTCGGCTTGCCACTTACGGATGCGGGTTATCTCGGCCTGTACGTCAATGTCCTGGAAGTCGCGCTGCAGGTCTTCCAGCATCTCCACAGGGACAAAAAATCCGTCCGTCCCGATCTGATCTTCTTTTTCCCTTTCCTTTTCCGATTTCATCTCTTCCCCTGTTTGGGGATTGCGGCGCTTGCCGCCTCCCCGTTCTTGGGAAAGCTTCCTTCCCCTCCGGATGCATCGCAATTCCCCCAAAGGCACCCCTTCCGGCATTTCGCGTTTCCTCTCAATCCCCCGCCCGGCAGAGATTCCCATCGCGTCCCATGACAAGTTCATCGGCAACCAGCCCGCACGATGCCGCCGCTTCATGGCAAACCGCCGCGATGCCCCGGCAGCACGGGACTTCCATGCGCAGGGCCGTCACCGAGGCCGGGCGGGCTTCCGCGAACAGGGCGGTCAGGCGGTCGCGCATCTCCTGATTGTCCTCAAACTTCGGACAGGCGATCAGCACGACCTTTCCCGCCGCGATTTCGTGGAACCGGGCGGACGCGGCGGGTGAACAGTCCGCGGCAAGCAGGATGTCGGCACCCTTGAGGAACGGGGCCGACGGCGGCACAAGGCGCAGCTTGACGGGCCACGTTTGCCTTCTTCCAACAACCGGCCCCGCCGCCTTGCTTCCCTGCGGCTTCTGAGGAGCAAATTCCTGCACGGTACTCCCGGAACACCCGCAACCGAGGGTTCCCGGCTCGTGCTTGCCGAGCGGCTGGAAAAGCTGCTGCCTGCGCGCTTCCTTCCGGCTGGCGACGTGGCGCATGGCGGCCTCCTCGTCGAACGGCACGGCCTCCCGGCGCACGATGGTCAGCGCATTTTGCGGGCAACCGGAAAGGCACGCGCCGAGCCCGTCGCAATAACTGTCCGAAACCACAGCCGCCTTGCCGTCGAT
>USCL01000327.1 GCA_900553145.1 uncultured Desulfovibrio sp.
TCGGCTGCCTTGAAGTAGAGTTCCTTGTCCTCCGCGATCTCCTCGGCGGTGAGGCCGCGCGTAGGCTTGCCCACGGGCGGGGGGCAAGGGATTTCGTCCGGCCCGAGATCGGACGGGCCGATGGGCAGGCCGCCGCCGTGCCCTGTCATGGCCGAAGCCCCGGAGTGGTGGAGCTGACAGAACACGGGGCAGCCGTGCGCGTGGCAGCGTTCCACAAGACGTTTCATGCCGGGAAGGAACCGGTCGTCGTGGAGCGCGCCGTAAGCCCCGGCGGGATGGTCGGAACGCCATGTGATGGCGGACACGATGACGAGCCCGACCCCGCCGGCGGCGATGGCTTCATAAAAATCGATAACCCGGTCTCCCGCCGAGCCGTCATCCTCAAAAAACCAGCTGGACTGGGGGGCCTTGATCATCCTGTTCTTCAGGTTGAGGCCGTTCCCGAGCGAAAGCGGTGACAGGAGCTTATGGAACTGTCCGGTGCTCATGCCGTCTCCTTGCGTGCGTAGGCGCGAATGTATGGTTGACCCGCATGAGGCGGGATTTTGGGCAAAGGGAGGGCTCCGGCGGAGGAAGGGGCCGCCGGAGCCGTGGGAATGATGGGAACCCGCTAGAAGGAATAGAGGATGCAGACAGCGCCCTTGAGGTTGTTCTTCTTGGATTCGTAGTCCTTCCAGACGTCGGAATCGAGATCCATGCGGATATAGCCGAGTTCAAGGAACAGGCTGAGGTTCTTGTAGATCTTGTATTCCGAATCGACGTTTACTTCCCACGCCTTGTCGGCGGTGGTCATGTAGTACATGGAGGAAACGGTTTCGGAGGGCTTCGTGATCATCTTCTGGCGGACGTTTTCGGTGTTGTTGGTGCCGCGGTAGAAGGCCACGCGGAACGTGTGGCTGAGGTTTTCGAAGAAGGAGATGTCCTTCAGGTGGGCCACGATGCCGAACGTGCCGTCGACGCTGGTGCCGAGGACCTGCTGGGCGCGGCAGAAGTTCGTGCCGTCGAAGCCGTAGGAGGTGACCTTCACGTCGGGGTTGATGGTGGGCAGGCGTTCGGAGCCGTCGTTGACGTTGGCGTCGTCGCCGGAGGAGTACCAGGCCGTAAGGCCGGGCGTGACGGATTCCATCTTGTATTCGGCGAGGGCGGACACAATCCAGCCTTCGCGCTTGACGTCGATCTTCTTGCCCTTGGTGCTGATGCCTTCGCCAAGATCGACGCGGCCATAGGTGGCGTCGAAAGCGAAGCGGAAGGGATCGAGCACGCGCAGCTCGGTGGTGAACCCGGCCCACCACGCATCGCCGTGGCGGTCGGTCAGGCTGTTGCCGGTCAGCGTCTTGTTGCTCGCGCCGAGGGGGAGCATGCCCTGGAGGAGCTTCTTCTGGTCGCCGGAAGCCCCGGCGTTTTCAAAGCTGTCGCGGCCCACGAAACCGTACATGGCCCACGGGGTCACCTTCACGCCGTCGAACTTGAGGGGCAGGGTGACGCCGGCGAAGTCCATGGCGTCGCTGTAATGGAACTGCTTGCCGTAATCGGTGGAGCTGTCGGTATTGTCGTTTTCGGCGCGCAGCCAGAAGAGGGTGGCCCCGATGTTCTTGGTGAACTGTGCGGACAGGGTGACGCCCGCGCCGTCCGCGCCGCCGCCGCCGAGGATGGTGTGCGGGAGGGCGAACCCGGGCAGGCTGAAGTTCTGGAGGCCCATGCGGACCTTGGCGTCCGTCTCGGGGATAACCCAGTCCACATAGTTGTAACGGACCTTGACCACCTTGCCGTCGTTGCCGAGGGACGCGCCGTCCGCCGACTTGCCCCAGTTCTGCGGCCCGATTTCAAAATAGACGACGCCCTTGAGGCTTTCCGACGCGATGACGTCGATCTGCGTACGGAGGCGGGTGGCGTTCTGCATCTTGTCGGAGCCGTTGTGCTTTTCAAAATTGCGATCCGCGAAGGACATGGCGTTGTGCCACAGGCCCTTTGCCTTGATGTCCACGGCGTTGGCGGCGGATGCGGCGCCGATCGTCAGGCCGGCGGCAAGCAGCAGGGTAATCACTTTCTTCATGGGATTCTCCTCAGTTTCTCCTCAAACGTTTTGGATCGGCGCAATCGTTTGCGCCTTTTCGCTCAATCGGAAAGGCCGCTGCCCGCAATGCGGGCGGTCCCACAACGCAACCATAGCGAAAGATTGAAAAGAATCTGATCCCCTGTGGAAAGCCGTTTCTCTCTTTGACGGGGATCGGATTGCGCCCGTAACGGTATCCTGCCCGTGAGGAAAGCAAAGAGCGGGCCAATATCAGCATGTTACATGTCTATCTGGAAAAGGGAAATCATTTTGTGGCGTTAGAAAATCATATCGTGAAAAGTGTCTTCAAGGTTGTTCATATTGAACCCATGTGCATATGAACATGTCTCTTTTATGGACACGGATCGAGGAGGCCCCTTACGGGAGGGCGGGCGCGAGTGGGGGTGAAGCGTGGGCAAAGCGCGAAGGGGCGGCAACCGGGATCCCGGTTCCGGCATGGCCGCCGCATGGGACGGACGCGGCTCGTATGTGTCCGGCAACCGTTGGCGGTATGGGCTAGCGGTATTCGCCGGGGTTGAGGCCGAGTTTTTTGAGTTTCATATAGAAGCCGCCGCGCGAGATGCCGAGCAGTTTGGCGGCTTCGCGGACATTGCCCGCCGTTTGTTCGAGCGCGGCGAGGAGGCGTTCCGCTTCATGGCCGGGCAGCGTTTTCCCCGAAGGCGCGGGAACCTCGGGCGCACCCGAGATCCGTGCGGGCAGATCGGAAAGCCCGATGGCTTCGCCTTCGGCAAGGGCCACGGCACGCTCCAGAACGGTTTCCAGTTCCCGGAAGTTGCCGGGCCATGGATACCGGAACAGGGCGTTCAGGGCTTCTGGGGAGAGGGGCTTCGGCTGCTTGCCGAGGGCCTGCGCGTACCGGGAGAGGCAACGCCCGGCAAGGGCTTTTATGTCGGACCGCCTTTCGCGCAGCGGCGGGATTGCTACGGTGCATCCCTGCAAACGTTCATAGAGTTCCTCAAGGAAGAGGCGTTCGCGTACGGCCTCGGAAAGGCGCGTCCCGGCCCCGATGATGAGGCGGACGTTTACCGTGCGGCTTTGCCCTCCGCCGACGCGCACGGTTTCGCCGTTGCGCAGCAGACGCACGAGGCCGATCTGCGCCGTCAGGGGGAGGGCTTCCGCGCCGTCGAGGAACAGCGTACCGCCGTCCGCCAGCTCGCATTTGCCGGGCCTGCCGTCTTCCCCGTCGAAACCGAACAGTTCGTTGCGCATGAGGCTGCGCAGGATGCTTCCGCAGTCCACGGCGACGAACGGGGCTTCCCGGCGGCGGCCCGCGTTGTGGATAGCCTGAGCGAAACCCTGCCGCGCCGTCCCCTCCTCGCCCGTAAGCAGGACGGGGGCGTCATGCCGCGCGGCGCGGCGGATTGCTTCCTTTGCCTGAACGATGGCGGGAGAACCGCCCGGGATGTCGTCGAGCGCGTAGACCGCCGCCCCGATGGCCCGGGCCATCGGGGCGGCGGTCTACGCGC
>USCL01000328.1 GCA_900553145.1 uncultured Desulfovibrio sp.
GGCGGCTTCGACCTTGTCGGACTTGTTGTCGACGATGACCAGTTCGACGGGGCGGTCGAGGACGGTCGGTTTGAGCTTGTGGGCGAGTTGGATGCCTTCGAGTTCAAGCTGCCCGCCAAAGGCGTTCTGGCCGGTCAAGGGCAAATAAACGCCGATCTTGATGGGATCGGCGGCCTGCGCCGGAAGGGCGAGGCCCATGCTCATGACGGCCATTGCGGCCATGCTCAAAAGTGTGCCGAGTTTCATGTCTTCCATCCTCCAGAAAAGGTTGTTGCACCAGAAACGGGTTCCGGCTCGGAATGACGGCTGCCTTACCGAAAAAGTACTCCGGTAACGGATTGTTTTTGAGTATAGGAAAAATCACGTTTTCGCAACCGAAAGGCTTTTTTTGCGCGCAACCATGACGCCACAAGTCCTTTCCATCCGAACAGTTCGGAGGCCGGAAGCGGCCCTTGTCCGTCAGTCTTATTCCGGATTTGTTTCTTTTTCCAAAATTTCGCTAGAGTGCCGTGGCTTTGAAGCGGGCCACCCGCGTTTTGCCGTTCCACAGGTCAAGCGTGCCCCCGGAATGGGAAACGGAGGTGGCCCCGGCGAGCGCCTGGGCCAAGGCCCGCGCCTGCGCGTCCCCCTTCGGGCAAAGCATCATGGTCGAGCCGAGCTGTGAGAAGCCGATGCGGTCCCCTTGGAGGGCATAGCTGCCGATGAGGCTGTTGCAGCCGTCGGAACCGGAGATCCGGCCCTGCGTACCTTCGGGGTTGAAGATCAGGTGCGGTTCAGGCTGGTTGCCGTAGACTTCGGCCGGTTTGCCGTTCAGCTCCACCAGTTTCCATCGGGTGCCCGCAAGGCCGTCGGTGACAGGCGCGGCGTCCATGACCCGGTGCGTCAGGACCATGATGCCGGTGTCGCCGGGGTGCACCATAAGGGGCCTTGGGGTGGCGAACAGCGTCGTGCCGCCGCTTGAAATGGCCGCTTCCAGTTCATAGCTCATGCTGGAGGAGTCCGCGGCGGGGCAGGCGATGCTGAAGGGCAGGGGGATATTGCGGCCTTCGGTGGATGCTCGTTCCTCGGCGACCAGCATGCGCCCGTCTCTGGTTTTGCGGTGCAGGGTGACGGTGAGCTCCGCGTCCGGAGGCAAGGCCATGCGTTCGCGGTAGGTCACCGTACCCGTCAGCGGGACCGTGGGTTCGGGCTGAGGGGCCGCCTTCTGGTAAGGGGCGCAGCCGCTGAAGACGGCTGATGCGAGAACGGCCAGCAGCATGCGCGCAAAGCGCGGTGCGCGGGAAATCAGGGAAATGTTTTTCATGAATAGCCTCATAAAGGATGGAATGGGTAATGCGGAGTGGCGGGCAACGTGTCCCGGCTTCTTGTACTGGGCAAAAAGAACGGTGACAAGCCGGTTATCCGGCGGCCCGCTCAAGGCCCCATGAACGGCTCAAGGCGCGGTAGTAGACGAGCAGGGCATTCAGGGGGAGCAAATACATGGCGGCCATGATGGATTCGGACGCTGAGAAAAATTCGAGGCTGACGATGAGCATGAGCACGTTGTTCATGGTCCCGTAGCTGATCAGAAAGGCCAGCCTGCGTTGCGGAGGCATGGAGCGCGGCAGGAGGAATCCCCCCGCCATCATGACGGCCCCGAGCAGGCAGGCGGCCCCGAGGGCCTTGATGACGAGCGAAGGGTGTTGATGGAGTATGCCAGAATAGTTGCTGAAAATAGCCAGTGTGGACAGGGCGATGGTGGAGACCGACACGGGGAACTGGTGTTTGAGGATGCGCTCGGTCACCCGCGGGGCCTTGCGGGTCAGGAACGCGCCCACAAACGGGACGATGATGGTGACGCATAAAGAGAGCGTCATGCCGGAGAGGGACAGGTGGGCGGGCAGATCCATGGACCCGAAGCCGGACAGCTTCATGAGGCTGTCCACCGTATAGAGGAGCATGGGCAATGTCAGGGGGAGCAGGAGCGAGGAGAGAAGGTTGCCCGCGAGGACGAGCGCCGTATCCGCATTGACCATAATGGAAAAAATGGGAGCCACCACGCCGATGGATGCGGCGCCGACGAGCAGGGCGCCAAGCGCGAACTGCGGCATGACCAGCTCAAAAAGAAGGAAGGACAGGATCGGCAAGGCGAACAGCCGGATGAGCACAAGGCAGCTTACCGTGCCCGGGATAAGGCGTGTATGGACGAAGAGGGCTTCGGTGCCGACGGAAAGGAAACCGAGGTAGAGGAGGACGATCAGGCAGAGGCGGGGAAAGGGGGACAGCGGCTCGGCCAGCCCGGGAAGGAAGCTTCCGGCGAGCATGGCGAGAAACGAAACGACGATCATGACGAGATCGCGTGAACGCATGGAAAACTCCGGCCTTGGAAGGGGAAAACAAAAGGGCCGAAGGAGAACCTCCGGCCCAGACAATGCCGTATTATCGCGTATCAGCGGTTTCTTTGGCAGTCGGGGCAAATGCCGTAGAGGTACAGCCGGTGGAATGTAGGCTTGAACCCGTGCTTGCGGGCCAGCGCGTCCTGGAGTTCTTCTATCTGCGAGTCGACGACTTCAATATTGCGCCCGCAGTTTTCGCAAATGAGATGATCGTGATGGGCATCAGCGGCGTGTTCATAACGGGCCAAGCCATCGCCGAACCGTACTTCACGGGCCAGCCCCGCTTCGCACAGAAGTTTCATGGTCCGGTAGACGGTGGCCTGACCAAGGGAAGGATCTTCCTTGCGGACTCTGTCATAGATTTCTTCGGTCGTCAGGTGCCCGCTCTCGTCAAAGAACACTTCCATGATCTGCTGGCGCTGGGGCGTATTGCGCAGCCCCTTGTTTTTCAAGAAGGAACGAAAGATCTGAGCGGGATTGCCTACGGGTCTATCTTCATTGAACATGCGCCACCTCGGGTTGGATTACAGGAGCCGACTATAGCCTAGTTCATGCGCTATCGCAACGGGAGCGGTTTCCCCGGTGCTTTTTATATCATTATAAAGGATTTTATAGGCGATGCGCCGTGAACGGCGGCGTGCCCGTTGCCCGCCCCTTGCGCCCCTGAAAAGCATAGGCTACACCGGGCCTCATGAAAAAGAAAAAAAGACGCCCCCTCCGGCTGCCCGTTCCCGAATACAGCGATAAGCTGCTCGTCTCCGTGCCGCCGCAGCAGGTGGGCATGTTTCGTTTCCTTCTCGAAGGGTATGACAATATTGCGAGCTTTACAGTGCTCGATCGGGCGGAGGCGCTGCTCAAGGTGTTCTTTTCTCCGCACCAGCACGCGGAAGCCCGTTCGGCGCTTGAGAACATTGCCACGGTACTGCCGATAGCCGTCCGCCCGTGGCCTGTCGCGGCATGTTGTGCCGAACCTTCGGAATCCGGCAATGCCTAACGGAATAAAGACAATGTTCATGGTGCGTTGTGCCGTTTTATTCTCTTTTTGAGAAAAAAGACGAAAAAAGGTTTGACAAATGCGGTGCCGGTACCTATATTCCCTCTTGTCGCATGACGCGGGGTGGAGCAGCACGGTAGCTCGTCGGGCTCATAACCCGAAGGTCG
>USCL01000329.1 GCA_900553145.1 uncultured Desulfovibrio sp.
GAGCAGAGCAGTGTGCCGTTGCAAATCTACGGCAAGGCAAAAAAAGCGGCCATCGACCTGCGGCTTGTCGATTCTTCCCTGCCGGACGAGCCGGCCAGCAAGGCCAACAAGGCCGTGGAAAACATCTATGACCGGTGGGAGGAAAACCGCGACAACAAGGCGGCGCAAATCGTTTTCTGCGACAACTTCAAGAGCGGCGACGGCAAGTTCAACCTGTTCGAGGATATCAGGGACAAGCTGATCGTCAGAGGCGTTCCCAAGGAAGATATCGCCATCATCCACGACTTCAAGACGGACGAGGCGAGGAAACGTCTGTTCGACGCCGTGAACAGGGGGGATATTCGCGTTCTCATGGGGACGACGGAAAAACTCGGTGTAGGGGTAAACGTGCAGGAGCGTTTGCTCTCTGCGCACCACCTCGACGCGCCGCCTCGGCCTATGGACTTTGAGCAGCGCAATGGACGCATCCGGCGACCGGGCAACATGTTCCCCGAGGTCGAGGTGTTGACCTACGGGACCAAGAACACGCTGGACTCTGTAACGTTCCAGCAACTTATCAGCAAGCAGAAGTTCATCAACCAGCTTCTTCGCGGCGATGTGGGAACCCGGACTTTTGAAAACCCCTTCGACGCGACGCAGGCAACCTTTGAGGATATGATGGCGGCCTTCTCCGGTAATCCGCTTGCCAAGGAGAAGATGCAGTTGCAGGTGGAGGTCCGCAGGCTTGAGGCGTTGAACGCGGCCTACGAGTCCCGTCTCGGAACCCTGCGGTACAAACTTCGGAGCGCGAAGAGCAGTCTTGAATTCCTTGAAGGGCGGACGAAAAGCGCGGAAGCCGTCACCGCATTCGTCAATGAGCATTTTCCCAACGGAGAGGTTGAGGGCAGGAAGGAACTTTCCAAGGACGTATCGGCTTGGCTGGACGGCGAATTGAAGCGTATCGAGAAGGTGCTTTCCGGGATCAGGAAATATGCCCAGTGGCAGGTGAAGAACCCGCGTGATTACGCCACAGGAATGACTGTGGAGCTTGGCAACGGGGTATCGGCGGAGGTTTCCGTTCTTCCGCATGTTGCCGAGGCGGGCGGGGAGCTTTCCAAGGGCGTGGCCATGTCCTATCAGCTTGCCGGGCCTCATGGCATCAAGGAATCAGGCCCCTTCAACGGGGCTGCGGGCCTGTTCACGCGTCTCAAGAACGATCTGGCCCGGTACGCGGGAAGTGCCGCTGAGAACGCGGCGAAGATCAAGGGCGCGAAGGCCCAGATAGCGTCTCTTGAGGAAGAGCTGAAACGTCCGTTCGAGCAGAAGAAGGAGCTTGAGGATGTCCGTGAGCGGATGCTCGAGATCGAGCAAAAGCTGGCGGAAACGTCCAAGAAGCCGGATACCGAAGAAGAAGCGCCGATGGCTTCCGTCAAACCCGGCGCATTTCTGAACGACGTGCCGGCCTCTCGCCTCCGCGTCCGCAAGGCGGCGGTGCAGTCCGTCGCGGATGCGCTGGGGAAACGGGCGGCCAACGCCGCCGACACGCGGGTGGTCCAGTCGTTTGAGGAATTGCCCGAACACATCCGGCAGCTTTACGGCGAGGTGTCGTCGCGTCTGGAGGGCGTGTACGATCCCGCTTCCGGCACGGTGTACCTCGTGGCGGACAATCTGCGCGGTACGGCGCGCGCGGCGGAAGTGTGGATGCACGAGAATATGGTGCATCATGGCCTGAATGGGCTCTTGGGAATGGACGAGAAGAGGCGTGTGCTCAACCGGCTGTGGCGGGGCATGGGCGGCATGGGCAATGCGGAAATCGCGTCCGTCGCCAACAAGTATGGGATTGATCCCCGCTCCGATGCGGAGGGCCGTGCGCTGGTCATGGAGGAGGTTGTCGCGCACCTCGCTGAAAAGCGGGCGGCATACAAGCTGTCCGGACAAGAGCTGACATACTGGCGGCGTGTCGTCGAGGCCGTACTGCGGGCGTGGCATGTGCTGGTGGATGCCGTGACCGGGCGCACGGGCTCCATGAAATACGAGAACGTGGACAGGCTGTTGTCCGCGCTGGATCGGTATGTCTTTGAGGGCAGGCCCGAAAGCATGGCCGAAGGCGGCATGGTTCCGGCTATGGCGTCGGTGGATAGGTCCGGTTCGGATATGGAGGCCGCTCACGCCGCGTGGGAGCAGGTACAGAGGGATATGGCAGAATGGGGGCGGCAGGTTGATGCCTTTGATCCCACTGTCGTTATTGAAGGCGGTAAGGTAGAGAGCTTGCCCGTAGGCAAAACGCCAGATGTGTTGCAAAAATTGGGTGCGCCTGACCTGCCTATGACTATGGCACTAAGAAACTTGGCAAAGATACTTTCAAGTAAGGAAGACCATAATCTGCCAAAGGATACGGTAAAGCAGTTGCCGAAAGCACTTGCGGAACCCGTAATGGTTTTTGAATCGGCAACTTCGCCGGACTCTTTCGTGGTGTTGACAGAATTGAAACACGAAGGCCGCTCGGTCATGGTCGCCGTGCATCTGGATACGGAGCGCCAGCGTGTGCGGGTCAATGATATTGCCAGCGCTTACCGGCGGGGCAATGAAGCATGGTATGTGCGGCAGATAGAGGAAGGGCGTCTACTGTATCAGGACAAAAAGAAGAGCCTCGCATGGGCGCGGACTCACAGGCTACAATTGCCCAAGGTGCGCAAACTCCCAGCGAGGCTTTCTAGAAACAGAATACTCACCGAAGAGGACGTCGTCAAGCCGATTGCGCCGCAAAACAAGCCGTTGGCCTCCCTGCGGGACATCAAAGATGTCCGCGACATCACCGGCATAAGTGCCGAGGATGCCATGAACCTTGCCAAGAACGATCCGTGGATTGGAAGCATCTTTGGAAAATCCGACGACGTGACGCTCATGCAGCGGATTTTCATGTTGCCGCACTGGGTGGCGAAGCGGTTTCCCGGCTTCAAGGCCGTGTACGACCGTCAGGTCAGGCGGCAGGATGAACGGGCGGCGGAACGCGCCCGCAGCCTTCAGGAAATCCCTTCTTTGTTCGGAGAGAACAAGCTTTCCGGCAAGGACATGGGCGAGTTGAAAAAGCTGGTCTGGGATAATGACGGCAAGCAGATTGCCGAGCTTGAGGGCATCGACAAGTTCCTGACGGACGAAGAGCTGGAGAGCGGGCGCACCACCATCAAGGCCAATCCAGAATGGTATGAGGGCTACGACAAATGGCTTTCCAGGCAGCCCGGGTCCGACGCCGTGAAAAAGGCCATGCGCGAAATCAGGGTGAGCCTCGACAACGACCTCATGCGCGCCCACAACCGTCTTGCCCGGATGAGCGAGATGGGAGACGTGGCCATTCAGGAGTTCCGTACCCAGATTGGGCACATCCACAACTACTTCCCCCACCATCGGTACGGGGATTACTTCATTCAGGGGAAGGACAAGAAGGGCGAGGTCGTCTACCGTGAACACTTCGACGCGCTGCACAAGCGGTATGCCCGGCGGCACTTTGAGAACCGCCTTGAGGCGTTGAAGGAGGAATACCCCGACACCGTCTT
>USCL01000330.1 GCA_900553145.1 uncultured Desulfovibrio sp.
CGGGACTTTTCGCCGGGGGCCGGGGGGCGGCTCGCCTCCCGGACGGGGGTCAAGGGGGCGGTAAGCCCCCTTGCCGCCGGAGGCATTACGCTTTCACGACAGCCGGAGCGGGCTTGTTGATGATGGCGTCGAACTCGCGCTGCAGCGAGGAAATCAGGTCGTGCACGGAAACGATGTTGTTGACGCGGGAGACGTTTTCGCCGCAGAAGGCGAACCCGCGTTCCAGGTTGCCCTTCATGGCGTTGATGAGGGCGGCGGCGATGCAATAAGGGGTCTTTTCCTGCTCGCAGGTCTTCACGCAATGGAAGATGCACTTGAACGGCTTCTTGCCGCCGTCGCGCATGGAATCGATGAAGTTGTTGAGGAGCGCGCGGCCGGGCATGCCCACGGGGCTTTTGATGATGGTCACGTCTTCCTGCTTCGCGTCGATGTAGGCCTGCTTGAAGCGGTCGTCGGCGTCGCATTCGTAGGTGGCGACGAAACGGGTGCCCATCTGGACGCCGGACGCGCCGAGATCCATGTACTTCTTGATGTCTTCGCCCGTGTACACGCCGCCGGCCGCGATAACCGGGATGGCGCGCCCGGCCTTGTCTTCAAGCGGCTTCACGGCTTCCACCACCTGCGGGACAAGCTGTTCGAGGGCGTAGTTGGGGTCAACGATGTGCTCGGGGGAAAAGCCGAGGTGCCCGCCGGCCTTGGGGCCTTCCACCACGAAGGCGTCGGGCATGTAGCCGGTGCTGGACATCCACTTGCGGGCGATGAGGGTGGCGGCGCGGCCGGAAGAGATGATGGGCACGAGCTTGGTTTTGAACTCTTCCTTTTTGCGTTCGCACGTTTCATTGAAAATTTTGGGAAGATCCATCGGCAGCCCGGCGCCGGAGAAGATCACGTCGGCCTTGGCTTCGATGGAGGTGCGGACCATTTCGGCGAAGGTGGTCAGGGCGACCATGATGTTCACGCCGATGATGCCCTGCGTGGCTTCACGGGCCTTTTCGATTTCGCGGCGGAGGGCGCGGAGGTTGGCTTCAAGGGGATTGCTGGCCACGTCGGGTTCCTTCATTCCAATCATGGCGCCGGCAATGACGCCGATGCCGCCTTCATTGGCGACCGCGGAAGCGAGCCTGGAAAGAGAAATACCAACGCCCATGCCACCTTGGACGATAGGAGTTTTAGCGATGAGGTCGCCTATGTTCAGAGTGGGGAAAGACATGAAGAACCTCCTAGAGGTCTCTTATGGTGTTATGGGCACGCAAGCGGGAACAGGAATGCCTCCCCGCTTCTAATACCCGAATCTATTGTTGGGAGGATATGATACACACGTTCCGCCAGGAACACCAGCGGCAATGTGCCCCTTCCCGTGGGCGAAATTCCGGACAAAGCTCCATATGCAGGAGGATGAACCCGATGAGGCGGGGGATGAGCGCCAGGGCCCGCTCCCGTTCCTCAATGGTCATGGCCTTCCCGAAAAGGGGCCGCTCCTCGCCGTCTTCGCCAAGGGCGACGAACGCCGCGTCGAGCACGGGCTTGCCCGTAGCCTGCCCATACAAATAACAATAATACAGCAACTGCACTGTGGGAATACGTTGTGCCAATATTGGCAAAAAATCATGTTCGGGGTCGGGCTCGGAAGCGGCCCCGGCGGCTTTTTCCGGATCGAGGGCATCCCAGAAGGCGTCGTCGTCCCATATGTCGGGGCGCAGCGCCTTGATGCGGCCCGTCTTGTAGTCGAGGATGACCGCCCCTTCGTCAAGCGCACCTTCGGGATCTTCCTGCTCGCGCCAGTCCACGCGGTCGAGGTTGCCGGTAAGCCGCCGGACGCGGCCCGCCACCCGGATTTCAGCGTCATACTCCTCTTCCAAGGACAGCACTTCCGTCTGTTCCGGCTGGGCGCGCAGGAACATGGCCAGACGTTCCGGCCCGGTGACGGAAAGCATGGCCGCGCTCTCGGGCGGCAGGGAGGCTTCGAGCCCCGAGGCGTCGAGAGCCGTACGGAACAGGGCGCGCAGGGCTTTTTCATCAAGGAAGGGCAAATCGGCGTCGCCGGATTGCGCATCGCGGCGCACAGCCTTGCCCACGGCGGGGGCGTAGAAATCCCGGAGCACATTGTGCAGGAGCACGCCCACGGCCGCCGGATCGTCGTCTTCGTTCACCTCGTCGATGGGCGCGATGGAGCACAGGCGTTCGTAATAGTACCGCAGGGGGCAGGTCAGGTAGGCGTCCAGCCGGGTGGCGGACAAGGGCTGCTTGAGCGAGGCGGCGATTTGTTCCCTGATGGCCGGGGTCTTGGGGATGACTTTGCGCACCCTGACCGGCGGGCGGACGTCGAGGGACGCCGTGCGGAGCGGTTCGCGCCCCGGCTTCAGGCGCTGCCCGCGGGCTTGCTCCTCCTGCCAGATGAGCTCTTCCACGAGGCGGCTCCGCTGCTTTTTCCCGTCGAACAGGCCGGAGGTTTCCACGCCTTCCTGCCAGTAGAGCCAAACCTCGTCGGCCCCGGCGAGGAGGCGGTGGAAGGTGTAGGCGGCGAGCTGCTCGCGGTTGCGGGTGTCGGGCAGGCCGAGAAGGGCGCGGAGGCTGTCCGGCAGGAGCGGGCTGCGGATCGGCGCGCCGGGGAGCCTGTCGTCGGTGACGTCCACGAGGAATACCCGCGAGAAGCGCAAAAGGCGCGTTTCCAGCATGCCGAGCACTTGCAGGCCGGTCAGGGGATCGGCTTCGAAGGGCACGCGCTCGGCGCGCACGAGTTCCAGCAGCATCGCCTGCATCAGAGGCCACGGCAGCGGCGTGTCGGCCATACCGTTGTCCTTGAGGGCGGGGATGACCCGCTGCATGAGGCGGAACAGGCATTCCGCGTCGATGGGGAAGCGCGACCAGATGTCGGCCTTGCCGCTGCCCGCGCCGTTTTCGTCGTTGCCGCTCCCATACACGAGCAGGGTGTCGCACAGGCCGGAGAGCGCGTCCGCGAGCCCGCCCAGGGAATGGGCCCTCGCCCATGTGTCCAGGGTATCCCGCAGGATGCGGTTGATCAGATCCCGGATGGCGGGCATGGACGCGGCCACGTTGGGCAGGGTGGAGGCGGCGAAGAAGTCGTCCACGGCCCCCTCGGCGACGGCATGGGCGTCGGCATGGCGGCTGCCGTTGCGGAGGCGGGTTTCCATGTTCTGGAAAATCTCGCGCAGGGAAACGCCGTTGACCTCAAGCAGGCGCAGGTAGGGATGGCGGACGAGATCCGCAAGCGCCTTCCAATGGGTCGTGCCGTTGGGCTGGCGGCGGTTGCGGGCGTCGAGCACCGTTTCCAGCAGCCGGAACAGAAGCGAGCGTTCCAGCGGGTAGCCGAGCGAAATGTTGCAGTCCTTGCGGGGCAGGTGGTGCAGCACGGGCAGCAACGCCCCGCTGTGCGCGAGGGCTACGGCGATGTCGAGCTGGGATGTGGGGATGGGGGCGGGTGTCGGGGCGAGCCCGCCGGGGGAAGGGAGGGGGAAGCCCTTCTTCAGAAGGATTCCCTCCCCG
>USCL01000331.1 GCA_900553145.1 uncultured Desulfovibrio sp.
TGGGGGTTCGGGGGAAGGGGGAGGGAAGCCTTTCTTCAGAAAGGTTCCCTCCCCCTTCCCCCGAGCTTCCCACCTAGCCCGCGAAATGATCAAACCCGCCGGACACGGGGACGCCGTCGACGCGGATTCCGCCGCCTTCGGTGACTTTGCCGAGCATGGTGGTCTCGGCGTTGGCGACCATGACGTGCACGGCGAGCTCGGGCGAGCAGGTCCCGATGAGCGCGTAGTCCTCGCCGCCGAGGAAGGCGTGCCGCTTGGCCGCGGCGACGGGATCGGCCTCGTTGCGGGAGCGCATGAAGCGGAGGATTTCAGGGTGCGGCATGGGCATCTCGATGTCCGCGCCCATGCCCGGCCCGGCCAGCCGGGGCAGATCGCGGGCGAGGCCGTCGGAAAGATCCATGAGCCCGAGCCGCCCGCAGGACGGATCGTTTCTCTCGCGCCCCCAGTCCGCCGCGAGGCGCGACAGGCGCATGCCTTCCTTGAGGCGCGGGGCGGGGCGCAAATGCGCTTGGCAGGGGACGGGCCATGCGTCGAGGGCCGCGCGGCCTTGCTCCTCAAGCAGCATCAGGCCTGTCCGGGCAAGGCCCGTCCTGCCGATGAGGAAAATGACGTCGCCGGGTTCCGCCTCGCCGCGCAGGAGCGTCTTTTCCGCCTGCCCGAACACGGTCAGGCACAGATGGAGCTTGCCGGCGCGGGACAGATCGCCGCCCACGAGCGGCACGGAGGACTGGGAGGCCAGCTCGGCCATGCCCGCGCACAGGCCGTCCACAAGGGCCATGTCCGCATCGGGCGGAAGGGACAGGCCCGCCGTGAAGCCCACAGGCCGCGCGCCGTCGGCGGCGAGATCGCTCAGGTTGACGGCAAGGGCCTTCCAGCCGATGTCTTCCGGCGTGAAGTAGGAACGCCGGAAGTGCACGTCCTCCATGAACAGGTCCGTGCTCACGCACAGCGGCCCGGAAACATTGAGCACGGCGCAGTCGTCGCCGCGCCCGAGCAGCACGTCCGGCCCTTCGTTGGGGAAATGCGAGGCGATGCGGGCGAGGATGTGATCCTCGGAAACGAGATCGGACATTTATTCCTCCAGAGTCAGAAACGCGCTGAGAATGACCTTGAGCCCGAAGCCGGGGAAGTTGACCCGGCACTTGTCGGGCGGGAGCTGTTCCACGATCTTGCCGCGCCCGAAGACTTTGTGACGGCAGTAGCCGCACCCCGCGCCGCCCTTGGACGCGGCTTTTTCGCTTTTCGTTTCGGGGATGACCGGGGGCGGGAACACGCCCTTGACGCGCCCGGCGTTGGGATTGGCCAATTCGCGGGGGATATCGAGCGAAGGCCGCGAAAAGGCGGGATCTCCGGCGAACGACGCGCTGCGCTTGGAGATGCGGCCCGTGTAGCCTTCCTGCCACTCCTCAAGCGCGCTGAAGGGCAGTTCGCGCACGAAGGGGCTCGGGCTCGCGGGCTCGTTGCCGCCGTTCTGGCGGCTGTAGAGCGTGGCGGGCACGAACAGCTCCAAGTCCTCGCGGGCGCGGGTGCAGGCCACGTACATGAGGCGGCGCTCCTCCTCGAAGTCCTCGGGCCGCACCAGCGCGTGGCGCGACGGGAAGCGGTCCTCGACCAGATCGAGCAGGATCACGGCGTCCCATTCCAGCCCCTTGGAGGAGTGGATGGTGGAAAGCACCGCCCGGCCCGCCTCGTCGAACTCGTCGGCCTCGTCTTCCGGCGTTTCCAGCGACAAGTCCGCCACGAATTGTTCGAGATCGGTATAGGCCGAGGCGATGTGCGCGAGTTCCGAGAGGCCCTGCTGGCGGCGGGGCCAGTCGTCGGGGAAGATGGCCTGCAGGCGGGGCGTGTAGTGCTCGATGACCATTTCGATGAGCGCGGCGGGCGTCAGGTTGTGCTGGCGCAGCTTGTCGAGCAGCAGCATGTCCGACCACAGATCGGGGAATTTGGTGCAGGCTTTGCGCAGCGCGTCGAAATCGCCCTGTGCGGCGACGTGATAGATTTTTTCGGCGGTTTTGGTCCCCACGCCCTTGGACAGGCCCGCCACGCGCTCGAAGGAGGGCATGTCCAGCGGGTTGATCGCCAGCCGCACGAACGCCACCACGTCCTTGACGTGCACGGCCTCGGCATAGCGCAGCCCGCCGTATTTGCGGAATTTGATGCCCCGCTTGGAGAGCGCGACCTCAAGGTGGTACGACTGGTAGCCCGCCCGGAAGAGCACGGCGATTTCCTTCGCCTGATAGCGGTCGAGGAGTTCCTCCACGCGCGCCGCCACGACATTGGCCTGCGTCAGGTCGCTCATGGGGCGGACGAGGCGCACGCGGGGCGTCTGGGGCGTGTTTTCCTTGGTCGTGAACAGGTTTTTGCGGAAGCCTTCGGAGGCCGGGGCGAGCACGGCGTTGGCGACGTCGAGCACGGGCTGCGTTGAGCGGTAGTTCTCCTCAAGCCGGATGACCCGCGTGCCGGGGAACAGCTTGGGGAAATCGAGGATGTTGCGGACGTCCGCGCCCCGGAAGGCGTAGATGGACTGGGCGTCGTCGCCCACGGCCATGACGTTGCCCGCTTCCCCCGCGAGGAGCTGCACCAGCCGGGCCTGCACGCGGTTGGTGTCCTGATATTCGTCCACCATGATGTAGCGGTAGCGTTCCCGGAAGCGTGCGGCCAGCCCTTCGCGTCCCGCCTCGGGATCGCCTTTGAGCAAGTCTTCGAGCTCGAACAGCAGGTCGTCGTAGTCGAGCAGGCCGTGCTGGCGGCGGTAGTTCCGGTAGGCGATCCCGAGGCTTTCCAGCGCGTCGGCGTGGGGCAGCAGGTGCTGCGCGTCGCGCTGGAGCACGTCGCCGATGGAGGCTTCCTTGTTCCGGGCCTTGCTGAGCAGGCCGATGATGGTCTGCGTCTTGGGGAACGAGCGGTCGCCCTTGCCCACCTTGAGGCGTTCCTTGCACTGCTGGATGGCGGAGGCGCTGTCCGCCGAGTCCATGACGGTGACCGGGCCTTCCGCCCATGCGGGCCTGTACTGGCGCAGCACAGAGAACGCGAAGCTGTGGAACGTGCCGCCGTGGACGCCGCCGATGCTGTAGCCGAGCAGATCCGTGGCCCGGAGCAGCATTTCGCGGCTGGCCTTGCGCGTGAAGGTGAGCAGCAGCATGTCGTTCGCCGGGACGCCCTGTTCCGTCAGCCATGCCAGACGGTGGACGATGGTGCGGGTCTTGCCGCTTCCCGCGCCCGCGATGACCAGAACCGGGCCGTCCGGCGCGGTCACGGCTTCGAGCTGCGCCGGATTGAGTGTCGAGATGTCTATCACTGGAACTCCGTGGGAAGGATGCCTCCGGAGGCCGGGCTGCCCCCGGACCTGCGCCTCCCGGCGGGCCGGGGGGAATCGCTCCGCGTGCGGTGCCCGTAAGACGCGCAAGCTCGCCTAACGGGCACGGCTTTGCCGCCCTTTGGGCCGGATTCCCCCGGGCCCCTCGGAGCCG
>USCL01000332.1 GCA_900553145.1 uncultured Desulfovibrio sp.
CGAGGTGTGGCTGGTCAGCTACATCCGGCACCAGTGCACGTCCTCACCGAAGATGGTGGCGGCCATGCGCGGCCAGCTCGCCAAGGTGGAGTCGGATACTATCCGCAAGGCCATCGTCACCCGCTACCCGCACATCATGGAGCCTTCCGGCCCGCGCCCGCCAAAGCCCAACGCCTACGGTGTTGATACGGTATCGGTATCCTTGCGATATAAGATAAGAGAAAAAGACAAGATATCAGCGGGCGCTGCGCCTGTGGAAGGCGCGCCCGCGAAGGCCCCGGAGAGCAGCCCCGCCCCGCTGGTCGTCTCCGAAGAGGTGGCCCGCATCCTCCAGCGGGATTTCCCGGAAGTGGACTATGGCAAGCAGATCGCCAGAGCCCGGAACTGGTGCGTGCTGCGCGGGCAGGCCATCCGAAACGTCCTGCTCTTTCTCCGAAAGTGGTTCGCCAACGCCGCCAAGCCCCCAAAAAACGACAGGCCCCAAACGAGCGCCCCGAAACCGGCGCTCCCGGCGCAGCGCTCCTGCGTGTCCGATACGGCTTTCAAGGTGCCCACGGAAGCCGAGCTTGAGGAAAACCGCCTCCGCGGGTTGGCGGTGATGGCCCGATATTGGGGAAAACAGCAAGCGGCCCTCGCCTGATGCGTTTCCATGCCTAGAAAAACGGCACGCTGAGGGTGTGTCAGCGTGCCGTAGCGATTACTCTGTGTAAGGCTCTTGAGCTCGTTGTTGAAGCTGTTCAACGTCCTCTTTCCGGGCAAGGACATGCATCTTTCGATGACAATTCGGACAGAGGGCAACGGTATTGGACAAACTATCCTCTCCCCCTGCGGAGAGCCATATCACGTGGTGTACTTCCAAATACGGGGAGTGATCTTTCCGTGAAAACGGCGCCGGCTGCTGACACAGTTGGCACACGCCGTTGGCTCTACGCTGGGCGAGCTCACAAACATACGGGTTCCGCTGAAAGGCAACCGTCTTTGTTCTTTGAGAACCCGGTATCTTGGGGGCCGACTGCACACGTTTGCGCAGTTCCGCAACAGACAACTTTTTCGCCTGCTTCGCTTTATGCTGGGCAAGCTGCTCTAAAATAGCTGCCTTGACCGGTGGTGCTGCATTCAGGAGCTTGAGAGGAAAAATCCAGACCTTACGTTCTCTTCCCTCAACATCTTCTTGAATTTCTTGGTAAGGCTGCGCGCTGAGGTGCACTCTTCCTGTGTAGGTGTAGCGCTTTTCTTGGAATACTTCGAAAAGGTAAACGGCAACGCCGTTTTCGTTGGACAGATACAATGTTTTGTTTTGCATAAACGCTAGGCTTTGGTCCCCTATGGTTCCCATGCCTGTATAATGCAATACGTTTCCAATCCATCTATCGTCATAGAGGGATTTTACATGGTTGGAGACCAATACAAGGGATTCCGTCCTCTTTGAGTATCGCATTCCCCCTTGCGGCGAGCACATGAACTTCGCACACAATTGGTCGTTATCAAGCTCATCACCGGGGGTTAATCCTTCAAGAACCATGTCTCCTCCCTCTTACCGAGGCCGGGGTGCCCCGAACGCTCGACAGATTTGTTCTGAACGCATAGAGCCCTTGCCCCATGAACGATTTGGGCAGCAAATCGCGTAAATCCGTTTCATGGCGCCCTCTTTGTGTCCTATATTGGGTACACGTTACCGCTTGAGTCAATCTTTTTTCGCATTTTATTCCCCATATTCCCCACATTCCCCATATTCCCCATATTCGGCACGACACCGCAATTGGAAACGGCTAGATTGCGAGGCTATGAATGCCCGCACCTACCGGGGGTACACCCTCTCCGAAGCGCAGTCCGAGCTGCAAGTCTGGAAGACCGCCAAGCGTTACGCCGCGGTCGGCAAGAGCTATACCGTCGGCACGCGAAGCCTCACCCGCTATGACCTTGGCGAGATCAACCGCGAGATCGCGTTTTTCTCGGACATCGTCGATACGCTGGGCGGGGCCTCGCGCGGCCCGGTCCGTGTGCAGGGGGTGGTCATCCGATGAGGACGATACGCACCCCCCGCAAGTTTGCCCGCTCCGCGCCCACGGGACAGGCCGAGGCGCAGATGGCTTCCCCCTTGGGCACAGCCAGCCCGATGCCCCGCCCTTCGCGGAACGCCGGGTCGTTCCGGGGCGGCATGTCCGGCTACCGCGTGCCCGGCGTCGCCACCACGGAGAACGCCGCGCAGGAGCGTGCGCTCATCCAGAGCCGTTCCGCCGACCTCACGGCGAACGACTGGGCGGCCTCCAGCGCCGTCAACGCCATCACGACCAACGCCGTGGGGCAGGGATTGCAGCCGCAATCCGATCTCGACTGGGAACGCCTCGGCATCACCGAGCAGGAAGCCTTGGAGCTGCAAGACGCCATCGAGCGCGTCTGGGAAGAGTGGACGCCGACGGCTGACGTGCGCGGCATGATGCACTTCGGCGATCTGCAATACCTCGGCCTCCGGTCCATGCTCCGGCAGGGCGAGCTACTGCATGTCCCGGTAGCGGCCCACGAACCTCTGCGCCCGCTTTCCCTCGCACTTCAGGCCGTCCAGCCCTCCCGGCTCATGACCCCCTCGGACAAACGCTTTTCCCCCTCCATCCGGGACGGGATCGAATACGGCGCGGCAGGCTCCCCCTCGGCCTACTGGATCGCCACCCCGTCCCCGGCTTCGCTGGGGAGCTTCGTCTCCCCCTCCAGCCTGACCTCGCGGGACTTCACCCGCATCCCCGCGAGGATCGGGCACCGGCCCGGCGTGTTCCACCTGTTCCGCCACCTTGAGGAGGAACAGGAACGCGGCGTGCCGGTGCTCTCCTCGGGCATGAACCTGTTCCGGCACCTCTCCGACTCCCTCGACAACGAGCTGCTCTCGCAGGTCATCACCTCGAGCCTCACCATGTTCATCGAGCTGGACGAGGGCAACAACATCCTCCCCGACTACGTCCACGCCCGCAGGAAAAGCGCCTCCGAGCCGCCCCGCTACTACCAGAGCGTCGAGTCGGGCACCATCATGTACGGCAACCCCAACGAAAGGCCGCACATGCTCGAAACCTCGAGCCCGTCCCCGAACTTCGAGCAGTTCTGCCGCTTCGTCCTGCGCAGCATGGCCGCCTCCGTGGACATGCCCTACGAGGTCATCGCCAAGGACTTCTCCCAGACCAACTACTCCTCCGCCCGCGCCGCCATGCTCGAGGCGTGGAAGGTCTTCACGCTCTACCGCCAGTGGCTCCTGTCGCACTAATGCCACCCCATTTTCCAGATGGTCATCGAGGAAGCGTGGCTGCGCGGCAAGCTGCAATTCCCGGCCAAGGCCCCGGACTTTTACGACGCCCCGCGCCTCTATTCCTCCGCGCTGTGGATCGGCCCGGCCCGCGGCTATGTCGACCCCGTCAAAGAAGTCAACGCCGTGTGCAAGGAAATCGACTACGGCCTCAAGACCCGCCGGGAAGCCCTCGCC
>USCL01000333.1 GCA_900553145.1 uncultured Desulfovibrio sp.
TCGACTGCCAGAAGCTCGTGCTCGCCGCCGGGCTCTCCAACCGCCGCTTCGTCCAGTTCGCCATGCCGACCCTCCCCGTCTACCCGGACAAGGGGCAGGTGCTGCTCGTCGAACGCATGCCCTTCGTCATGCCCATCCCGGTGCTCGGCGTCACCCAGACGTTCGGCGGCACGACCATCATCGGCTTCCGCCACGAGAAGGCCGGACACCACATGCAGGTGACCCCCTCGGCCGTGGCCTCCGAGGGCAAATGGGCCATCCGCGTCTGGCCCGAACTCGGCAAAAAACGCCTTATCCGCGCATGGTCGGGCCTGCGCGTCATGCCCGACGACAACATGGCGATCTACAGCCGCCTGCCGGGCCATCCCAACGTGACCCTCGTCAATACCCACAGCGCCGTGACCATGGCCGCGGCCCATACGCGCCTGCTCCCCGATTTCATCCTCGGCGGCGAACTGCCCGAAACCGCGCAGGGCATGACCCTCAAACGCTTCGGCTATTCGTGCTGAACAAGGAATACGCCATGCAAAACGCATCCACCGTTCATATCACCTTCGACGGGCAGCCGATGGAAGTCCCCGCCGGGATCAGCGTCGCCGCCGCCGTGCTCGGCCACGCCCACGCGGGGCACACCTGCAAGCATCCCGTGGACGGCAGCGCCCGTGCCCCTTACTGCCTCATGGGCGTATGCTTCGAATGCCTCATGGAAATCGACGGCGAACCGGACGTCCAATCCTGCCTCGTCACCGTGCGGGAAGGCATGACCGTGAGACGCCAACTTCCCGGGGAGGCCGAATAATGGACAGAAATATGGATCTCATCGTCATCGGGGCCGGCCCCGCCGGACTGTCCGCCGCCTGCGCCGCGCGCGCCTGCGGGCTGGACGTCACGCTCGTCGACGAGCAGGCGGCCCCCGGCGGCCAGCTTTTCCGCAACATCGAAACCCCCATGGCGCAGGCGTTGCTCGATCCCAAGGAACGCGCCGCCGGGCTTGAGCTCGTCAAACGCTTCCGCGAATCCGGCGCGACCTACTACCCCGGCACCATCGTCTGGGGGCTTGAGCCGCACAGGGTCTCGTGCACCATGAACGGCAAGGCCGAGGAACTGACCGCATCGCACATCATCGTCGCTCCCGGCGGCATGGAACGGCCCGTCCCCTTCCCCGGCTGGACGCTGCCCGGCGTCATGGGCGCGGGCGGGGCCGACATCCTGCTGCGCTCCGGCGGCACGCTTTCGGCCGACAAAAGCGCCCCGGTCGTCCTCGCGGGCAACGGCCCCCTGCTCCTCCTGCTTGCCGGGCACCTGCTCGAAGCGGGCGTGCCCATCGCCGCATGGCTCGACACCGGCTGGTGGTCCCGCCGCATCATGGCGGGCGCGCTCATGCCCGCGGGCGTGCTCAAGATGGCCCTGCGCGTGCTCAAGGGCAAGGTGCCGATCATCCGCAACGTCACGAATATCCGCGCCGTGGGCTCCGATCATCTGGAAAAGGTCGTGTATGACGCGGGCGGCAAAACCCACGAAATCAACGCCTCCACCCTCTTGCGCCACGAGGGCATCATCCCGCGCACACATATCCTCAACTCCTTGAACGCCAAGCACAAGTGGGATGAAGTCCAGCGGTACTGGTACCCCGCCGTCGACGAAAACGGCCGCACCAGCGTGGACGGCATTTCCATCGCCGGGGACGGGACCTATGTCCACGGCGGCGATGCGAGCATGCTCAAGGGCACGCTGGCCGGGATCGAAATCGCCCGCCGCCTCGGCGTGATCAGCGACGCCGAAGCCGCCTACCGCAGCGGCCCGGCCCGCAGGCAGCTCCGGGCCACCCGCATCGCGCGCGGGTTCCTCCGCTATGTGTTCGCGCCCAATCCGGCGGTTTTCAACGTCCCGGACGAAACGCTGGTCTGCCGTTGCGAATGCGTCACCGCCGGTGACATCCGCAAGGCCGTGGCCGAGGGCTTCCGCGACGTGAACGAAGTCAAGCGCTTTACCCGCTGCGGCATGGGCCAGTGCCAAGGCCGCATGTGCGGCCCCGCGCTCGCGGAAATCACCGCCGCCGCCCAGTCCAAGACCCCCGACGCCGTGGGCTGCCTGCAAGTCCGCCAGCCCTTCCGCCCGGTCAGCCTCGAAAACTACTGCAACCTCAACCTGCCCGGCTAAACGGGCCGGCCCCCTTCCCGCCGTCCGGGAAGGGGGCGACGGAAACGACGTATGCGGCGATCCCTTTCCCTCCTCTGCCGACGGGGCATATGCCTCGTGCTTGTGGCCAGCTACATCGTCTGCCTGTGCGCGGCTTCGCTCAATGCCGCGCCCACGGTGGCCGAGGCGGGGAGCATCGCCAGTCTCGAACTGTTGCCCAAAGCCGAAAACCCGCACCTTTCGCCGGATGATCCCGCCCTTGCGGTATCCATCCCCGAAACCTCGGGCAAAAGCCTGCAAAGCTGGGAAAGCCTGTTCCCGCTTCTTCTCGTCATCCTGTGGCCGCACCTGTGCGGGGCCGCCCGCCTCCGCCAGCAAAACCACCGGTTGCCGCGCCATACCGACATCCGGGGCCTGCTCCCTCTCCCCACCGCGCCGCCGCTTGCGGATCCTCCTTTTTTCGCTGAGGATTCCATCATATTTTTCCGTCGTACCATGCAGCGCCGCGCGGCCTGCGTCTAGGAGCATGCCATGACCATCCATTGGCTGGATTACGCGATCATCATCCTGTATTTCTTCGTCGTGGTCTATATCGGTTACTGGGCCATGAAAAAAGTCACCAACTTTGACGACTACGCCGTCGCCGGGCGCGGCCTCCCCATGTCGATCTTCTTCGCGGCCATCGCGGCGACCCTGTGCGGGGGCGGCGCGACCATCGGGCGCGTTTCGTTCATGCACACCACGGGCATCGTGGTCTTCGCCGGGCTCATCGGCGTGGTGATCAACCAGATCTTCTCGGGCCTGTACATCGCCGGGCGCGTGCACAACATCAAGAACGTATACAGCGTGGGCGACCTGTTCGGGCTGTACTACGGACGCGCCGGGCGGCTCGTTTCGAGCATCGTGTGCTTTTTCTTCTGCCTCGGGCTGTACGGGGTGCAGATCTTGGCGATGGGCGCGATCCTCCAGACCGCCATCGGCATAGACCTCATCCCCGCCGCGCTCATTTCCTCCGTCATCACGCTGGCCTATACGTGGTCGGGCGGCATGCTCGCCGTGACCATGACCGACGCCGTGCAGTACGTGATCATTATCATCGGCGTAAGCCTGTGCGGCTATCTCGCCATCGATCACCTCGGCGGATTCGACGCCATGATGGCGACCCTGAACGCCATGCCCCGCTATGAAACCAATCTGAAGATGTTCGCCGACTGGGGGCCGATCCAGTTCGCGGGCCTGTTCCTGAGCTTCCTGTTCGGGGAATTCTGCGCGCCGTACTTCATCCAGCGCTACGCCTCCACCAAGTCCGCCAAGGACA
>USCL01000334.1 GCA_900553145.1 uncultured Desulfovibrio sp.
GTTTTCCTCCCCCCGGACCCCCTACCTTTCCTAAGACTTTCGACTGATGGGGAGGAAACACGCAGGGAGTTTCCTCGAATATGTTTTGTTATGGCGATGAAGCGGCCTTGCCGTTTCATCGCCATGCCGCATAAGGCCCAATCCGGGGCAACGATCATCATCCCGCACCGGCTCAAAACGCGCCGGGCCAAGGGGCGGCCCGCCCCTTGCGGGTGCAGGGCGGAGCCCTGCCCGCCGGAGGCATCATCCTCTCATGTCCATCCTCACCGTCCGCCAACTGACCGCACAAATCAAGGATGCCGTGGAAAACGGCTTTCCCTACGTCTGGGTGCGCGGCGAGGTCACGAACGTCTCCCGGCCCTCGTCCGGCCACATCTATTTCTCCCTGAAGGATGAAAACGCGCTGCTTCAGGCGGTCTGGTTCAAAGGCAGCCAGAAGGAGCGCGAAACCTTCGATCCCCTGACCGGCGAAGTGTTCGAGGACGGCCCCCGGGTCAGCCTCGCCGGAACGCTGAAAAACGGCCAGCAGGTCATCTGCGCCGGACGCCTTACCGTGTACGCGCCGCGCGGCGGCTATCAGCTCGTGGTCGAACTCGCGCAGGACAGCGGCGAAGGCCAGCTCCATCTGGCGCTGGAAGCCCTCAAGCGCAAACTGGCGGAAAAAGGCTACTTCAGCCTCGAGCGCAAACGCCCCATCCCCGAACACCCGCACCGCGTCGCCGTGATCACCGCGCCCTCCGGGGCCGCCATCCGCGATTTCCTGCGGCTGTCCGGCGAACGCGGCACCGGCTGCGAAATCCGCATCCACCCCGTCCCCGTGCAGGGCGACGACGCCCCGCCGCGCATTGCGGAAGCGCTGGACGACGAGAACCGGCGCGGCTGGGCCGATGTGCTTGTGCTCATCCGCGGCGGGGGATCACTTCAGGATTTATGGGCGTTCAACGACGAGCGCGTGGCCGACGCCGTGTACCGTTCCTGCATTCCTGTGGTGGCGGGCATCGGCCACGAGGTCGACACCTCCATCGCCGATATGGTCGCGGATCTGCGCGCCGCGACGCCGAGCCATGCCACCCAGCTCCTCTGGCCCGAGCGCCAGTGGTACGCGCAGCTTGTGGACGATCTGGAAGCGAGCCTGCGGGAAGCCGCCGAACGCCGCCTCACCGAAGGGGCCCGGCGGCTGGATACGCTTGGCAGGGCGCTGGCGTGGCTTTCGCCCGAACGCGGCCTTGCCCGGCTTGAGGAACGGTTCGACGCCCTTGCCCGGCGATTGGGCTTCGCGCTGGAGCAGAAGCTGGAACGGGCCGACGCGCGGCTGCGGCTTTTGGAAGCCGGGGTATCCCGTTACGCGGATTCGCGCGTGCTGGACGCCCGGCTGGAACAGACGTCCGCCTTGGCCCTTCGCCTGCGACAAGTGCAAACGCTGCGGCTTGAGCAAGCCGGGAGGGCGCTGGATACCGCCTCCTCACGGCTGGAAGAACGCTTTGCCCGGCGGTTCGAGGGGCTGGAGCGCCAACTCGAACGTCAGGAACTGCGGCTTCGCGGACTCGACCCGGAAGGGCCGTTGGAGCGGGGCTATGCATACGCTTTTACGGCGGACGGCCATTTCGTCCGCAGCATTCGGGATGTGCAGCCCGGCGCACCCCTGACCGTCAAAATCCGCGACGGCGAAGTGGATACCCGCGTGACCGCCGTCCGCCCAACTGGAGATTGCCATGATATCCCGTAACTGCCGGATCGCGCTGCTGACCGTATGCCTTGCGCTGCTCCTGTGCGGCGGCGCGCTGGCCGCATCGCTGACCATCCACGCCCCGGAGGAAGCCAAACAGGGTTCCGCCGTCAAAGTCCGTG
Organism: uncultured Desulfovibrio sp.; assembly: GCA_900553145.1. GTDB lineage: Bacteria > Desulfobacterota > Desulfovibrionia > Desulfovibrionales > Desulfovibrionaceae > Bilophila. The sequence continues at coordinate 1,849 of USCL01000334.1, forward strand.
TCGTCATTGACGAACAACTGCCTCAGCTCACTTTCACGTGGCTGGGCAAAAACATTGTCGCGCCCACGGTGGCGGACGGCGGGCACCGCATCGCCGAGGCGCTGCTCCCCGTGCCCGTCAACGCCGGCAAGGATCTGATCGTGCAGGCTTCCGCCGGGACGCTGACCGGAAAGGCCACCGTAAAAGTCCTGAAAGTGAAGTGGCCCGAACAGCAGATTTCAGTCAAAAAGAACTTCGTGAATCCGCCTCAAGAGGCCATGAAGCGCATCAAGGCCGAACGCCAAAAATCCGCCGAGGCCATCGGCCGCGTGACACCGGAACGCTACTGGCGCGGCGCGTTCCAACGCCCCGTGCCCGGCGTGGTGACCAGCGCGTTCGGCGGCAGACGGATGTTCAACGGCGAGGTCCGTTCCTACCATCGCGGGGTCGACCTGCGGGGGGCGGAAGGCACGCCGATCAAGGCCGCGGCCGACGGCAAGGTGGTCATTGCCCAGAACATGTATTTTGCGGGGAATACCGTCTATATCGATCACGGCCAAGGCGTCGTCAGCTCCTATGCGCACATGTCCCGCCTCGACGTGAAGCCCGGCGAAATGGTCAAGGCCGGACAACAGATCGGCCTCGTGGGGGCGACCGGGCGCGTGACCGGCCCGCACCTGCACCTTGGCGTCAATATCCTCGGCGTCGCCGTCGATCCCCTTTCCCTCGTCCCCAAGCAATAGGAGCCCGCATGGCCGCCAAGAAAAACGCCCCGTTGTCCTTTGAGGATCGCCTGCGCCGCCTTCAGGAAGTCGTCGCCGCGCTGGAAAACGGCGACCTCCCGCTTGAGGACAGCGTGCGCCTGTACAAGGAAGGGCTGACGCTTTCCCGCTCCTGCCGGGAGCAGCTGGAAAAAGCCCGCAACGAAGTCCGCCTCCTCACCGAGGAAGGGCTGGAACCCTTTGACGAAAAAAAGCTTGATGAGGAAGGGGAGTAGCGCCGAAGGAAAGAGCGTTCCGTAACAAACATCTCCGCCCCTCCCGCAAAAACGTTGACGGGCGGAGAACCGCGCCGCGGGAGCTCCTCTAGGCGCGGGCAACAGGGCTTGCCGAAAGACAGCCCTGCGCCCTCCGTTTTCGGCTTCCCGCATGCCTCTTCCGTATTCCCCGGCCGGATGCCCTAAAAAAACAAGAGGGACAGGAAGCTGTGCGAACGGCCCCTTTTCTCCGGCATGTCCTTTCCGAGCAAACCATACAAAGGATCAAATCCATGAGCACCCCCTACGATTCCCAGCAGATCAAAACGCTTCTCGCCGAACGCGGCGCGCAGGTGGAGACGTATCTTCAGCACTGCCTCGACGCCATCCCCATGCAGGGGCGGCTCAAGGAAGCCATGTATTACAGCCTGCTCGCGGGGGGCAAACGGCTCCGTCCGGTACTGTGCCTCTCCGCCGCCTCCCTGTTCGGCCTGGGCGCCGAGGCGGTGATGCCCTTCGCCGCCTCGTTGGAAATGATCCACACGTATTCCCTCATCCACGACGATCTGCCCGCGATGGACGATGACGATCTGCGCCGTGGCCGCCCCTCCTGCCACAAGGCGTTCGAC
>USCL01000335.1 GCA_900553145.1 uncultured Desulfovibrio sp.
TTGGGGAGGGGGAGGAGAAACTTTCTCCAGAAAGTTTCTCCTCCCCCTCCCCAATGTCTTCACATCGCTTCTCAAGCTCGCCTGCCCTATGGGCGCAGCAGTTTCTGGACAAGTTTCCTTTCGGTCACATGGAGGCGCGAAAGCCCTTCGGAATCAAGGCCCGCACCGAGGGCGGCGGCCTTGCGCAGAGCCTGCGTGACTTCGGGGGATTCGAAGTCGGCGGCGCGGGAAGCGTCCGAGTTGAGTATCAGTCCGCAGCCGAAGCGTTCGGCCATGCGGACGATATGCCCGTTGGCGAGGCAGTGCCGGGGAGCGGTGTTCAGCTCCAGCAGCACGCCTTTTTCGGTGGCGAGTCCGGCATCTTCCGGCGTGATCAGGCCGGGGTGCGCGAGGATATCCACGCCCGCACGGATAGCGGCGAGGTTGGTCCCCGTCTCCACGACGTCCACAAGCTGGCGTGGGATGCTCTCCCCATGCGCAAGGACCAGTGCGGCCCCTTGAGCGCGCGCCTGTTCCACCGCATCCGGCAGGAGGGCGGGAGGGACGTGCACCAGCTCCACTCCCGCGAAGGCCTCAATGTCCGCGTACAGGGAAGACGTTTTGACCAGCATCTTGAGCGTGGGCAACAGGATCGGCAGGGTTGAGGGGTCGGCCCGGACGATCAGGCCCACGGCCCGGAATCCCGCGCACTTTGCCAAGCGCATGGCTTCCGATGGAAGCAGCCCGTCTCGCCCGCCCGAACAGCTTACATGAATATGAAAGTCGAACATGGTTTTTCCTTGAATGGTGAAGGCATGGGAGAATGGATTGGGGATGATGGAGGGAAACCCTCTTCATGATATCCCTGAGCAAAAATAGGCTGGGAAGACACGGTTCAGGGGGGGCTAGTTTCAATATCCTTAATGGATTACACGCCGAGTCCGCAGGCATGCATCAAGAAGGAAGCCCCGCGTACCGCCACGGCTTTCGCCGAACCTCACAAACGTTTTGGGAGAAGGGCGGTTGGGAGGGACGGGTGGCTTTTTACTGGAAAAATTTTCCGCCCCTCCCAATCCCTATTGCTTTATTTCGCCGATCAAAGAATGTTTCTTTGCGGTTACAATGGTGACGGGCAGGATGAGCCCGGGCCTGCCGGCTCCGGCGGGCAGGGAGACGTTGACGGCGTCGCCCCACGGATCGCGCCCCTGCCAGCTTTCAGTGCCGGCCTCTTCGCCGTCCTGTTTTCGGCTGGCCCCTTCGAGGAGGATATCGGTTCCGCAGCCTACGCGGGCTTTGAGCCAGTCGGCGGAAAGTTCCTCCTGCAAGGCTTGCAGCCGTTCGAGGCGGCGCAGCTTTTCGGCGGGATCGACCTTTTCGGTGTGGCGGCTGGCCGCTGTCCCGGGACGGTCGGAATAGCAGAAAGAGAAGCTCGACATGAAGTTGACCGCACGCACGGCGTCCAGCGTTTCCTGAAACTGTTCCTCCGTTTCGCCGGGAAAGCCGACGATGAGGTCAGTGGACAAGGCTATGTCGGGGCGGGCCGCGCGGAGCCCCTCCACAAGCGACATGAAGCGGGCCATGTCGTATTTGCGGTTCATGCGGGCCAGCACGCGATCCGAACCGGCCTGAAGCGGCAAATGGAGGCGCGGGCAGAGGTTCGGCACTTCCCCGAACATGGCGATGACCTCAGGGGAGAGATCTTTGGGGTGCGGGGTCACGAAACGCAGCCGCGCGAGGCCGGGCAAGTCCGCCACCTGACGCAGGAGCCGTGCGAACGACGTATCGCCGGAAGCGTGCTTGTCGAGGCCGTAGGCATTCACGTTCTGTCCGAGCAGGGTGATCTCCTTCGCGCCGTTGTCGATGAGCGCCCGGCATTCGTCGAGGATGGCCCCGGCGTCGCGGGATTTCTGGCGGCCCCGCGTGAAGGGGACGATGCAGTACGTGCAGAAATTGTCGCAGCCCTGCATGATGTTGACGAAGGCCACCGGCGGGATTTCCCCTTCGCCTTGCGCGGGCAGGGCGGGATCGCGTTCGGGGTATATTTCGGAAAAATCGGTGAGGTTCAGGCGCAGCGCGGGATCGCGGTGCAGCCGTTCAATGGCGTCGGGGGCCATGGCGAGGCCGTCGCCGCCCACGACCAGCCGCACCTGCGGGAAACGCTCGAAGAAGCCCGCGCCGATCTGCTGGGCCACGCATCCCGCGACCACGGCGAACGATCCGGGCACGCGGCGGGTCTCATACTTGATGCGCCCAAGGGCTGCGTAGACTTTCTGTTCCGGTTTGTCGCGCACCGAGCAGGTATTGAGGATGACGACTTCCGCCTTTTCAAGGGGCGATTCGACGAACCCCCGGCGTTGCAGGGATCTGGCGAGCCAGAACGAGTCGTTGACGTTCATCTGGCAGCCGAACGTCATGATATGGAAAGTGCCTTGCGCCATCGGGAGATGCTCCATGTGTCGCGGTAAACGCGGGAATGTTGAGGGATTCGGGAAGGAATAAGGCATCCCGTCATCCGGCGCAACCCCGTTTCGTTGCGTTCGGGCGTGCGCTGGCGTATCCTATGCCGGTTCTGAAAGGCAAACAAGGAGCGTTCCATGCGGATGATACGGGTCGAACACGGCGGCATATCGTACTACGGCATTCTTGAGGACGGGCTGGTCTTCCGTCTCCATCAGCAGCCGGGGCACATGGAACCCATACCGCTTTCCGAAGTGAAGCTGCTTCCGCTGGTAACGCCTTCCAAGGTCGTTTGCGTCGGGCTCAACTACAAGGCGCATGCCGAGGAGCTTGGGTACCCTCTGCCCAGCATGCCGAGTTTTTTCCTCAAGCCGCCGAGCAGCGTTATCGGCAACGGCGACCCGATAGTCCTGCCGCCGGGGATGGGGCGCATCGAGCATGAGGCGGAGTTGGCGATGGTGGTGGGGAAGGTCTGCCGCAATCTGACGCCGGAGGAGGCGGAGGAGAGCCTGTTCGGGTTCACCTGCGCCAACGATGTGACGGCCCGTGAGGTGCAGAAGGCCGATCCGCTCATCGGGCACTGCAAGGCCTACGATACCTTTTGCCCCATCGGCCCGTGGATCGAGACCGAGCTTGAGGACATCAACGATCTCTCCATCCGTTGCCTCGTGAACGGCGAAGTGCGGCAATCCGCGAATACCGGGGACATGATTTTCCGGCCTCTGGATCTGCTTTGTTTCCTCTCCCGCGTCATGACGCTGATGCCTGGGGACGTTATCCTCACAGGGACCCCGCCCGGCATTTCGCCCATTCTGGCGGATGACGTCGTGCAGGTGTCCATCGAAGGCATCGGCACCCTTTCCAATCCCGTCGAAGGCCCCGATCCGGAAGAGAAGATTTTGCAGTAGGCGGGGAAGTGGAGAGAAGAGGAGAGGGAAGAAGATTGGAGGGGGCGGGGAACCCTTTCTCCAGAAAGGTTTCCCCGCCC
>USCL01000336.1 GCA_900553145.1 uncultured Desulfovibrio sp.
CTACGCCATTTCGGAACAGCTCCGCCTCCGCGCCCTGCTCCAGCAGCAACAGGCCATCATCGAGCTGCTCGACGAGGGGGTCATCGTGGTGTCCCGTTCCGGCGAGGTGAAGCTCATGAACAGCAAGGCCGCCTCCATGCTCGGGCTTCCGGCCCCGCAGCAGGGCGAGAACATCTACAAGTTCATGCGGCCTTCGCAGGTGCTCGACAACATCCTCACGGGCGATCCGCACATCATGGATCAGGAGGCGCAGTTCCCGTTGGAATCGGGTTCGCTGTCCTGTTTCTTCTCGGCCATGTCCCTGACCAAAGAGGCCTGCGTGGTGCTCACCTTCCGGGAGGCCCGGCGCATGCGCGGCTTTGCGGCCCGCGTCGCGGGCTCGAAGGCCGTGTACACTTTCGACCGCATCCTCGGGGATTCGCCCTCGCTCCTGGAGGTCATCGATCAGGCGAAGACCATCGCGCGCGGCAACACCACGGTGCTCATCCTCGGCGAGAGCGGCACGGGCAAGGAGCTGTTCGCGCAGTCCATCCACAACGCGAGCCCACGCGCATCGCGACCCTTCGTGGCGGTGAACTGCGGGGCGCTGCCGCGCAACCTCGTGGAAAGCGAGCTTTTCGGCTATGAGGACGGGGCGTTCACCGGGGCGAGCCGGACCGGGAAGCCGGGCAAGTTCGAGCTCGCGGACGGCGGGACTATTTTTCTCGACGAGCTCGGCGAGATGCCGATGGACGCGCAGGTCTCGCTCCTGCGGCTGCTCCAGAACGGCGAGGTGACCCGCATCGGCGGCAAGTCCAGCCGCACCGTCTCCGTGCGCGTCATCGCCGCCACGAACAAGAACCTCGAAGAGGCCGTGCGCCAGCATACCTTCCGTGAGGATCTCTACTATCGGCTCAATGTCTTTTCCCTTTCCCTGCCGCCCCTGCGCAGCCGCATGTCGGACATCGGGTTTCTGGCCGAGCATTTCCTGCTGAAGTTCGCGGGCAGCCTCGGCAAGGACGTGCGGGGCTTCACGCCCGGCGCGCTGGAACTGCTCCGGCGTTATCCGTGGCCCGGCAATGTCCGCGAGCTTGAGAACGTGATGGAGCGGCTGGCCAACATTGTGCGGCATCCCTTTGTTTCCGAGGAGGATCTGCCGCCCCAGATGGTGACGGCCCGCCAGCCCGCCGGCCCGCAAGGGCTTTTACACAGCAAGGAAGCCGAGATCATCTTCGATGCCCTTCGGCAGACCGGGGGCAATATCCGGGCGGCGGCCGCGCTGCTCGGGGTGTCGCGTGGCGGTCTGTACGTCAAGCTGAGGCGGCTGGGGATCGATGTGGAAAGCTGCCGCGGCGGTGGAAGGTAAGGAAGGATGAGGGGCGGATTTCCCGGGGGAGGAACCTTCCTTCGGAAAGGTTCCCCCGGCCCCCTCTTCCAAAGGCTTTCGGCTGATGGGAAGGCCGCGCGCAGGGAGCCTGTCTGACAAACAGCTTGATACGCTGGAAGGCGAGAAGGAGGCCGCGCGCAGGGAGGCCGTCCCGGCGGGGATATCCGTTGAGGCGTAGTGAATAGGAAACGGGCAGGTGCGGCTGGCTGTTGCTGCCCGATGCCCATCGTTTTTGTGATGCGAAAAGGCCCTCTGCCTGAAAACAGGGGCCTTTTGTGTTAGGAACCGCTACACGGGGGGAATCATGCCCCGGTAAATACGGGAGAGTTCCCGTGCCGCCCTCATCCCCTCTTATGAAAACCTTTGGAGGCGAGCGTGGGGAGGGAGGGGCCAATGGCGCGCCGCAGGGCCGCCCTTTGTCGGGTTTTCGAGCCTTATGGGGCTAGCAATGCGGCTTTTCTCCAGAAAAGATCCCCCTCCCGTTTTTCTCCTATATGTTGCAGCCGATCCGCCGGCCATCTTCGATGGCGTTCACGATGAGGCTGCCGACCTGCGCGCCGTTGACCGAGCCCGCGCAGAGGACTTCCTTGACCGAGCCTTTGATCGCTTCGAACAGGCTGGTGTCGGGCTCCTGCGAGAGGAGCACCATCACCGTGTCGGCTTCGATGAGTTTGCGCTGGTTGTCCTTGGTGGTGATCACCACGCCCTGATCGGTAATCTGGTCGCAGGCCACGCCGCCGAGCAGCCGCACGTCCTTCTTGGCGAGCCACGGCATGAGCCGATCCAGATAACGGGGCGGGATGCCCTTGCCGAACGTCTCGGACGGTTCGAGCACCGTCACCTCGCGGCCGCGCTTGCGGAGGAAGACCGCGCCTTGCAGGCCCTCGATCTGCCCGCCGATGATCGCGACCCGCTTGCCGATGGGCAGGAACACCTTGGTCAGCTTGTTCAACAGTTCCGGGCCAAAAACGAGCAAGGGCAGCTTGACCTGCTTCGACAGGCTGTTGACGCCCGCGACGTTGCGGTTTTCGACGCCTTTGAGTTCCGGGAGGCGATAGAGGCCGCCCGTGGCGATGACCACGGCATCCGGCTTTTCGGCGAGGATCTTGGAGGGCGTCGCTTCTTCGCCGAGCCTGACCTTGATGTTCAGCTTGCCGACCTGCGTGGTCAGATAGCTGATGACCGGGCGGACATCCTCAACGTCCACGCCCTTGATCATTGCGGCAAGGGGAAGCTTGCCGCCGAGCCGCGAGCTTTTTTCGAACAGCGTCACATCATGCCCGCGCAAGGCGGCGACGCGGGCCGTTTCCATCCCGGCGGGGCCGCCGCCGATGACCACGACCTTCTTTTTCCGTTCGGCGGGGCGGATCGCAAAGAGGCTTTCCCGGCCCATGGCGGGGTTCACGCGGCATCGGCGCGGGCGGCCCGCCGGCGGATCTTCGCAGGTTCCGCAGCGCGTGCAGCGCACGATGTCCTCGATGCGGCCTTCCGCGACCTTGCGGGGGAATTCCGGGTCGGCCCACAGCACGCGCCCGAAGGCCACGAGATCGGCCTTGCCTTCCTCGAGGATTTTTTCGGCCTTCGTTTCGTCAAGGCGGCCCACGGCGATCACGGGGATGTTCACCGCCTGTTTGATGGCCGCGGCGGCGGGGATGAGCAGGCCGTCGCCCATGAAATCCTTCAAGTAGGGCTTCATGTGTTCTTCCGGCTCGGGGTAGGGCCAGTAGTCGGGCAGATAGCGGAACGGCAGCCGCCCGAAGCCGTACCCGGACACGCTGATGTAGCGCACGCCCGCGCCTTCGAACGTTTTGGCGATGGCCACGGTTTCCGCGATGGTGAGCCCCTTGTCGCTGCCCCATTCCTGCCCGTTCATGCGCAGCCCGAGGGGGTAGTCCGCGCCGAGGCGTTCGCGCAGCCCGGCGATGATTTCGAGAGGCAGGCGGGTGCGGTTCTCAAGGCTCTGGGGGCCGTACCGGTCGTCGCGGCGGTTCCAGACCCGGCTCACGAAGCTTTCCAGATAATAGCCGTGCGCGCAGTGCA
>USCL01000337.1 GCA_900553145.1 uncultured Desulfovibrio sp.
CCCAGCCGATAGCCTGGGTCGGCCACCAACGGCAGCCCGGCGTCGGAAACAAGCGCAAGCGTCCGGCCTTCGTTCAGCAAAGCCAGCACGTCGTCCAGCTTGCTCCCCTCGTTATGGTCATGGAAGCTCATAAACCGCTTGGCCTTCACCTCGCAGCGCTGGCACAGCAGCCCGGCCCGGCGGGTGTCCTCCGCAAGGATCATATCCGCGCCTTCCAGCACGTCCCGCGCGCGGGGGGAGAGATCACCAGGGTTGCCAAGCGGCGTCGCCACTACCCATAATTTCGGAGATGTCAAAGACATGGCGGTAATAATCCAGTTCGGAGGTTGTGCCCGCGTCCCGCACGCAGACAAGATCGAATCGACAGGGCACGTCCCATTCCCCGCTTGCGGACAAATAGGCCCGGGCGGCTTTGACCACGTTGCGGCATTTGGCGGGCGTCATGCTCGCTTCGGGCGAAGCGAGGCTCCCCTTGCCGCGCAGGCGGACTTCGACGAAAACCAGATCGTCCCCGTCCCGGCAGACAAGATCCAGTTCATAGGGACCGCCGCGCCAGTTGCGGGCGAGTATCCGCATCCCGGCCTTCTCCAGCCAGTCCGCGGCGGCATCTTCCCCGGCGCGGCCCTTTTCCTGCCGCAACGTCACAAAAGCGAACCCTGCCGCGCCGTCTGCTGTTCGGGCAAGACGCCCCGGAACGTCTTCCTGTGCATGGGGCACGGGCCAAGCTCGCGCAACGCGGCGAAATGCTCTTTGGAGCCGTAGCCCTTGTGTTTGGCGAAACCGTAGCCGGGGTAGCGGCGATCGAGCTTATCCATGAGCATGTCCCGGAACGTCTTGGCGATGATGGACGCCGCCGAAATAACCGGGACCAGCGCGTCGCCGTCCACGATGGACTTCTGGCGCGGGGACGCCGGCCAGTACGCCGCGCGCTGGCGGAACAAGGGCTCGGGGATCGTCTGATTGCCGTCGATGAGCAATCCCCCGGGCCGGACCTTCAGGACGCTGGCGGCGTGGCACATGGCCTTGAACGTCGCCTGCAAAATATTGATGCGATCGATTTCAGGAGGCCAGACGACGCCAAGCCCCCAGGCCAGCGCCCCAGCCCCGATTTCAGCGGCCAGACCATCCCGGCGGGTAGGCGACAGCACCTTGGAATCCGCAAGCCCGGGGATGACCGCCCCCTCGGGCAAAATCACCGCCGCCGCCACCACGGGACCGGCGAGGCAGCCACGCCCGGCTTCGTCGATGCCGGCAACCGCCGAAACGGGGATGCCGGGGAACCAGTCGCCCGGCTTTGCGGACGGGCACAGGAGCAATTCCTCCTGCGCGGGCACGGATTTTTTGCGGCCAGCCATACTTTCTCCATAAACAAAAGGCCAAAAAGGGAAAAAGGGATCTTTGCAGGAAAGATCCCTTTTTCCAAACGCCCGTCGCCGGGCTGGAAACGCCTCACTGCGGGGAAAAACTCCCCTCTTCCCTGATGGGAGACTAGTAGCGCTTCTTGGGCTTGATACGGGCAGCCTTACCCTTGAGCTCGCGGAGGTAGTACAGACGGCTGCGGCGCACGGAACCTTCGGTCACCAACTCGATGTGGTCGATGAAGGGAGAGTGCAGGGGGAAGATACGTTCCACACCCACGCCGTCGGAGACCTTGCGAACGGTCACGGTAGCGCCCACGGTGCCGCGGTGCATGCGGATCACGTTGCCCTGAAACACCTGGATACGTTCCTTTTCACCTTCGACGATGCGGAAGTGCACTTTCACGGCGTCGCCGGGCTTGAAAGCGGGGATATCAAGGCGCATCTGTTCGCGTTCGATCTTTTCGATAATGGTCATGTCCTTCTCCTAGGAAGTCGTTGCCCCGTCTGACGGGCAACCTAAAGTTATGTCGCTTCGCTTGTCCAAGACTCCCGAAACGGGTTGTCGCTTACGCGCGCTCCCGCCCCGTCGCCGGGGGAGGTATCAACACAGAGCATTGCACCGTACCGCAAAGGCGCGGCCGTGAAGAGGCTCTAACAGCAATCGCCGAGCACCCGATCAAGGGTAATTGCGACCGCCCCACGCACCGGGAGATGGTTGTACGTATCCATCCACCGCAAAGGCCTGAGCACGCCGTCGCAGGCATCCAGAATCTCCGGGGCCATCCCGTGCCCTGTCCCGAAAAGGAGCAGGACCGGACGATCCTCAAGCAGATCCCGCACAGCCTGCGGCGTCATGACGCCGTTGTCCCGCGCGCTGGTTCCCAGCAGAACCGGGCGCTGTCCCGTGCGTGCTTCCACAAAATCAACGGCTCCCTGCACATCGGAAGCCATCCTGACGAGGCTGAACGCTTCGGCGCGATCCGGGTTGGAGGCGCCGCCGGGTCCTTCCGTCCAATGGCGGACCAGCGTTTCCAAAATGGCCTGCTGATCCTTCAGGGGGGTTACAATCGTAAAACTCCCCAGCCCATACGTGCGAGAACACCGTGCTATATCGTGAACATCGAGGTTTGTCAAAGAAGTTGCGCCGGTTTTCCGATCCCCAAGAAAAACGGGATAATGCACCAATGCGCAATGCAGGTTGCGCCCGAGGCGGCGCAGGCCCGCGTCCGACGCCGTTTCCCGCAGGTACGCCATGTCCTCCGGCGTCAGCGGCGCTTCGCCCAACATATCGGGCCGGACGCGCAAGGTCGTCTTCAGCGACTGCTCGCGCCGCCACTGCGCGATGCGCCCGTGATCGCCCGAACGCAGCACATCCGGCACGGGCACGTCTTCGAACACCTCAGGCCGCGTGAAATGCGGGTATTCCAGAAGACCAGCCGAAAAACTTTCGTCGTCGCCGGACTCCTCCTTGCCCATGAAGCCGGGAAGGAGCCGGGTCGCGGCCTCCACCAGCATCATGGCGGCGGCCTCCCCGCCGTTGAGCACGGCCTCCCCCACGCTGACCTGCTCGACCGGCAGGATATCCATGAGCCGGGCGTCGATGCCTTCATAGCGGCCGCACACCAGCGTCAGCGTCTCTTCCCGCGCCAGTTCCCGCGCCAGCGATTGGGTAAGCGGTTTCCCGGCGGCGGCGAGCATGATGATCCGCCCCGCCCCGCCCCGCTCCGTCTCCAGTTCCCGCAAGGTTTTCACCAACGGTTCCAGCATCATCACCATGCCGGGGCCACCGCCATAAGGGCGATCGTCCACAATATGGTGGCGGTCTTCCGTCCTGTCGCGGGGGTTCAGGAGATCAAATTCGACGAGCCCCGCCTCGCGGGCCTTGCCGAGCAGCGCCGTTTCCAGCGGAGACGCAAACCATTCAGGGAACAGAGTCAGTATATTAATTCGCATCGCTTTGTTTTGTATGAAGATTGGGGAAGGGGGGAGAAACCTTTCTGAAGAAAGGTTTCTCCCCCCTT
>USCL01000338.1 GCA_900553145.1 uncultured Desulfovibrio sp.
CTTCGTGGCAGCAGCACTGCAAGGCCGTCCTCTTCTCCTCCTGCCTGTTCGGGATGGGCGTGCTCAAGGGGCCGCTGGTCGAACGCCGGGAACTCAGGAAGAGGCGTCCCGTCTCCGATGCAAGCGGCAGGGTTGTCTGGGATGAGCAAGTCATCGGCGAGGAAATCCGGCCCTATTACGAGTCCGTCCCCGTCTGGGAGGTCTATCCCGATCCCGGCGCGCTGGAACCGCGCCAGCTTCGCTACGTCTGGCAGGTGCATCTCAAGACGGACAAGGAATTGTGGGACTTGATGACGTTCCCCGGTTTCGATGCGGCGGCCATCGAGGGCTACCTCAGGGAACACGACAACGGCGACGCGGAGTTGACGGGCTACGAGTCCCAGAAGCGGAATCTGAACGACGCCAACGGGAATCTCGGCGCAGTCATGGACAAGCGTTTCCGCGTCTACGAGCGCTGGGGCTACCTCACCGGGCAGGAACTGCGGGATGCCGGATGCGAGGTTGCGGACGCCGACCTCTGCCGCGTGTTCCCGTCGTGCGTGTGGATGCTTGGCGACAGCATCATCAAGGCGTCCGTGAATCCGCTTGAAGGCGTGGACATCCCTTTCTTTTTCTATCCCTGCCAGCGCGACGACACGTCTTTCTGGCCCGAGGGCATCGCCTACCGGCTGCGCTCCCCGCAGGCGGGCATCAACGCCGCCGTGCGCGCCGCGCAGGACAACACGGCGTGGAGTTCCGGTCCTCTGTTCGGCGTGAACATGCAGGCGCTGGCCGAGGGCGAGGACCCGCTGGATATTGCGTCGAGCCGCGTCCTGCTGTTCGACAAGGCTGGTGTGACCATCAACGAGGCCCTGAGCGTCGCCGTGGTGCCGTCCTGCATTCAGGAGAATCTGACGCAGGTGAAGTTCTGGCAGGAGTGCGCCGACGAAATCAGCACGCCGCGCTTCAATGCCGGGGACGGGCGCGTGTCCGGCGCGGGCGAGACGGCGTCCGGCCTGTCCATGCTCATGGGGGCATCGAACATCCTGCTCAAGGACAGGGTGAAGGACTTTGACGAGTATGTGTCCGCGCCGTTCATCCGCGCGATGTACCGCTTCAACATGCAGTGGAACCCGCGCGAGGAGATCAAGGGCGACTACGAGGTCGTCGCCACCGGTTCGCAGTCGCTTATCGCCAAGGAAGTCAGGGCACAACAGGTGCCCGGCATCATTTCGCTTATGGCGAATCCCTTGTTCGCCAGCCGCATCAAGGAAGCCGAACTTCTTAAAGTGACGCTTGAACAAACGGACTTGCCCGCCGAACGCATCCTGCGGACCGAGAAGGAAGCGCAGGAACATCAGCATCAGCAGATGGTCATGCAGGCGCTGGCGCAGGCCGAGGCCAACGTACAGGCCCTGACCGCCGAGTTGGGCAGGCAGGGCCTTTCCCCCGAACAGGTGCAGCAACAGCTCATGCTGGCGTTGGCGCAGTCGCAGCAGCAGGCGGCGCAGGCCCAGTCTGAACAGCCGATGGAAGGGACAGCCGCATGATGAAGCAGCCGAGCAGGGCCGCCGCCGATCTCCGCGCGGCGTTCGGGACGGGGTTTTATCTCGCGCTCCGGGAATTGCTTGAAGAGGAAATCGAGACGCAGCGCGACACGCTTGAGAACGCGTCGGACGAGGCGTCGCTCAGAAAAGCGCAGGGGGCGATCGCCGAACTGCGTTCCATCATCAATACAATCACGCCGAAAGAGTGAATGCCATGCAGGAAGACCAGAATCAGGAGCTGATGGATCAGGAAGGCACGGAAGCCTTTGCCGCAGGATTCGACGACGAGCCGGGGAAGCCCGCCGAGCAGCCGGAACAGGAGCCTGAGCAGGTATCCGAGGAGGGAACGCCGCCCAGCCCCGAGGAGTCGTCCGCAGGGCAGGCGGTCCCGCAGCCGGAACCGGCAGTACAGGCACAGCCCGCCGTCCCTGAACCCCAGCCGCGTGAGGAGCCGCAGCAGCCGAAGACGGTCGAGATTCCCGAGGGGATCAAGTCGGAATTCGCGGAACTGGAACAGCTTTCGCCGGAGGCGGCCGCCATTGCCCGCGAGGATTCCCCGGAAGGGGAAACGCTGCGCAAGCGGCTGGCGGAATACGGCGCGGACAACGCGATGGATCGGGCGGAACTGTTTATGGCCCGGCGTGAGCGGGAAGCCTTCGCCGCGCAGCAGCAGGCGGGCATGGCGGAGGCCGCGAACCGGAATTTCGTGGCGGTCGTCCGGCAGGCCCATCCCGATCTTTTCGAGGCATCCCGCAGCAAGGCGGACAACGAACGGTTTCAGGCGGACATGCAGGCGTGGATTGAACAGAAGCCCTACGCCGAAGCCGCGCCGCTCATGGACGTGTTTCTGCACGGGCGTGATCCGCACGCCGTCGCCGAGCTGATCACCCGCTTCAAGAACGAACGTCAGGCGCCGCAGAAGGCGCGGACGAATCCCGACGGTGCGTTCGCCGTCCCGAGGCGCGGCGCGCCTGTTGTGCCGCAGGGCGTCGGATCGAAAGACGACTTCGATGCCGGATGGAACATCTAACCGAGGTGAAAACGTATGCCTCCCATGACGACCACAGGAGACATCTCCTACCGCACCGCAGGGTATTTCTCGAAGCAGCTCCTTGAGCGTTCGCAGCCCCTGCTCGTGCTCGACAAGTTCGGACAGCCGAAACCGCTGCCCGCCCACAGTACGCGGACGATCAAATTCCGTGGCTATGAGCATCTTCCCAACCAGCCCAAGGCGTTGATCGAGGGCGTGACGCCGCAGGCCAGCAAGCCGACGTTCAAGGACATCGAGGCCACCATCAACCAGTACGGCGACTGGATCGAGCTGACCGACGTGCTGGCCGACACCCACGAGGACCCGCTCATTTCCGAATTTTCGGATATTCTGGGCGAACAGGCCGCCATCATGCGCGAACGCATCACGGCGGGCGTGGTGCTCGGCGGGACCAACGTGTTCTTTTCCGGTGAGACGGCCGGGGCGCAGGCGACCAACCGCAACGGCGTGAACAAGCCGCTGACGCTGGAACTCCAGCGCCGGGTGACCCGTATGCTCAAGCGTCAGCTTGCCATGCCCATCACCTCGTTCGTCAGCGCGTCCCCGAACTTCAAGACCGAGAGCGTGCTGCCTTCGTATGTCGCCATCTGCCATACCGATTGCGAGGCGGACATCCGCGAGATGCGCGGCTTCCTCGACGTGAAGGACTACGGCGGGGGGGATAAGCCCATGCCCGGCGAAATCGGCTCCGTGGAAGGCGTGCGCTACATGTGCACCACCGTCTTCGAGCCGTGGGCCGACGCGGGGGCAGCCGGGAACGGCGTTTTGTC
>USCL01000339.1 GCA_900553145.1 uncultured Desulfovibrio sp.
GCCGTAAGGCGTGCAACGTCCTGCAAAAGAGGTTCCCATCGATTCAAGAAGGCTTGATGGAGTGATGCGGAGGCCATGTATGGGAAAGGTTCTCG
Source organism: uncultured Desulfovibrio sp. (assembly GCA_900553145.1). Taxonomy (GTDB): domain Bacteria; phylum Desulfobacterota; class Desulfovibrionia; order Desulfovibrionales; family Desulfovibrionaceae; genus Bilophila. Next base: position 96 of record USCL01000339.1, read on the forward strand.
TGCATGGCCTTTTTTTCCATAATCGTTGGACAGGCGAACCGTAAAGGCGGCGATGCCATAACGTGCTGGCGTTTGAGAACGGCTTTGAGATATCCTCTTGTACAGGGATGGACGTTCGTGCGCTCTGGTTTTGTAGAGCCATGCGGGCTTCATTCAGACCATTTGGAGGAAGAGGGAATGAGCATCCGCTGGGTTACGTCCATGCTGAGCCTCTTGCTCGCCGTAACGATCATGGTGACGGCAGGATTGTCATGGAACGTGTACAGCTCGTTCACGAAAATGGTTGAGGCCGACGTCCAGTACCAGAAATTGATGCAGGTCAGCCGGGAGTTGCTCCAAAGCTCCTATGACCTCACCCGCAAGGCCCGCGAGTATGTCAATACGGGCGACGAGGCTTCCGAGCGGGTGTACTATGACATCCTCGCGCAACGATCGGGGAGGATGCCCCGGAAGGGTTTCCTTGCGGAAGGGGAGAGCATCAGCCTCCCGTCGCTGATGGAACGCTATGGGGCCAGCCGGGGCGACATGGCGTTTCTGGAGACGGCCTTGCGGTGTTCCGACGAGTTGTCGGCCACGGAAATCAAAGCCATGCAGGCGATCAAGGGGGAAAAACTGCGTCCTGACGGCCTGCACGGCGGCTCGGATAAAACGGATGCGGAATATGCCCGCCGTATCCTTTTCGATGCCTCCTATCAGAAACAGGCCGGAGAGATCATCGCCCTCGTGAAATCGGGGATAGCCAACATCCTTGAGCGGAAGTTTCATGAAATCGAAGCGGACATGCATTCCGCCGTGAACGATATGAAGGCGTTGGGCGCCTCCATCGGAGTCGTGTTCCTCATCGCGCTTATTTGGATCTGGTACGGGGTGAAGAAGGTAAGCCAGCCGCTTCGCGAAACCACGCTGTTCGCGCACCGGGTCGCGGAAGGCGAAGCGGAGTCGTCCATTGCCGTCAGGGGGCATAATGAAATCGCGGAATTGCGGGCCATGCTCAACATCATGCTCGGCAACCTGCAGAAGAACGCGCATGCGCTGCGTGAACTCTCCTATATTGATCCGCTCACGGCCCTCTGGAACCGCCGCCGCTTCCGGGAAGTGCTGTCCGATGAACTGCGGCGGGTGCGGGAGCGGGAAGGGAAGGGGTTCGGGCTGGCGTTCATCGACGTGGACAGCTTCAAGGGCATCAACGATACGTTCGGCCACGCCGCCGGGGATATGGTGCTGCGGGAGTTCGCGAAACTCGCCAGAGGGATGCTCCCCGCCTCGGCGACGTTCGCGCGGCTTGGGGGGGACGAATTCGTGTTGCTCCTGCCCGATGCCGATGAGAACGCCCTGTCCCGCCAGCTTGAAGCCATCCGGAAAGCCTGCACGGCAATGCGGCTTGTACATGCCGATCGGGAGGTGCGTTTCAGCATCAGCGCCGGAGGCTACCGTTTTACGTCGTCGGGAAACCCCGCCACGCCCGGAGAGAACGAAAAGACGATTTCCGATCTGTTCCGGCATGCGGATACCGCACTGTATATGTCCAAACAGGCGGGGCGCGACCGGGTGACTCTCTGGATTCCGGGATGTTCATTTCCCTGTCCGGGAGGCTTCGGGAAAGAGCAGTCTTTTTCCGGTGGCGCGTAGCGGGAAGCGGCGGTTCCGCCGGGAAAACGGTGTTTCGGGGGACGGCCCGCTTTGGGGGCACGCGATGTGGACAGGAATGGTTTGATGTCTCCCGGCGGGAGGAAAGGGCGAGATCCGTGACGCCGATCACGGAAAATCATGCCGTATCCGATACGGTAGGCTATTCTCGCTTCAAAGGAGCCGTTCCGTGAGCACAATGCGTTCGATTCTGTGCCTTTCCCCGTCCTCGCTGGCGTTTGTATTGGGCGGCGCGCATTTTTGGCGTGCCGGCCAATATCCGTTTTCCGTGGGCTGCCTTTTGTTCGCGATTCTCGTCTGGCGGCGGGAGGCATGGATACGGCAGGCCGTGCTCGTCTTTTTGCCGCTGTTGGCCGGGCGCTGGGTATGGACGGCGGCGCAGTTCGTACAGCTCCGCATGTTCATGGAGCAACCGTGGATGCGGCTGGCGTGCATCCTGCTCGGCGTGTCCCTGTTTACCGCGACGGCGGCCCTTCTGCTGGAAGGGAAGACCGGGGACGCATGGTATGCGCGCGGCAAGGAAAAGGCGTTCATGCGGACAGCGGCCTTTTTCGGCGCAGTCATCATCCTGATGCCGCTGCTTTTCGTCGCGCCGCAGGTTTTTCTGACGGAACGTTTCCTGCCCGGATGGGCGCCGCTTCATATCCTGCTTGCCGGATTTTGGGCCTCATGGGTGGCGTCGCGGCTTGGGGACAGGGAGGCCGCGCCGCGTGCGCGCCTGTTTGTCTGGCGTCTTTTCTCGGTGGTCTTTTTCGCGCAGCTTGCCCTTGGCCTTGCAGGATACGGCCTGTTCCTCATGACCGGAAACCTCCACCTCCCTGTGCCGGGGATGATCCTCGCGGCCCCGCTCTACCGTGGCGGCGGATTGTTCATGCCCATCCTCTTCGGCGTCTCTGTGCTCTTGGCCGGGGCGGCATGGTGCAGCCACCTGTGCTATTTCGGCGTTTGGGATGCCGTGGCCGCCGCCGGGCGCAAGGCGGCCCCGCCCCCGCGCTGGATGCCCCGCCTCCGGCTGGTTTCCTTCGGCCTCATGCTGGCCGTCCCCGTAGCGCTCCGGCTGGCCGGCGTTCCCACCGGGGCCGCCGTGGCCCTCGGCTTGGCGCTCGGCCTGTTGCTCCTGCCCTTTGCGGTGCTCCTGAGCCGCAGGTACGGTTCCGCTTGCTATTGCCTTGCCGTGTGCCCGCTCGGGCTGGCGGCGAATTGGCTCGGCAAGATCGCGCCGTGGCGTATCCGGCGGACCGATACGTGTACCCGTTGTCTTGCCTGCACCCGCGTCTGCCGGTACGGCGCGTTGACCCCGGACCGGTTGCAAGAGGGGCGCCCGGGCCCCGGATGCACGCTTTGCCGGGACTGCCTGTCCGTTTGCCGCCATGACGGGCTGGCCATGACCCTGTACGGGAAAACGTGCGGAGCCGCCGAATCCGGTTTTGTCGTGCTCCTCAGCGTCATGCATGCCGTATTTCTTGCCGTCGCCCGGGTATGATGCTGGAATAGCATATCATATTGGGAAGTAGGCCGCTTCGGGGAG
>USCL01000340.1 GCA_900553145.1 uncultured Desulfovibrio sp.
CGCGCTCGCATACGTTCTCCAGCTCGCGGATGTTGCCGGGCCATGCGTACCCCTGCATGACCTTGAGCGCGGGGCCGGAAACCTCCGGCGCGCCCTGCCCGTTGGCCTGGCTCAGGCGGTCGAGGAACAGCCCGGCGAGATAGCCGATGTCGGCCTTGCGCTCCCGCAGCGGCGGGATGGAAATCTCGATGACGTTGAGCCGGAAATAGAGGTCGCCCCGGAACGTCCCCTGCGCCACGGCCTCCTTGAGATCCACGTTGGTCGCGGCGATGATGCGCACGTCCACGGGCGTGGGCTTGGTGTCCCCGATGCGCACGATCTCCATCTGCTGCAACGCGCGCAGCAGCTTGGCCTGCATTTCGAGGGGCAGGCTGTTCACCTCGTCGAGGAACAGCGTGCCGCCCTTGGCGAGCTCCATCTTGCCGATCATCCCGCCCTTCCTCGCCCCGGTGAACGCGCCGCCCACATAGCCGAACAGCTCGGACTCGATGAGGTCGCGCGGGATCGCCGCGCAGGAGACGGCCACGAACGGCCCCTTGCACACGGAACTGCTGTTGTGGATGGCCTGCGCGAAAAGCTCCTTGCCCGTGCCGCTCTCCCCGGTGAGCAGCACGCGCGAGGCGGTGCGCGCCGTGCGCCGGGCGAGGTCGATCTGCGCCTTCAGCTCCGGGCTCCTCCCCCTGATGGCGTCAAAGGAATATTTCGCGTAATTGCCGCCCGCATGGTTGGCGATATTGATGATCTGGCTTTTCATGCTGATGGAGAGGGTCATGCCGAAATCGCCGTTGCTCAATTGGATCGGCTCGAAGCGGCAGAAGTGCGTCCGCTCGCCCTCGTGCGTGAGCATGGTCACGTCCCCCGTCTCCGGCACCCCCCGCCGCATGAACTGCCGGACGCGCGGCAGCTCGGCCTTGGGGAACAGGTCGCCGATGTTCTTGCCCACCAAGACGCCGTTCTTGGGGAGCAGGTAGTCCGCGGCCTTGTTGTTCGCGTGGGTGATGGAGCCGTTCCCGTTGATGGCGACGACCGCCTCGGGGAGCGCGTTGAGCACGCGCTGCAACATGGCGTTGAGGCGTTTCTCCGTGTCGACGAGCGCGCTTTCCCGCAGCCGGATGCTGATGCAGTTGGCGCAGGAGGTCGCCAGCGTCAGCGTGTGGATATCCTTGCAGGAAATATGGCTCGAAATGGTGAGCGAAGCGATGGGGATGTCGTTGTCGTTGAAAATCGGGGCCGAGGCGCATTTCCACTCGTGGAACCAGCAGTTGTAATGTTCGTAGCCGGTTATCTGGATGGGCGCGCGCTCCACGATGCTCATGGACAGCGCGGAGGCCCCGATGGTCTTGATGCCCCTGTGCGCGCCGGGGATGTTGTACTGGTTCCGGGCCTGCACAAGCAGGCCGGCGTCGCCCACGGCGGCCAGCAGGTGCCCCGAGGCCACCGCGAGGATGGCGATGTACCCGGTGTCGCGGATCGAGACTTCCAGCATGTCGAGGATCGGCTTGGCCGAATCGATGAGCGCCTGATGCTGGCGGCACAGGTTCGCCAGCTCCCGCTTGTTCAGGACGGGCGGCACCTGCGGGTTCAGCGGGTCCATGCCCGCCTCGCGGCTCAGTTTCCAGCTCCGCAGGATGTGCGGCGGGATGTCCTTTTCCCGGATGGGCTTGTTGGCGATGAACTGCCCCCATGCCTCGTGGACGGCGGACTGGTAGCTTTTTTCAAGGAGATTGCGTTTTTCGTAGGTATCCATGATGCCCTCCCGGAGGCCGGGGCAAAAAGGGGACGGAAACGGGGCGGACGGGGCGGGATGCGCCGCCCCACGGGGGAACCCGGCACACGCCGCCCCGCGGGGAAAAAGCTGGCCATAACCCGGCCGACCAAATCCGGCGGGGGCACGCCGCCTTGCGGGGGAAAAAGCCCCACACGACGCTATCATCTCTTTGACGATGGGGGGGGCACGCCGCCCTGCGGGGAAAAAGCCCCGCCGCACAGGGGCGTCCCCCGCCCGGATGCCTTTGACGGGCAAGGGGCCGCCCCGCAGGCAATGCGGCAGGCAACCCCGCCGGGCCGGAGGGGAAAGCCCGCCGCAACAAAAGGGAGGCCACGGCAGCGGCACGGGACGGACGCCGGGCGGCCCCGCCCGAATGACGCGCGGCGACGGCCCAAGTGTAGCGCGGCGGCGCACATCTGTTGTGTATCGCTACACCTCTTATCCTTTCTAAGAAAAATTGGAGCAAAACGCAACACTCAAATCATGCCCGGCCGGGCGGCGCTTCACCCTCCCACGGAAAAGGATTCCCCTTCTTAAACGATTCTCATATGATAGAGAAAACCGCCCGTTTTGGCATTTTCCTTGCTGTTGATGGGGAATCCGCAGCAACCGAAGCGGCGCGGGGCCCACGGCTCACGGCCCCCGGCAGCCGGCGGCACAAAACGCCGCCCGGCGCGGGGCCGATACGCGGGTTTCGCCGCAACCAACACAATGAGGTGTTCTTCATGAAACAGATTCATGGCATTTTCGCCGTCACCGTCACCCATTTTCAGGAAAACGGCGAGATCGACTACCCCGCCTGCGCCAAGCACATCAACTGGCTCATCGAATCCGGCGTGCAGGGCCTGCTCCCCCTCGGCGCGACCGGCGAGTTCTCCGCGCTGACGCTCGAAGAGCGCAAGGCCTTCGCGGAGTTCGCCATGAAGGAAGTGGCCGGGCGCGTGCCGGTCATCATCGGCGCGGTGTCCACCAACGTCGACGTGACCCTTGAGGTCGCCCGCCACGCCGCCTCCATCGGGGCCGACGGCGTGATGATCCTCCCCCCACCCGGCCTGCACCCGAGCCAAGACGAAATCCACGCCTTCTATAAGCACATCTCCGAAAACGTGTCCCTGCCGGTGATGATCTACAACAACCCCGGCAGCAGCGGCGTCAACATCCTCCCCGAAACCCTGAACAAGATCGCGGATCTCCCGCACATGGCCTTCCTGAAGGAATCCACCGGCGACATCATGCGCCTCACCCGCGCCGTGGACGAGCTGTCCGACCGCCTCGTCATCTTCTGCGGCTGCGAAAGCCTCGCCTACGAGAGCTTCGTCATGGGCGCGAAGGCGTGGGTCTGCGTCCTCGCCAACATCGCCCCGGCGCAGGCTTCCCGCCTGTACGACCTCATCGTCAATCAGGGCAAGCTTGAGGAAGCCCGCGGGCTCTACCGCCAGCTCCTCCCCCTGCTCCGCCTCACCGAAGACACCGGCGAGCTGTGGCAGGTGGTGAAGTAT
>USCL01000341.1 GCA_900553145.1 uncultured Desulfovibrio sp.
ATGTTGGCGAGGAACTGGCTTTTCGCCGTGGTGGCGGCGTCGGCGGCTTCCTTGGCGAGCTGGAGCTCGGCGTTGATGGTCTGCAGGTCGCGCGTGCGCTCGTTGACGCGGTGCTCCAGTTCCACGTTGGACTGCTCGAGCATGGCCCGGCTTTCCCGGAGCTCCTTTTCGGCGCGGTCGTATTTGGCCAGCTCCTGATTGAGCTGGGCCGTCCTGCGCGAAACCTGCCGCTTGAGGGAGAAGTTCCAGTAGAGGACGAAGGCGAACACCGTGAACAGCACTTCCGCCGCAAAGAGCATCATCCAGATGGTCTGCTTGGAAAAGGCTTTCTTCTCGTAGGGCTGGAGCCATTTTTGGGCAATGATCCTGCGCTCTTCCGGCGTGATTTTGCTCAGTGCCTTGTTGACGATGCTGTGAAGTTCCGGCCAGTCCTTGCGTATGCCGAAGGCATGCCCATAGGGCGCGTCGATGGAACCGGCGGCGCGGAGGTTGCGGATGCCGCTGTTGTTGATTTTTTCCGTGATGTTGAACTGATAGTCGATCATGGCGTCGACTTCGCCGAAGGCGACTTTCTGCAAGCCCTCCAGCGTGTTCTTGACGGGCACGGGCGTTACTTCAGGATGGAACTCGTCGAGGAAGTCGTGCCATGAATACCGGTTGACCACCGCGACCCGTTTCCCCGCCAGATCCTTGATGCCGTCGATGGACGGCCCCGTTTCCCCCTTGGAGGGCTGCCGGGTCACGATGATGCCGGGCAGGACGATGTAGGAGGGCGTGAACAGCATATACTGGGAGCGGTGCCGGGTTTCGGCGGCGGCGATATACATGTCCACTTTCCGGGACGAGGCCATGTCGATCGTGTTGGTCCAGTCCGAAGGGGGCGCGATGTGGAAGGTGAGCCCGGTCATCCTCTGCAGGATGCGGAGGTAGTCGGGGCCGATGCCGGTGTAGCGGCCCTCGGCGTCGAATTTTTCCAGAGGGTAGAAATCGGGATCGATGCCGACCCGGACCGTGTGGTTCTTGCTGAGCCACTGGCGCTCCTGCGGCGTGAGATCGTCGAAAATGGATACCTGCCGTTCCATGACGGCATCCACGGGATCGACGTTCCGTTCGAACAGGTTGTCCTGCATGGCCTTCAGGACCAGGAAAACCTGCGTCGCCACGAGAAACACGCCGAAAAGGAGGACTGTCAGCAGACGCACGGGAACCTCATACAACGCGGGATGGGTGGGGGTGGGGCGGAAGGCGGGCAGATAAGGCGCCCGCCGTTCCTCCGGAAAAAGAGGCAAGCCCGGAACATCCTTCGTCGGCGTGTCCCGGGCTTAGGATCATGGGGCGTTTCCGGATCAGTTCCTGCCGAGGCCGGAGAGGTACTCATGGGCGGCGGTCAGCACGTTCGGCATGAGGATTTCCCCGGCTTTGGGGTTGCACTGGGCCATGGCGATGCAGGCGGCCAGATTGTCCCGGATGCGTTCCGCCGCATGGCGGGCCTGCGTCTGGGGCGTCAGGGTTTCCATATGGGCTTCGACCTTGGCGAGGGCCTCTTGGGCCTGTTCAAGCTTGTTGGGCATGAGATTTTCCTTACGCAAAAGTTTTTCAGAAAGGCGACTATAACGCAGGCCTTGCCGCTTTTCAAATAAGATCATTCCGGGGATTGTCGAGGCGTGGCCTCCCTTTCCGCCGCGCGTTCACGTATCGCCTCGGAAAGTTTTTGGATAATGCGATCATAGTTGCCGGGCTGATGCGGAAAGCGGCAGAGGGTGCAATCCTTGACGCCCTTCGCGTTCCAGCGGGGCGTGCCGATGCATTCCGGAAGGAAATAGAGCGGGCAATAGCAGAAAAGGCAGTTGAATGTCTCGGGATCCGCTCCGGGATGGCACGGAAAATGGGCGCAGGACGTATTTCTGAAAAAGCGAGAGCTGTTTTCCATGGCTGTTTCCTTAAACAGTACCAGTGTTTTTCGCGTGACCGCATTGACAGAATGCAGGCCTTCTTATATGCACAAATAAACATATCCGCTCTTTCGGACAGAGCAGGATTGGTTGCACGCCATCGGGAACCGTTTTTGTACGGAACCGTGCCTCAGGGCTCGGGGCGATCCGGCTTCCGACGCAAAGTTATGAAGGCAGGCTACAGGGGAACCGGCAAAAAGGGAACAGCCTCTTTTGCCCGGATATCCAGAAACCCTCCGGTTGGGCTCGTTTGGCGGGCTGGCCGTGGAATCAAGGAGTGGCGCATGATTTCGAAGACCCTCATTGTGAATGGCATGACGAAAACGCTGTTGGTGAATCCGGAAGATTCGCTGGCCGACGTGTTGCGCGGACAGCTTTTGCTGACCAGCGTGAAGGTCGGCTGCGGCACAGGTCAGTGCGGTGCTTGCAACGTGATTCTGGACGGCAAACTGGTGCGTACCTGTACGCTGAAAATGAAGCGCGTTGAGGACGGGGCCGACGTCACCACCCTTGAGGGTATCGGCACGCCCGAACATATGCACCCGCTGCAGCTTTCGTGGATGTTCCATGGCGGCGCGCAGTGCGGCTTCTGTACGCCCGGCTTCATCGTCTCCGCCAAGTGCCTGCTCGACAAGAACCCGGCCCCGACCCGCAACGACGTGCGCGACTGGTTCCAGAGCCACCGCAACGCCTGCCGCTGCACCGGCTACAAGCCGCTGGTCGATGCCGTCATGGACGCCGCCGCCGTCATGCGCGGCGAGAAATCCGTCAAGGACATCGAATATAAGGAACCTGTGGACGGCCGCACGTGGGGTTCCCGTCGTCCGCGCCCCAACGCCGTCGCCAAGGTGACCGGCACGCACGACTTCGGCGCGGATACCGCTCTGAAGATGCCTCCGAACACGTTGCATCTGGCGCTGGCTCAGGCCAAGGTTTCCCACGCCAACATCAAGGGCATCGACACTTCCGAAGCGGAAGCCATGCCCGGCGTGTACCGCGTGCTGACCCACAAGGACGTCAAGGGCAAGAACCGGATCACCGGCCTCATCACCTTCCCGACCAACAAGGGTGACGGCTGGGATCGCCCCATCCTGAACGATACCAAAATCTTCCAGTACGGCGACGCCCTCGCCATCGTGTGCGCCGACTCCGAAGCGCACGCCCGCGCCGCCGCCGACAAGGTCAAATTCGATCTCGAACTGCTGCCCGAATACCTGAACGCCC
>USCL01000342.1 GCA_900553145.1 uncultured Desulfovibrio sp.
TCACTTCGAAAAGGGTACTCCTGACGGACTTGGAGCGAAAAGAAGCGGTTCCGTTTTCGGCTTCAGCCGGAGACGGAACCGCTTCTTTTCGCTTCGAGGGGGTCTGGGGGGCATCATGCCCCCCAGCCCGCCGGGAGGCATTTACTTCTTCAGATTCTCAGCCAGCAGCTCGGAGATGTGCGTCACCTTGAGGCCCTTGCCGTCCTTCTCCGCGCCGCCGCGGATCTGGAGCACGCAACCGGGGCAGTCCATGACCACGCGGGCCGCGCCGGTATCCGCGATGCCGTCCAGCTTCTTGCGGAGCAGCGCGGCGGACACTTCAGGGAACTTGGCGGAGTAGGTGCCGCCGAAACCGCAGCACACTTCCTCTTCGGCAGCCGGGACATAGTCGGCGGCGGCGGCGATGAGATCACGCGGGGCTTCCTTCACGCCAAGGCCGCGGCAAAGATGGCAGGAGGCATGGTAGGTCACCTTCTCGTCGCTGTGGTTGAAGCTTTCGGCGCTCAGGCCGAGCTTTTCCTTGGCGAACGTGCTGAAGTCCATGACCTTGTCCGCAAGGGCCTTCGCGCGCGCCTGACGACCGGGCTGTCCGGCGAACAGTTCCACATAGCCTTCCTTGAGCTGCGAGGCGCAGGAAGCGCAGAGGGTCAGGATGACGTCGTAATCGCCCTTTTCAAAGGCGTCCATGTTCTGGAGCGCCACGTCGCGGGCGGTTTCGCGCTGGCCCATCATCACCACGGGCAAGCCGCAGCAGGACTGATCCATCGGGAAATCCACCCGGATGTTGTGGCCCTGCATGAGTTTCACCGCCGCTTCGAGCTGCTCGGGGTACACGAAGTCCTGCACACAGCCCGCAAAGATGGCGACGCGCAGCGAGGGGTTCGCGGAAACCGGGCGGTCCAGCTTTTCCCAGCGGTCGCGGAATGCCTTGTCGGCGATGGCGGGCAGGGCACGGAACTCGTTGTCCTTGGCGAACATGGAAGGCAGGTGGCGGATGAACTGCTCGCCGCCGGTGAGCGGCTTCTGGGCGTACTTGGCGAACTTCAAAAGCGTATGGAACGCCTTGCGGTTCTTGAGGGTGGACGCCATCAGGTTCATGGGCAGGCTGTTGCCGTCCTGCTCGATGTACCGCATGCGGATTTCCTCGATCAGGCCGGGCAGGTCGATGCCCGCCGCGCAGACGCTCTTACAGGCCTGACAGTTCACGCAGTTTTGGACAAGCGCCTTGGCGCGGTCCTTGCCGTGGAACAGGTAGGTCAGGATGAGGCCGATGGCGCCGATGTAGATGTAGCCCATGCGGTGGCCGCCCACGAGGCGGTACACGGGGCACACGTTGGCGCAGGCGCCGCAGCGCACGCAGCGCAGGGCCTGCGACAGGATGGGGTCGTTGAGCACGGCTTTGCGGCCGTTGTCCACGAACACCACATGCATGATCTTCTTGCCGTCGGGCGCGGAAGCCGCGGGCACGCCGCCGGCGATCCACGTGACGTAGGAGGTCAGATGCTGGCCCGTGGCGTTACGCGGCAGCACGCGGAGGGTCGCCATCGCGTCGTCGAACGAGGGGATCAACTTGTCGATGCCGCCCACAGCCACGTGCACGCGGGGCAGCGTGGTAACCATACGGGCGTTGCCTTCGTTGGTCACGAGGCCGATGGCGCCGGATTCGGCCACGGCGAAGTTCATGCCGGAAATGCCCATGTCGGCTTCGGCGAACTTGCGGCGCAGCTCGCGGCGGGCCACGCGCACGAGGCTGGTGATGTCCTCGGTCTGGTGCTTGCCGGTCTCCTTGGTGAAGGTGTCGGCGACCTGCGTGCGGGACAGATGGATGGCGGGCATGACCATGTGGGAGGGCCCTTCATGGCGGAGCTGGATGATCCATTCCGCGAGGTCGGTTTCCACCACTTCCATGCCCTTGGCCTCAAGGGCGGTGTTGGTCTGGATTTCCTCGACGGTCATGGATTTGGACTTCACGGCCATCTTGCAGCCGTTGTCTTCCGCGATCTTGGCGATGATCCGGTTGGCGTCGGCGGCATCCCGGGCAAGGTGCACATGCACGCCGCGCTTTTCGGCCTCTTCCTTGAACTGCGCGAACAGTTCGTCGAGGTGCCTGACCGATTCGTCCTTGCGGGCGGCGACTTCGGCAATCAGCTCGCGGTCGTTCAGGCCGGAGTAAATGCGCTCGCGGCTGGCCCGGTAATCCACCGCGAACTTGTCCAGGGCACGACGCTGGAAGGTGTCATCCAGCGCGGCGGACAGGTCGGTACGGTAGCTTTTTATATCTCGTGCGGGTTCTTTCATATGGCAATCCTTGATGGTAAGTCGATTGGGAAGCGGCTTCCCGTGCGGAAACTAGTCGTTGATGAGCACGGCGTGCAGGTACAGCGGGCCATGAACGCCCAGCGTCAGCACGCGCTCGATGTCGGCGGTACGGCTCGGGCCGCTGATGAAGGCCAGAAATTCGGGTTCGGCCTTGCCGAAGAATTTCTGGAGCACTTCCGCGCCGTTCTCGTTGCCGGGCAGGATGGTCGAACGGCGGATGAGCAGCACGCTCGTTTCCGGGAGCATGGTCGCCAGCCGGATGTCCTCATTGGTGCTCTCGACCACGCAAGTCCCCGTATCGGCGAGGCCGCACGCGGCCCACGCGATGCCGACTTCCACGCCGCCGGCGTATTCCCGCAGGCCCCCTTCGACGAAAACGAGGCCCTTCTCTTCGCACCCCTTGCGGAGGATCTCGGCCTGCTCAACGGGCAGGCCGGGCGCGGCGAGGATATTGCCCTTGCGTTCCGGCTCGGCGCCCATGAGCTGCTCATGAGGCTCGGCGGCCTGACACAGTTCGAGAGCGTACTGCAAAGCCTCGTCCACCGACGCGACTTCCTTCACCGTAGCCGCAATGGCTATGGACCGTTGTTTCCAGAGTTCAGCAGGAGTCTGTTCCATTGTTTTTTCCTGGTTGCAAGTGATGCGGCCCCCCTGTCCCCAAAGCCGGAGACGGTCCCGCTACAAGAAGGGTTTCTCGATAGTATGTTTATTTTTTTCCAATTAGGCAAGACCCCGCCTTCTTGTTCTTTTTTTCCAAAGGCGAAATATGGGGAGGGGAGGAGGCCCCTTTCTGGAGAAAGGGCCCCCCCCCCCTCCCCACACCCCTCTCCACACCCCTCC
>USCL01000343.1 GCA_900553145.1 uncultured Desulfovibrio sp.
GATCTGAGCCTGTGCCGCTTCAAGCGGAGCGGACGTTTTTTCCCAGAAGGAGTAGTATTTGTCGGAAAGGTCTTGGGCACGCTCTTGGATTTCAGCGAGGCGGCGGTTGTATTCTTCGTCCACGACATTGGTGATGTTCGTGGTCGAGTTCGTGGACGAACTGCCCCCTCCTTTGCATTCGGCCACAGGGCCGTCGTACCAATAGGCTTCATCTTCGAGGACGTTGCCAGTACGCATGTCGATGACGAGCTTGGTGTGGATCAGGCGTCCAGCCATGCTTCCTCCGTGCTTTCGCGGGTGACGGTGGAGAATACGGCGTCTTCGCTTTTCCCCGTATCGACGAACCATGCGCCGTGCGGGATTTCCCCCTGAATCACCACGCCGGTGAGCTGCATCCGTTTGATGGCGATCTGGTTTCTCTTGGGGGTGAAGCCGTAGAGCATGTCCAACATGTATTCCCCGTTGGCGTCTTTCAGGCGGAGCAGGGTGGCATTCATGAACCGGGCGAGGATGATGCTCGGCGCTTCAGGCCCGCGCCCCCATGCATTGCGGAAGAACGCAAAGTGGACCCGGGCGGACTTCTCGCGCATGTCGTTCAGCCAGACGAATCCGGCGGGCCGCCCTTTCCAGTAGACGGCCCAGAAATGGGTACAGTGCAGCCTGACAAGGTTCACGAATTCGTATTCGTCATGAACTTGTCCGCCATAGAACACGGCGCTGGCCGTGCCGGATGACTGCAGCTCGCGCCAGAGATGGGCCAGTTCCGTATTCGACAACGCCGACTTATGGCGCAGCATGCACTGATTCATCGGGCACCCGCCTGTTTTTCAGCTTGAGCCTGAGTGATGATGTCCATATCAACAAGGTCTTGCAGCGTTACGGCCTTGCTCCCCTTATTGCCTGATTCTCCAATAAGGGTGGAAAGCCGGGAGCGGACGCCGGACAGAAAGGCTCGCAGATCGGCGGGCTCCACCCGGGGAACTGGAGGCAAGGAAAGATTTTTGCTCATGAATACAGCTCACTCATGGCCTCGGCCATTGCAATTCGTTTGATGGGCCGGTTGGTGATGGCGCGGACGTACCAAGTGCGCGCCGTGAATCCGCAGGGAAGGGAAAAAGGTTCCCGATTCAGAACCTGCTTTGAGTAGATGCATTTCCCGTTGGCGAAGAAATCCACTGTGACGGCAGAGATGTCGCCGAGTGCGTTGATGACGAGGGGATGGTAGGCGTCGGAGGCGAAAGCCACTTCTCCGCAGGCGAGCATGCCCGTTCCGCCATAAATGACGCGGTTCGCGGATTCGAGATAATTATTAAAGAGAATCAGGAGGTTTTCCTCAAGTTCGTCGAGATCGTCATCAATGCTCGCTTCAACGAGCGCGGCGGCGAAGTTCGTCGGGTTGGACAGGAGGAAGCTCTTGGATCTCCATGTGGCAAACATGTTCGCGCTCTTGTCGCCTTCCCACTCCCAGCAAATCCCGTCGGAAGCCACGAACATGCGCTCCCCGTCCGTGGCCACGGTCACGTCATCCACGGTGACATCCGTGGTCGTCATGATGTTCCCTTGCGACAGGATGATGCCCTTATGAATTTCCGATTTCGTTGTGCAAAAGATGTACAGGCTCCCTGCGCACCAGCAACCGAACATGGAGGCTGGATTCAGGTTCAGCCACTCCGGTTCTTGGTAATAGCTTCCGGTGAGAAGCTGCGGATTGCTCATGCCGTACGCGACAAGATAGAGGCCGTCACGGGAAGGGAACACGACGCCTGTCGGGGTTTCAATGACGCCGCGCGCGGAGAGGCAAGGCGTTTCACCCTCAAGGCGGATGGGGACGGCAGCGGTGATGTCATCCAGTTGCATGGCATAAACAGGGCCGCTCGTCAGGATGAACAGCGTCCGTTCGGATGCGGCAAGCTGTACGATGGGGTACTCCACCGTGTACGCATAGGCATCCGGCCACGCATGGGGCATGTTCGGTTCGCAGAGCCTGATTTCCTGCCCGACAAATCCGGCAAGTATGCCTCCGGGCAAAGAGCAAAGGCCCCGCAGCCCGGAAGGAGCTTCACGCCAGCCGAGGGAAGGGAGGGCTTCCCCCAACAGGCTGTCGTCGATGTTGTCGGTAAATTCGGTCTGGCTGGCAGGGATTTCAGCAACGAGAAGAAAACCGGTCGCCTCGTTTCCTGTTGCGGAGCGATAGATCCTTTTAAGGGAGATCGGGAGGTATCCCTCATGGGAAGGAGTGGGCAGGTTGCCGATGAGGACGGATTGCCCTGTCTGCAATGTAACAACGCCCGAGGCCGGGGAGGGCGGCCCCTCTTCGCCGAGGGATGAAACGAGGGTGTAGGTATAAACACGCGAGAGCTTGGATGGGTTGGCCGCTGCGGAACCCGACACGGCGACACTCGGGGTTGCCGTCGGCTCCTTGACGCCCAGTATCTTCTCTCCCGTTGCTGCTGTGTACACGACAGCCCCGCCGGAAGCCTTCGACATGTAGAGCCGCTGGTCGTCCGTATAGACCGGGCCGGGAACAAACCGCCGCCCTATATCGGCATAGTGCAGCCATGTTCCCCGATGACGATACATGGAACCGGAAGCCGGGAGGCCATGATCTTTCCGCATCCGTGCCAGCGGGCGCAGTTCACCGGAACCGAGGCGGCAGTTGATGGCTTCTGCCGCTCCGTCCGATGCAAGGAGGTGTCTGCCCGTTGAGGGGAGAATCCCGCCAAAGGTGCGGATGTCGATAATCATAGCCGCAAGGATAGCATGCTATGAACTACAATACACTGTCACTTTTGGCTTAACGAGGCAAAAATGGAGGAGGGCTATTGCTTCCTGAGTTCAGGCGGAAGCTGCATGTGGGTTCGTTCAGATTCATAGGCGTTGCGGCAGTGTTCCGTTTCCCAGAAGAACAACCCGTCGACCAAGTTGCGGGGCCATGCGCGGATGTCTGCCTGTTCCCACCGCCAGCATCGGCTGCTCAGTGTCTCGTCGGGCCAGCCCATGAACAGGGTGTTGAGGAACTGATCGAGGCCGATGAGGATGCGTTTTCCGTAGGTCATGCGGCTTCAACCTCTTCCGCCGTGGTCGCGGCCTCGACCGCCGCCTTGCGTTCCCCGCCGCGCTGCATCGTC
>USCL01000344.1 GCA_900553145.1 uncultured Desulfovibrio sp.
GGTTTTGGCCTTGCCCATGCTCTTGGCGGCTTCGAGCAGCGTGGGGTCGAAGTCGCTGTTGAAATTGCGGAGCAGGGCCACCCAGTCCTGCTGGCCTTCGGCCACCTTGTCGAGCAATTCTTCCATGTGCGCGGTAAAGCCCACGTCCATGAGGGTCTTGAAGTGCTCGCGCAGCCGATCGCAGACCACGCGGCCCAAGTCCGTGGGCGCGAAATGCTTTTCCTCCAGCGTCACGTAATCGCGGTCCTGAAGGGTGGAAATGATGGACGCATACGTGGAAGGGCGGCCGATGCCGAGTTCTTCCAGTTCGCGCACCAGCGAGGCTTCCGTGAAGCGCGGGGAGGGCTGCGTGAACTTCTGCTCTTTGGTCAGGCTGTTGAGCTTGAGGGTTTCGCCGTTGGTCAGGGCGGGCAGTTCTACGCCTTCTTCGTCCTTGCCGCGGGGCATGACCGCGAGGAAGCCGGGGAACAGCATGCGTTCGCCCTTGGCCCGCCACTGGACCGGGCCGTTGTTGATGGTCACGGTGGTGTCGTGGAAGCGGGCCGCCGCCATCTGCGAGGCCACGAAACGCGCCCAGATGAGCCGGTAGACCTGATACTGGTCCGGGGCGAGATAGGGTTTGACGTCCTCGGGCGTGAGGGTCACGTCGACGGGGCGGATGGCTTCATGGGCGTCCTGCGCGTCGGACTTGGTCTTGAAGTTCCGCTTGCCGCCCGGGGCGAGGTAATCCTTGCCGAAACGGTTTTCGATGAAATCCGCCGCCGCTTTCTGCGCCTCGTCCGCGATGCGCACGGAGTCGGTACGCATATAGGTGATGAGGGCGGTCGTGCCGCGATCGCCGAGCTCAAGGCCTTCGTAGAGGCGCTGGGCGATGTTCATGGTGCGCTTGGCTGGATAGCTGAGACGCTGGTTGGCGGCCTGCTGGAGCGTGGAGGTGATGAACGGCGGCATGGGCGCGCGGCTGCGTTCCTTTTCCTCGATGGCGGAAACCGTGAAAGGCGCGCCCTTCATGGCCTTTTCGAGCGCGTCGGCGGTGGCCGCATCGGGGATGACGGGCTTCTTGCCCTCGACTTTCCAAAGCTCGGCTTTGAACGGCGGAGGGACGGCCCCTTCAAGGATTGCCTTGAACAGCCAGTATTCTTCAGGCACGAAAGCCTGCCGTTCCTCTTCGCGTTCGACGATGAGGCGCAGGGCTACGGACTGGACGCGCCCGGCGGAAATGCCGCGCTTGACGTTCTTCCAGAGGAGCGGGGAAATTTTGTATCCCACGAGGCGGTCGAGCACGCGGCGGGCCTGCTGGGCGTCGAACAGGTTGCCGTTGAGATCGCGCGGGTGATCCAGCGCCTCATGCACGGCGCGGGAGGTGATTTCGTTGAACTGGATGCGTTTGATGTTCGGGTTCTTGTCTTTCAAGAGCTCGGCGACGTGCCATGCGATGGCTTCCCCTTCGCGGTCCGGGTCGGGGGCGAGGTAGACGGTTTCCACCTTGGAAGCCGCGTCGCGCAGGGCCTGCACGACCTTTTCCTTGCCTTGGATGATTTCGTATTCCGGGGCGAAATCGTTGGCTTCATCCACGCCGATGTTGCTTTTGGGAAGATCCCGGATATGGCCCACGCTGGCCTGAACCAGATAGCCCGGGCCCAGGAATTTTTTGATGGTCTTCACCTTGGCGGGAGATTCGACGATAATGAGACTTTTGCCCATGTGCGCATCCTTTTGACTGAATCCGCCACGGGGAATGACCCGTGGCGCAGGACAACATACGACACTGGCGCATAACGTCAAGCCGCAAAGAGGAGGAAATTGGTTGAGGAGAAAGCTTGGGGGAGGGAACTTTCCACAAAAAGCTCCCTCCCCCGGACCCGGCCCGCAAGGTCTTGACGGGCCGGGCGGCTGCGCGGAAGGCGTTTGTTCCAGTAGGCATGAGCGTCGTTTCTTGAGAAAAAATGTACTGGACGTCCAAACCGCCTTGGCTTGGAAAGCCGACATGCGGATTCGGATAAAGAAAATCAAGGAACTCTGTAGAATAGATAAAGAACGGGAAAACTTTTTTCAGAGGTGTTTCCTCTTCTTCCCATAGCTCCTACGCCTTTTGAGCGTCGAGGCGCTTCAAGGCGGCGGCACATTCGGCGCTGCCGAGATCCGCACCCTTTTTATACCATGAGGCGGCCTGATCCGGATCGGCCTTAACGTCCTTGCCCTGCTCATACATCTGTCCAAGGTGCAGGCACGCGTCGGCGTCGCCGGCGGAGGCGGCCTTTTTATAGTAGTCGAGCGCCTTGTCCTTGTCTTGGTCCACGCCGTAGCCCTTGGCGTACAAATCGCCGATGGCGCTGTAGGCGAGGGCATACCCCTGATCGGCGGCCTTCTGGAACCAGCTCATGGCCGAGGCGTAATCTTTTTTGCCCTCCATATGGAGCTGCCCCAGTTTGGCCTGAGCGGCGGCATAGCCCTGATTGGCGGCGGAAGTGAACAGCGTGACGGCTTGGTCCGTATCTTTCTTCACCCCGCGTCCCAGTTCGTACATCTGGCCGAGCAGGTATTCGGCGTCGGGGTGCTCCAGCTTGGCGAGCGGTTCCACAATGATGAATGCTTCTTCATAGCTGCCGTTGTCGTAGGCTTTTTGGGCCTGCTCGACCGAGGGCGCGGGAATAGCCTTGCCCTGGGCGTCGGCAGCCGGAGCCTCCGTTTTTGCATCGGCTTTGGCGTCCGTTTTGACATCCGCCTTGGCTTCGGCGGGTTTGGCCGCTGCGGGCTTATCCGCGGCCACGGCGGCGGGTTTGGCGGATTGCGCGTGGTCCTCTATGGCCAGCGTCTCCGTAGCCGGAGCCAGAGAAAGCAGGGTGACGGCGACGAGGGCGGGGACAACCTGTTTCGTATTCATCATGATCATAACCTCCTGTGGAATGAGGGCGAACGACCGGAATCTCCGGCCTATTGGGGCGGAGGCGTTTCGACCCTTGGGGACCATAGAAAAACGGCTCCTACACTAGAGGTCAATGATTTACAGGAAGGATATGGCGGTGGTGGGGAAAACCGGGGGAAGGGGGAGGGAAACTTTCTACAGAAAGTTTCCCCCTCCCC
>USCL01000345.1 GCA_900553145.1 uncultured Desulfovibrio sp.
TGCGAGATCCTCGGCGTCGCCGGGATCGGGGGTAACGTGTTCCTGCGGCAGGAAGACGCTGGAACCGTTGGCGGTTGTGGACAGCACCTTGAGCCCGCAGGCCAACGCCTCGAGCACGGCGTTGGAACAAGCGTCATAAAACGAAGGGAGGACAAACAGATCCATCGCCCTGTACAGGGCGAGCATATCCTCCACCTTGCCGAGGAAATGGACGCGCCCGGCCACGCCGAGCCTTTCCGCGAGCCGCTGGTAGGGCTCGGAAGCCCGGCCTCCGGCGATGAACAGATGCACATTCTCAGGGAGCAACGCCACGGAACGGATAAGACCCCCCGTGCCCTTGAGCGCGAAGTTGCTGGTCGCGGTGGCGATGGCGACGTGGGCGTTGTCGATGTTCAGGGCGATGCGCGAAAGCAGCTTCTGTTCCGGCGTCGGCGGCGTGAAGCGCGAAAGATCCGGCAGGTTGTAGATGACCTCCGGCACCGGGATGCCGGGATACGCCTTCTGCGTCCAATGGCGCACCGCGTCGGACACGCAGATGATCCGGCAGCCGCTGCGGTACTGGCGGTTGTCGATGATCCGGGTCAGCCAGTTGGAAGGCAGCAGATGGCGGCGCAGCCGTTTGAACCAGCGGGAGAACCCGGCGGGCCAAGCCTTTTCCGAAAGCTCCCAGAAGGTCTTCTGCGGGCCGCCGCCCACGCGCATCATATCCTGATTCCACGTCTTGCCGAGGCTGATCGCCAGATCGTAGTTGCCGCGCTTGCGCACCTGCTCGGCCCGGATGAGGAACCAGAGCATCTTGATGAACTTCAACCCGCCGGGGCGTCCGACGATGTGCGTCCGCACGCCGACCGGCGGCAAACACTCGGAGCGGGCGCAGATGAATTCCACCTCGTGCTCGCTGTTCCGGGTTTCCGCCAGCGCTTCGGCAAGGCGGAAGGCAAACTGTTCGACGCCTCCGTAGCGGCTGAGACGGGGCAGGATGAGAGCGATTCGTGCCATGATGTTCGGAGCGCGAAGGCGCGGGAAAAAGGGTTGGCGGGACGGTCCCGTTGTACCCCTCAAACCCGGAAAAGCAAAGAGAACGGACAAGGTTTTCATGCCGCCCCCGGAACGGCGCGAGAATCCTCCTTTCCTTCCTGTTTTCCCTGCCTTATACTGCCGGACATGTTCGATCTCGCACTCCCCGCGCGCACACCGCTGCCGCAACCGACGTTCTTGCCGACCACCCGCGCCGAAATGGATGCGCTCGGGTGGGATGCCCTTGATATCCTTCTTGTCACGGGCGACGCCTACGTGGATCATCCGGCTTTCGGCGTGCCCCTGCTCGGCCGCTGGCTGGCGGCGCACGGCTACCGCGTGGGCATCGCGGCCCAGCCGCATTGGAAGGATGAAGGCCAAGGCATCGCCGATCTCGCCTGCATGGGACGCCCCCGCCTGTTCGCCGGAGTGAGCGCCGGTGCGCTGGATTCCATGCTGGCCCATTACACGGCGTTCCGCAAAAAACGCCATGACGACGCCTACACCCCCGGCGGCGAAGCCGGATCGCGCCCCAACCGCGCCGTCATCGTCTACGCGGGGCTCGTCCGCAAGGCGTTCCCCGGCCTGCCCCTGCTCGCCGGAGGCATCGAAGCCTCGCTCCGCCGCATCACCCATTACGATTTTTGGGCCGACAGCCTGCGCCGCTCCATCCTGTTCGACGCCCGGCTGGACATCCTTTCCTGCGGCATGGGCGAGCGCGCCCTGCTCGACGTCGCCCGGCGGCTCGACGCCGTTGCCGAACTGGTGGGCGACCTGTCCGCGCTGGAGCCCGTGGACGGCGAAATCTGGCCGGATCTCTGGGCCGGCATCCCCGGCACGGCGCGGCTCGTGAAGACCGCCGCCATCCCCGCCGACGCGGACGTATGGGAGGGCCTTGAGCTCGTCCGCCTGCCCTCGCACGACGAAATGCTTGCCGAGCCCCGCGCCTATCTGGACGGGACCGTCCGGCTCGAACGCGAAACGCACCAGTCCCGCCGCATCCTCGCGCAGCCCAACGGCGACCGCACCGTACTGCTCATGCCGCCCGCCGCGCCCCTCACCACCGAAGAGCTGGACGGCCTGTACGCCCTGCCGTTCTCGCGGCGCCCGCATCCTTCCTACAAGCAGCCGATCCCGGCCGTGGAAATGATCGCCACAAGCATCACCACGCACCGCGGCTGCGGGGGAGGGTGCTCGTTCTGCTCGCTGGCCCTCCATCAGGGCCGCCGCATCGCCTCCCGTTCCGAAGCGTCCATCCTGAACGAGGCGGAACGCATCGCCGCCATGCCGCGCGGCGGTTCCATTTCCGACGTGGGCGGCCCGAGCGCGAACATGTGGGGGGCGTCCTGCCGCCTCGATCCCTCCAAATGCCGCCGCGACAGCTGCATGTACCCATCCATCTGCAAGGGGTTCCAAGTCGATCAGCGCGCCTGCATCGATCTGCTCCGGGACGTGCAGGCCACGCCCGGCGTCAAGCATGTCCGGGTCGCCAGCGGCGTGCGTTTCGACCTTGCGCTCAAGGATGCCACAGCCCTCGCGGCCTATACCGGCGAATTCACCGGCGGGCAGCTCAAAATCGCGCCCGAGCACTGCGTCCCCGAAGTCCTCGACCTTATGCGCAAGCCCGGCATGAAGCCCTTTGAAGCCTTTCTCGAAGCCTTTGTCCGCTACTCCGAAGCCCACGGCAAGGAGCAGTATGTCATCCCCTACCTGATGAGCGCCTTCCCCGGCTGCACCGACGCGCACATGCACCGGCTCGGGGACTGGCTCGCGGCCCGGAACTGGTCGCCCCGGCAGGTGCAATGTTTCATCCCGACGCCCGGCACCGTGGCGACGGCCATGTATTACGCCCGCTGCGCCCCGGACGGCACGCCCATCTATGTGGCCCGGACCGATGAGGAACGCCGCCGCCAGCACGAAATCCTCCTCGGCAAGCCCTCCGGCCTGCGCCCCCGCGTGCAGGCGCAGGGGAACAGGAACGCTTTTGCGGAAAGGGTGAGGCGGAAGAGGGAGAGATAAGATTGGAGGGGGCGGGGAGGCCTTTCTGGAGAAAGCCCTC
>USCL01000346.1 GCA_900553145.1 uncultured Desulfovibrio sp.
CGCCCTCCGCCCCCAGATCCTCCCTCCCGCGTATAGATCCTCCGCTCCGCCTCGTCCCGCGCACCGTCTCAGGCTCCACGCCCCGATCTTCTTGGGCCGCAGCTGTTCCCTGCAGCCGGGGGGATTCTCCGGAGGGCATGCCCCGGCAGGCTACCGACCTGCCCCTCCAGCCTAGAACACTCCACTGCCGGCGGGTACCGGTGCCGGCGGTTCCGCTACCGTGCGCAATCCGCGTCGTCACGTTTGCAGCAGTGCCGCGTTCTCATCAGATTTTACACATGTCCATAGACATGTTCTTTTTTTGCACAAGCGTGAACACGCCGTTTCTTGCCCCTCCTCCAAAGAACCCCCCGAATCATCACCCTTTTTTACGCTCTTTTTCACAATGCGCCCTCATGGCGCGGCGCGGCCCAATTTTTGCTCTCCCTTCGGCATGATATTCAGGGATATCATCAGGGTTTGAACATTTGGACAGGCCGGACGGCCTGCATGAGGAGAGGGATCACCATGTCATTCGCACTGACACGGGAAGGGATAAAGCCGATCGCAAAGGCCTTTGCGCTGGCTCTGGCGCTCTTCCAGATTTGGTTTACCACGGGTTTCGGGGTGCTTGACGGCTCCATGATGAGGGTCATGTTTGTGTCGTTTATCACAGTGCTCGTCTTCCTGTTCATACCGGGCCGCAAATACAAGGAAAACGAGAAGGAACCCACCGTATTTCTGCTCATCGACCTGTGCTGTGCCGGTCTGGCTATCGCTACGGCGGCCTACTTCGCGCTGCACCTGACCGAGATCACCACCCGCATGCGCTACATCGACGACGTGACCCCGGCGGCCAAGTTCTTCGCCGCCGCGACGGTCCTGCTCGTCCTCGAAATCACCCGCCGCACCACTGGCTGGGCGCTGGTCATCGTGGCCTCGACGCTTATCCTGTACGCCTTCTTCGGAGACATGCTCCCCCGCGCCGTCAAGCACACGGGGTTCAGCTTCGACGTCATCGTCGAGCACCTGTTCCTGCTCAATGAAGGCGTGTACGGCATCCCGATCGGCGTGGCGACCTCGACCCTGTTCGGGTTCATCATGTTCGGCGCGTTCCTCGAACGCTCCAAGATGAGCTCCATCTTTATGGATCTCGCCTGCCTGCTCACCCGCAACTCGCAGGGCGGGCCCGCGAAGGTCGCCATCTTCGCCTCGGCCCTGTTCGGCACCATTTCGGGCAGCGCCGCCGCAAACGTCTACGGCACCGGCACCTTCACCATCCCGCTCATGAAGAAGGTCGGCTACCGCGCCCCCTTCGCCGGGGCCGTGGAAGCCGTCGCCTCCACCGGCGGGCAGCTCATGCCCCCGGTCATGGGGACCGCCGCCTTCCTGATGGCCGACCTTTCCGGCGCGGGCTACCTCAACGTCGCCAAGGCCGCCCTGCTTCCCGCCATTCTGTATTATCTCGCCCTGCTCGTCATGATCCACTTTGAAGCGGTCAAGAACGACCTCGGCAAGCTCTCGCCCGACATGGTGCCCGAAGCCAAATCCGTGGTCAGCCGCCTCTATTACCTCGTGCCCATCGCCGTCCTGATCCTGCTGCTCGGCATGGGCCGGAGCGTGGTCTTCTGCGCCAACATCGCCACGCTGAGCATCGTCCTGCTGGCCATGCTCAAGGCCGAAACCCGCTTCACCTTCAAGTCCTTCATCGACGCGCTTGCCGCCTCCTCACGCGGGGCGCTGATGGTTTCGGCCTGCTGCGCCTGTTCCGGCCTCATCGTGGGCGTGCTCTCGCTTACGGGCATCGGCTACAAGTTCATCAACCTGATCACCATCCTCGCCGGGGACAGTCTGTTCCTGCTCATGGTCTACCTCATGCTGACGAGCTTCGTGCTCGGCATGGGCATCCCGACCACCCCCGCCTACATCGTGGTCGCCACGCTCGGCGCGCCCGCGCTCATCAAGGCCGGGGCCCCGCAGCTCGTCGCCCACATGTTCGTGTTCTACTACGCTATCCTGTCGTTCATCACCCCGCCCGTGTGCGTCGCGGCCTTCGCCGGGGCGGCCATCGCGGAAAGCAAGGCCATGGAGACGGGGTTCATCGCCCTCAAGCTCGGCATCGTGGCCTTCATCGTGCCCTACATGTTCGTCTATCAGCCCGCGCTCCTCGGCATCGGCGAAACGCCCGAAATCATCTGGGCCGCCATCACGGCCATCATCGGCGTCATCGGCATCGCGGGCGGCATGCAGGGGTGGCTCCTGTGTTCGACCTCCGCATGGGAACGCGCCTGCCTGCTCGCCGGCGGCCTGACGCTCATCTATCCCGGCCTTTCCACCGACATCATCGGCTTCGGCCTCCTCTTCTCCGTGGGCATCGTCCAGACGCTCCGCCGCAGGAGAGCCCCCGCAGCCGCATGACCACGCTCCGGCAGGAGCCCTTCCGGCGGGCGGCCACCCGGCATCCCGCCCGCCGGAAGGCTGTTTCGGTCCCACATATGTTTCACATAAACAGCCTTCAAGGAGTTTCACAATGATCATCGATTTCCGCATGCGCCCCCCGGCACGGGGTTTCCTGAACATCGGCGTGTACGACGACGTGGCCCGTACCGCAAAGCTTACCGAATGCTTTTCCATGAAGCAGGCCCCCTCCGTCGCCCAGAAATCCCCCGAGCTCATGCTTCAGGAAATGGACACCGCCGGGGTGACGATGGGCGTCATCCCGGGCCGCAACGGCCACTTCAAAGGGTCAATCTCCAATGACGACATCATCAATCTCCTGAGCGACTTTCCGGGCCGTTTCGTGGGCATGGCCGGGCTCAACGCCTCCCGGAAAACCGAATCGCTGGAAGAAATCCACCGCACGGTGCTGAACGGGCCCCTCAAGGGCATCTGCATGGAGCCCGGCGCGCTGGACAAGCCCATGTACGCCGACGACCCGCGCATCTATCCCATCTATGAACTGTGCGAGCAGCACCGCATCCCGGTCATCCTGATCCCGAACACCGTGCTTGAGACCCCGCACTACCA
>USCL01000347.1 GCA_900553145.1 uncultured Desulfovibrio sp.
GACGCAGGACATCAATGTGCACGGCACGTTCCGTTTGCTGCACGCGTTCCTGCCGCTCATGCGGGAACGCGGCGGGTCCGTGGTCGCGGTCGCGTCGGGCGCGGGCAAGCGTCCGTTGCCGGGGTACAGCGGGTATTCCGTCAGCAAGGCGGGGCTGATCATGCTCTTGAAGGCCGTGGCGGTGGAATATGCCGGTGACGGCATCCGGGCCAACAGCATCTGCCCCGGCCCCGTCGAGAGCGAGATGGTGGATTCTAGGGTGGCGGCGGAGTCGGCGCGGCTGGGCGTCCCGGCCGGAACGCTGCGCGCGGCCATCTGCAAGGGCATCCCGCTGGGCCGCATGGCCGGAGTGGACGACATCGTGAGGGCGGCGCTGTTCCTAGCCTCGGACGCGTCCGCGTATGTGACGGGACAGTCCCTCAACCTGTCCGGCGGCATGATCACCGAAGTATAACGGGTTTCATTTAAGGGAGTACAGGCAATGCAGGAAGCTCCGTTGATGCTCAAGAATAAGACGGCCCGGCGGATCAAGGCTGTCCCGGGGTTCGCCTTCCCGGACGGCGTCAGGGTCATCATCAATTTCACGGTCGACTTCGACGCGATGATCTTCCGGAAATTCCTCCGCGAACCGAAACTCTGGTGCGCACAGGGGGAGTTCGGGGGCCGGACCGGGTTGTGGCGGCTGCTGGACGTATTCGGCGAGTTTGACGTCAGGACGACGCTGTTCCTGCCCGGCCAGACGGGGCTCCTGTATCCCGAAGTGCTCCGGCGGGCCGTGCGGGAAGGGCACGAAATCGCCAACCATATGTGGGATCACCATATCCCCCTGACGCTCGAAGAGGAGGCCGTCCATATCGGACGGACGGACACGCTCATCAAGGGGCTGACGGGGCGTTACCCGGCGGGCACGCGCAGCGAGCACGATTTGGCCGCGCTCCGGGATCACGCCTACACCTACGTTTCCTACACGCCGCAGGGCGAGTTCCCCTTCTACGTCCATTACGAAAGCATCGGCAAATGGATGCTCAACCTGCCGATCAGCTTTATCCACGACGATGCGATGTTCTTCTATTTCGGATGGTTCGGAAGCCGCAACGAGCAGCAGCGCATCCAGTCCCCCGAAGCGTTCCTCCACACGCTTCTTGAAGCCTATGCCGCCGCCCGCGAGACGACCGGCTATATGAACATCGTGATCCACCCGCACCTGTGCGGGAGGCTTTGCCGCCTCGAAATGCTGCGGCGGTTTTTCCGCCGGACGCGGGAGGACGGCGACGTGCTGTTCGCCACGTCCGCATGGCTTGCGGACTACATCCTTGAACGGTTCCCGGCCGAAGGGCCGGTTCCGGCCTGATCCCGGAGGACGCCATGCCTTGGAAAAAGGATTTCACGCTTTCGGATGAGGTTTCCCCTTCCGGCATCGTATGGCCCTCGGGCAAGGCCGCCGTATCCGTGGTGGTGGACTACAGCGTTCCCGCCGGGGCCGAGGGCATCGACGGGGCGGCGATCGCCTATGCCCAGACGGTCTGGGGCAACGCCGTATCCGGCGATTGGCTCATCGACTATCTGAACGCCCACGGCGTGAAGGCCACGTTCGCCGTGCCGCTGGCGATGGCCCGGGCCTTCCCGGACAGTATCCGCCGCGCCCACGCGGACGGCCACGAAATCGCCGCCGGTTCCTTCGCCAAGGAGGATGTGGCGGGGATCGACCCGGACGAGGAGCGGGAGCGCATCGGACGGACGTTTTCCGGCCTCGCGGAACTGACGGGCGTACGCCCCGAAGGATGGTTTACGCTGCCGCGCACGGGGGACGACTACCCGGGCGGCTCCGTTTCCGGCGCGACCGGCGAGCTGTTGCTCGAAGCGGGGTGCGGGTATTTCGGCAACTCCATGGCCGACGACATCCCGCATTACTGGATTACGGATTACGACCGGCGGCGCACGCTGCTCATGCTGGACGCGCAGTTCTTCATGTTTTTTCCCGGCGTGGGCAAGGGGAGCGGGCTCGTGCGGACGCGCGCCCTCTGGGAGAACTGGTCCGCCGAACTGGAAGGCGTGCAGGCATGGGGGCGGCAATCCGCGTTTGTGATCCAGCCCTACCTGATGCAGTTCGGGGCGGCCCGGATGGTGCTGGACAGGCTTATGCGGGCGATCGCGGGCAACCCGGATCTGTGGAGCGTCACTTCGGGCGAATGCGCCGCCTACTGGAAGCGGGCCTACCCCGCGGATCGAACGTTGCATTTCGAGAAGGCCGCGTGGCCCGACGGGGAATGAGCCTCAGGGTTGGGGACAAACACGTCAACCTGTCAGGAGGGCGAGATGGATATTCATGCGCTGTTCAGTTTGAAAGGGAAAAACGCCGTCGTGACCGGAGCTTCCGGTGCGCTCGGCGGGGCCGCCGTGCGGGCTATGGCTTACGCGGGGGCCAATGTGGCGGCGTGCTACAACTCCAGCAGGGAACGGCTGGACACGCTGATGGCCGAAATCAGCGATGCGGGTGCGGAGATAAAGCCCTACAAAGTGAATGCATTCAGTCAAGACGAAGTCAGGCGGCATGCCGAAGACGTGATGCGCGATTTCGGCAGGATCGACGTGGTGATCAACACGGCGGGAGGCAACGTCAAGGGCGCGTATTATACGGACGAGCAGAGCCTCTTCGATCTCGACGCGCAGCCGCAGTTCGATACGGTGACGCTGAACCTCTTCGGCGGCTGCTTCTGGCCCTGCCTCGCGTATGGCGCGAAAATGCTCGGCAACCCCGGGGGCGGGTCGATCATCAATTTCAGTTCCATCAGCGCGTTCACGGCTATCCGGGGCCATATCGCCTATGCCGCCGCCAAGGCCGGGGTGAGTAACTTCACCCAGTCCCTCGCCGCGCACCTCGCACGCGATTTCAACCCGAAACTGCGCGTGAACGCCGTGGCCCCGGGCTTCTTCCCGAACAACAACCCCGCGCAGATGCTCTTCAATCCCGACGGCGGCTACCGCCCCAAGGCCCAGCGCGGG
>USCL01000348.1 GCA_900553145.1 uncultured Desulfovibrio sp.
TTTCCAATTTTCAGATCGAACATCTGGAAGAAATCCGGCATGCGTTCGGCGTACTCCCCGTGCTCAACCAGATCGAGCTCCACCCGTTCTATCAGGAACGCAATTTGTGCGCATACTGCCGGGAAAACGGCATACGCCTCGTAGCGTGGGGGCCGCTTTTCCGGGGCAAGCTCATGCAGCATCCGGCCATTGCGGAGATCGCCGCCGCCCACGGGAAAACGCCGGGCCAGATCATCCTGCGCTGGCATGTCCAAAAAGAGCATATAGCCATCCCTAAATCAAGCAATGAAAGTAGGATACATGAAAACGGAGACGTGTTTTCCTTCATACTTTCCCCGGGCGATATGGAACGGATTGATGCGCTGGACTGCGGCGAACATATTGGGGACGATCCGTATACATTCACGGGGATCAAGTAACGCCGCGCCTCCATCATTCACAATGGCCATGAAGTGCCGTATCATGGATGGAAAGGAGCATCCCCATGATACGGCATTATGATGAACTGAACAAATTGGACATGCAGCATAAAGACGGCAAGGGGCATATCCTCGCCGCGGAACTGCTCGACGGCGGGGACTTCGCGGGCAAAGGCCGCGTCTTCAACCATTGCGTGCTCAAGCCCGGCTGTTCCGTCGGCCGGCACCGCCATGTCGGCGACTTCGAAGTGTACCATGTCCTCAGCGGAACCGGCCTGTATTTCGACAATGGCGAACTGAAGCCGGTGACCGCGGGCG
Source organism: uncultured Desulfovibrio sp. (assembly GCA_900553145.1). Classification (GTDB taxonomy): domain Bacteria; phylum Desulfobacterota; class Desulfovibrionia; order Desulfovibrionales; family Desulfovibrionaceae; genus Bilophila. The sequence continues at coordinate 738 of USCL01000348.1, forward strand.
ACGTGATGATCTGCAAGGACGGCGAGGAGCACATGCTGGAAAACAATGGCACCGATGATCTCGAATTCATCGCCTTGATCCTCTACGCCTGATCCGTATCCGGCACGCGGAACAGACAAGGCCCTCCCCTGTGGAGGGCTTTTTGTTGCTATGGGCAGCCAGCTTTTCCTAAACGGCTGATTCCGGCACGGGAGGACGGGGTAGCATCCAGTGCCCTAATTTGCCGAGGTATCCCGCAACATGCAGGGGCCTGTGGCTTTTGCATCTTCACTGTCAGCATGGAAGGAATTTCCGCGTTTTTTTGAGTACCCCATCTCTCCAGAAACGTTTTTCCCCGCTGTCCATGCCCCTTTCCGAGGCTTGACGGAAAGCCCATGACCTGCCACACCACAACTGGAATATGACAATGATTGTACTTTCCAACTAGCGGAGGGCTCATGGACATCACTGTCTTTATCGAGCTGGAATTCTTTTTTCGCATCCTCATCGCCGGGATATGCGGCGGTTTCATCGGTTACGAACGCAACAACCGCCTTAAGGAGGCGGGCATCCGCACGCACCTGATTGTGGCGCTGGCAGCGGCGCTCATCATGGTTGTTTCCAAATACGGTTTTTCCGACGTGACTTCGTTCAAGGGCGTGGCTTTGGACCCCTCCCGTATCGCCGCGCAGATTGTAACGGGCGTGGGATTCCTCGGCGCGGGCATGATCTTCGTCCGCAACCAGACCATCAGCGGCCTGACCACGGCGGCGGGCGTCTGGGCCACGGCGGGCATTGGCATGACCATCGGCGCGGGCCTCTACTTCCTCGGCATCGCGGCCACCCTGCTCATCGTCGCCGCCCAAATGATGCTCCATAAAAACTTCACGTGGCTCAACTTCCCCGTGGCCGAACAGATCTCGATGGAAATCGAAGACACGGGGGACGGCATCGCCTCCATCCGGGACAAGCTGTTGAGCCACAGCCTCGAAATCATCAGCATGAAGTCCCGGAACAACGGCAACGGGCTCATCTCGTTGGATCTTTATGTGAAGATCCCTAAAAATTACAACGTGACGCAACTGATGAGCCTGCTCAGCGACAATCCCCACATCAAGTCCATTGATCTCTGATCGGAAGCACCGCACGCCGCGAAACGCCGCACGCCGCCCTTTTCCCCAATTGAAGGCGGAATGGCTTGCCATCCTATCTATCAAGAATAACAGGTAAATTTTTTCGTCAGAAAAATGATGCTTCCGGCGTTCTCAAAGAGCCGAAAGTAGGTAATAGTATCGCGCGCACGGACGTTTGACGGCGTGCGCGCACGCTACTAATGTAGCTCCTGATGTAAACGGAACAGGAGAAAAACGCGGATGACGGAACCCATTATTCAAATCCAGAACCTCGAAAAGCGGTTCAGGAGCAAAAATACCGAAGTATATGCCCTGCAAGGCATCAACCTGACCATACGGAAAGGGGATATTTTCGGGATCATCGGCAAAAGCGGCGCCGGGAAGAGCACGCTCGTGCGCTGCATCAACATGCTTGAGCGCCCCACCGGCGGCAGCGTCATGTTCGAAGACAAGGACATGTGCCGCTTGGGGACCCGGGATCTTCAGGCAGCCCGCCGCAACATGGGCATGATCTTCCAGCAGTTCAACCTCCTCATGCAGCGCACGGCAGAGGAAAACGTCTGCTTTCCCTTGGAGCTTACCGGGGTCAGGAAGGACGCCGCCCGGGAACGGGCGCGCGAACTGCTCGAACTGGTGAACCTGTCCGATCGGGCTCAGTCCTATCCGTCGCAGCTTTCGGGAGGGCAGAAGCAGCGCGTCGCCATCGCCCGCGCCTTGGCGACCAATCCCAAAATCCTCCTGTGCGACGAGGCCACCTCGGCTCTCGACCCCGCCACCACGGAATCCATCCTCTCGCTGATCAAGGACATCAACCGGCGTCTGGGGATCACCGCCGTCATCATCACGCACGAAATGAGCGTGATCGAAAAAATCTGCAACCAAGTCGCCATCATCAGCCACGGCCAGATTGCGGAAACCGGCTCGGTCGAGGAAGTGTTTTTCCACCCCCGGACCGAAGAGGCGCGCCAGCTCGTCATCCCCGAAGCCCTGCAGGACATGCCGCACAGCAGGCTCTACCGGATCATCTTCAACGGACGTTCCTCGTTCGAGCCGGTCATCAGCAATCTGGTGCTGGAATGCGGGGCTCCCGTCAACATCATGTTCGCCGACACGCGCGATATCGGCGGGACGGCGTTC
>USCL01000349.1 GCA_900553145.1 uncultured Desulfovibrio sp.
GAAAAGGCGCCGATATCCGGATAGATATCGGCGCCTTTTTGTGAGGGGAAAGTATCGCTGCACCTTGGCCGCATCAAAAGGAAACATGCCCTCCCGGCAGCTCGGAGAGGGCATGTTTCATACACAGAAGGGGAAGGCTAGAACGCGTAATTGAGGTTCAGGCCGATCTTGTAGGCGGTCTTGTCGATGCCGTCGAGCTTGCCTTTCCAGACGTCGTTGTCGAGATCGAGGCGCACGAGGCCCATTTCAGTCGCCAGCGTCAGGTTTTCGTAGATCTTGTACTGGGAATCGAAGTTGACTTCCCACGCGTGGTCTTTTGTCGTCAGATAGACGTTGCCGCTCTCAATACCGCTGACCGGGCCCGAGGTGACCATCCGGGTATTGTTCGTACCCGTGTAGTAGCCCACGGCGAACGTATGGGAGAGATCTTCAATGAAGGAGAAGTCGGCAAGGCGCGCCACCACGCCCCACGTCCCGGTCGGGGTCTTGCTGAGCACGGCGCCGTCCGAGATCCCGTAAGCGCCGTCCCAGCCGAGGGTCGTGGCGCCCCAGCCGGGGGACAGCGTGGGCAGGCGTTCCGAGCCGTCCATCAAATCGGAATTGTCGCCGGAACCGTACCAAGCGATAAGGCCGGGGGTCACATACTCAAGCTTGTATTCCGCGATGCCGGAGAGCAACCACCCTTGGCGGGTCAAATCCTGCCCATCGGTCGCCTTGCCCCAGTCGGCCTTGCCGTACGCGAAGTCGAATGCGAGGCGCAGCGGATCGAACGTCGTCAGTTCGCCGCCGATGCCAAGCCACCATGCCGGGTTGTTGGAATCCTTGGCCACGACGGAAACGCCGTCCTGCCCGTAGGGAAGCAATCCGGTGATCAGGGATTCGCCGTTTTCGCCTACCCCGTTCAGGCTGTTCTTGCCGAGGTTGCCGTACATGCCCCACGGGTTGAGCTGCCAGCCCTGCCCGGCCAGCGGGACGCTCAGGCCCACGAAGTCCATCGCGTTGCCCACGCCGCGGTTGATTGTGGTATTGTCGTTTTCGGCGCGCAGCCAGAACAGGGACACCCCGGCCATGTCGTTCAGCTGATAGGACAGGGTGATGCCCGCGCCGTCCGAATCGTCGCCGCCCATGATGGGATCGCCCGCCACGAAGTTCGGCAGGCTGAACGGCTGCAAGCCCATGCGGACGCGCAGATCCGTCTGCGGCACGACCCAGTCCACATACGAATACCGGACTTCGACGACCTTGCCGTCCGTCCCGAGCGCGCCGCCTTCCGCGCTGTTGCCCCAGTTGGTATCGCCGATTTCAAGCATGACAACGCCCTTCAGGGCTTCCGAAGCGATAATGTCCACCTGCGTGCGCAAGCGCTGGCGGGCATGGAACACATCGTCGGTCTTTTCCTTGGAAAATCCGATATTGTTCCATTCGGTGTTGAAATCCCATTCGCCCGAAACCTTGATGTCGGCGGCCTGAGCGCCTTTGTGCGCCGCGCCGAAAACAAGTCCCGCTGCCAAAAGAAGGACGGCTACTTTCTTCATGATGCTTCCTAGGTTGAATCTTGAGTTGAGGTTCACGGAAAGGGCCGTTGGCCCGTTTATGATTGACCGCCCTCTTGAGGATGGGGACACAGGGCATGCCCCCGGCTTGCGGAACACGGCGCCCGCCGAGCGTTTCCGAGAGCGGAACATTCCCGTCAGTGACGGCTAGAGAGCTTTTCTAAACGTATAGAGGTGAGCGAGGTTGAAAAGCAGGAACAACCCTCCGGCGGCGACATGCCCCCGTTCCCGCCCGGCAAGGCCAAAGGCGAGGGACGCGGCGAGCGTCGCCAGCATGCCCCGGTTCGTGAACCGGATAGCCTTGGCCCGATCAAAACGCCGTTTCCGGGAGGGCCTCGCCCCCTCATCCTGAGCTGAGGCGAAATCCGCCCACTGCCCGGCAAGCGACAACAGATCTTCCCGGCTGATCCGGGCCGGATCGTATTCCAGCAGCAGGGACCCGGTACGGCTGTTCACCGCCACGCGCAGCATCCCCGGCAATGACGCCAGAAAAACGCGAACCTGTTCGGCGTCCTCAGCCCGTTTCAAGGAAGGATGGCGCAGGCGCACCCGCCCATCCACAAAGCTGGTGATGTACGATTCGATTTCGCTCATGCCGATACCTCCCCGGGCTGCGGCTCAGCGCCCGGCCCGAGCATGGGCCGCATGGCGTTGAGGGACACGCCCACCGTCGTCAGGTTATGCAGGAGTGCGGAGAGCCCCGGCTGGACGAACCCGGCCAGCCCGGACGCAAGGAACACGGTATTCAGAGTTATGATCAGGCCGAAGTCGGCCCGGATGCGCCGCATGGCGGCCTTGCTCAGATCAACGGCGGTTACGAGGCCGTCGAGCCGGCATTCCGTCAGAACCACGTCCGCCACCTCCCGGGCCAGATCCGCGCCGTCGCTCAGGGTCACCCCCACGTCGGCGGCGGACAGCGCCGGGGAATCGTTGATCCCGTCGCCGAGCATGGCCACCGTATGGCCTTCGGCCTGAAGGGAACGGATGACAGCGGCCTTGTCCGTGGGCAGCACCTGCGACCTGTATTCGCCGATGCCCAACCGCGCGGCCACAGCGGCGGCCGTGCGTTCGTCGTCCCCGGTCAGCATGACGACGCGGATGCCCCGCCCGAGCAGCTTGCGGATAACCGAAGCCGCCTCGGGGCGCAACGGGTCTTCAATGGCGATAAGCCCGGCCAATTTCCCGTCCACCGCCAGATACAGGATCGAGCGGCCTTCGCGGGCCAGACGTTCGATGTCGTCCCGCATGCCGTCCACAGCCACGCCCTCATCGTGATGGATATAATGGCGGCTTCCGAACAGCACGCGCTTGCCGTGCAAACGGGAGGCGATGCCGTGCGCCACGACATACTCGACTTCGGTATGCTCTTCCTGATGGTGCAGCCCCTCCAGCTCGGCCTCCCGCACGACGGCCCGG
>USCL01000350.1 GCA_900553145.1 uncultured Desulfovibrio sp.
CATGGATCAAGGGCATCCGGTACATCACCGTCGTCTATTACAACTACGTGGAGCCCGCCGCCGCGCGCGAACTCCTGCAAGCCGCGGAAATCATGGGCGTCGACGTCCGCATCGGCCTTGAATTCCGTACGCCCTTCCGGGATCGCTTCGTCTGCTTCGTCTGGGCCCCGCGCGGGTTCTCCGATCCCGAGGCGTTCCTGTCCTTCCTCGCCGAGCGGCCCATGGTCGCCCTCATGAACGAAGGCCGCAAGGCTTCCCTGTGGATGCAGCGCCACGTCATGGATACGCTCCAGCTGTGGAACGCCAAGCACGCCCCGGCGCTGGCCGAGGAACTTGAAATCCCCGTCCCGCTCCTCGACCCCGGGGCGTTCCTCGCCTATGTGGGGACCGGGCAGACCTCGTTCCTCCACCTCGCCGAATACGCGCACAAGACGCTCCTCAAGAACCTCGGCCAGCGGGTCAAGGTGTTGCAGGAGGAAGCCCTCACCGCCACCAGCGAGCGCCAGAGCCAGATCGCGCAGCTTATCCGGCGCATGGACATGCTCACGACCGAAGTGATCATGGAAACGTGGCTCAAGCCCGAACGCAATCCCGAGATCCCCTCTCCCGACGTGCCGGACAGCGCGCCGGACACGCCGGAACTGCTCAGGATGCCGCCCCATGTGCTGCTCGACTGGCTCTCCTGCCTCCGCAGCGGGTACCGCATCACGCTTCAGCTCGCCGAGCTTTCCGCCGAGGACGTGCTGGAACTGCTGTGGGACTGCCAAGGCATGATCACGCATCTGGAGCTGTTCAACCTCAAGGAGTGGCCGGAAGGGCATCTCCGGCACCTCACCGCGATCAACGATCTCCAGATCGCCATCAACAAGGGCAGCGTCCTACACCTCAAGCAGATCCTGCGGGGCATGATCCGCACGCTGGAAGCCTCGTCTTCCGAAAAGGACAAGGAACGCTGCGCGAAATTCCGCATCATCCTGCGCAACATCCCTTCGCTGCAGGCCCCGTACAAGGTCGCGCCGCTGCGCATCCGCATCGGGACGGACTCCACGAGCCACTCGGGCGTGCGGCATGGCATGGGGCTCGCCATGCCCGAAACCCTCCCTTACAGCGCGCGTAGGCAGATCGCCCGGGGAAAGCAGTTCCGGCCCATCTACCTTCCGGTGTCGCTGTCGCTGGAATTCCGGGAAACCTACATCGAGCAGGAACGCCATTCCGCCTTCATGCGCTGGCTCGGGCCGCGCCTGCGCCGCGTCTGGGGGTTCGGCCATTTCGGGCTGCACTGCACCAAGGAATGGAGGGCCATTTCCGGCATCACCCGGATCGGCGAGGAAGGCAACGTCATCACGATGGGCGGCATCGGCGGCGAAATGAACAACGGCCTGCGCGTCGAGCGGGCCGAGAAAAACACACGCCCGCGCTGGCTCGGCTTCTCGCGCCTCAGCACGCCCATCTCCAATACCCTCAAGGTGCTGGCGGGCTTCATTCCGGCTCTGGTGACCTTCCTGTACACGCAGGAATGGTGGGTGCTGGCGTGGTTCGGCGCACCCCTGTGGTTCCTGATCACCGGCCTGCGCAACATTCCGCAGGCCATCCTCGGCGGAGGCGGCATGTGGAGCCGCTCCCTCCTGCGCTGGAACGACTATGTAAGCTGGACACGCGTCTGCGACTCGCTGCTGTACACGGGGCTGTCCGTGCCGCTGCTGGAATATTTTATCCGCGTGCTCCTCTTGGAGGACGGGCTGGGGTTGACCGTCAAGGATCACCAGTTCCTTGTCTTCTCCATCATCGCCGGGGCGAACAGCATATACATTTCGCTGCACAACATCTATCGCGGGTTCCCCAAAGAGGCCATCATCGGGAACCTGTTCCGAAGTTTGCTCGCCATCCCGGTTTCGGTGTTCTACAACGACGTGCTGGCGCTGTTCCTGCCGTTCTTCACGACCGCCGACCCCCTCCTGATTCTCGAGCCCGGCGCGGCCATCATTTCCAAGACGGCGTCGGACACCGTGGCGGCCATCATCGAAGGCCTCGCCGACTGGCGCAACAACCGCCGCCTCCGGTACTGGGACTATGAAACCAAGCTCCAGCGCCTGTTCGACTGCTACGCCAAGCTGGAACTGGCCTTCCCGGATCAGGACATCCTTTCGCTGCTGTCCCGGCCCGAGGAGTTTACCCGGCTCACGTCCGCCGAAGCCCGTTCCCTCCAAGTGGAAAGCATCATCAACGCGCTGGATCTCATGTATTTCTGGCTGTATCAGCCCTGCGCGCAGCAGACCCTGACCTCCATCCTCCGCTCCATGACGCGCGAGGAACGGGTCATTGTGGCCCGGTCGCAGGCGATCTTGTCCCGCGTCCGGGAGGTCAGCCAGCTTTTCGTGGACGGCTTGCTCGGGCGCAACTTCGCCCGCGCCCTGTCCTTCTATCTGGACAGCTACGAGAACTACATCCTCACGCTCAACAAACGCTGCGCCGGATTCTCCAACGGCTACCGCCCCTCTCTCAGGCGCAGGCGGCATGCATAACGGAAAACCGGGGAAGGTCGCCCTTTGAAGGCCCCTTCCCCGGGCTTGCCGGAACGGGCCGCCCCTTGCCCGGAAGGCTCCGGCGGAAAGGCCGTGCGCGCCTTCCCCGCGTCGGGCGCCGCGTATGGCCTTCCTTTGCCCCTTGCTGTTGAAAAGCAAAAAGAAGTTCTGTAACACCTACGGCAAACGGGGCATACGGTTCCTCCCCCCGTCGGAACCCCCTGTCTGGTGCGGGGAGCCGCCTGAAAGGGATTCTCCTTTTGCCATCCGTTTCCCGTCATTTTATTTGATCAAAGGACGCACCGTGGCCGTAAAAACCACCCGTACCGCGACAGAGGAACAGCTCCCCACCCGTGAAGAGGCGGAAGCCGCCTTTGCCCTCGCCCTTGCCGCGCGGCAGGATCGCGTCCGCACCGCGCTCGACAAACTGGCGGGCGACCC
>USCL01000351.1 GCA_900553145.1 uncultured Desulfovibrio sp.
TCCGGATAGCGCCCCCCTTGCCCGCCGCATCCCAGCCTTCAAACAGGAGCGTGCTGGAAATGCCCTTCTTGTAGGCTTTATAGGACAGGTCATACACTTCCGCCTGTAACTGAGCCAATTCTTTCTTATAAAGCCCGTGTTCGCACGTCTTGGAAAGATCGATGGCGTCCAAAGCGGAAAGCTGCCCCGCCCTTTCCTCGCCCGCTTCCGGCGGGGCCACAGTGACCGCGTTCCGCTGCTTCACGGCGACAGCCGCTTCAACCGCCGAAATGATGGTCCGGGCCACCGAGGCGTTACGGAAATTCCCGTCATATGCGTCGATGATGGTCCAAGGGGCATCCACCCTGTCGGTCAGGGTGATGGCTTTGGCCGCCGCACTCACAAGGCCGTCATAATTTTCGGCGCTCTTTTTGTCATAGGGAGTGAAATGGTGGACCTCTTGGTGTTTCAGGCGATCTTTCAAGCGGGCCTTCTGGGCCTTTTTGCTCAGATGCAGCCAAAGCTTGATGATGACCGTCCCCGATGACGCCAACGTATGCTCAAGCCTCCTCCAGCGTTCCATCGACTTGTTGAACTCGCTTTCGCCGATGTCCCCGCAGCAGAACCGCCTGATGGCACCGCCGTACCACCCTCCCAGAAAGACGCCGATTTCACCCCCGGCGGGCAGCTTGTTCCAGAACTGCCATGCTTCCGGTCGATTTCGTTCCTCATCCGTTTGCATCCAGAAGACATGATTTCGGATCGTCTTCGCGTCCATCCATTCGGAAAGCATATTGGCAACGGCACCACGCCCGGAACCGTCCACGCCGGCTATGGTAATCAAAACGGGAAGTTTGTGCTCGAGGCAAGCCCCCTGCGCCTTGAACAGCTTCATGCGCAGATCGTTTTCAATGGCTGCATATTCCTTTGCCGGGTAACTCCGGCCCAACGCTGCGGACTCAAACATACGGGCACTCCTTTCTTCTGCGGCTTCCTCTTGGAAACGAACGTTCGCATCCTCACTGCAAGGCCATCAAAGGGCTATTGTTTGAGGAGATTACGCGCCCACCCACATGAACGCAAGGTTCCGCCCCCAAGAAAAAATCGTATTCAGCTTAAATCCGTTGGCTGCACACGGCAGCCTTCGTACCAGTAATACCCCATTTGTGATTTTAGGGAAAAGCGTCCCTGAAGAGGTTACAAAATCCCCGAGACTTCGAGTGCAGCAGTAAAAACAAATAACATAGGCATATTACAGAATAAAAAGATTGTGCCCTGCAATTAAACCAATTTTGTACCAAACCATATCCCATGGAACAAAAAAAGCATGCCTCGAGACGATGGCTTCCCCTTTTCTCTTTAGCATAAAGCAAATAATTCTAGCGATATTTATAAAATCATACCAATTAAATGCGTTTTTTGGCCTTCTCCAACCAATCAGTCGCATTTTGGCCCCATCTTTGCAAGCCCTCAAGGAAATCCTTTTCCCCGATACGTCGACAGTTTTACAAGATAAAAATTTTTCTTCTCTTTTTTATCATTATAATACGCTGTTTGGAAATGACTTTTTGTATGGAAATATTGGTTTGACATCTTTGCAATGGTTGACATGAAAAGAACAATCGTACATTTTGGTCTTACCAATTAACAAGAAAGGTTTTCGGATGCCCAACGACACGCCCCTCTCTCCTCCCGTTCGTCCCCGGCGCTATCAGAAGCTCTCGGAGCGTCTCCGGCAATTCATGGCGGAGAACCATTTCCGCGATGGCGACAAGCTCCCCCCGGAGCGGGCTCTGGCGGAATCCTTCGGCGTTTCCCGGAACAGCGTCCGTGAGGCCATCCACGCCCTTGCCGAAAGAGGGCTCCTTGAGAGCCGCCACGGGGACGGCACGTATGTCAGGGTGCCGGATATGGAACCTCTCAAGAACGCCATTCTTGAGGCGGTGGATTCGGAAGGGCACATGTTTGACGAAGTCATGGAATATCGCCGGATACTCGAACCAGCGGTCGCCGAGCTTGCCGCCCTCCGCCGCACCCCCGAGCAGCTCGACCGCTTGAAGATCATCGCGTGCGATCAGCAGCGGCGCATCCTCATCGACGGGGACGACGGCGAACTGGACGCCCAATTTCATCTCTATTTGGCCGAATGTTCCGGAAACAAGCTGCTCAGCAGCACGATGGCCCTGTTGAATGAGCATTACGCCAACGGCCGGACCTCCGATCTGCGCGACGAATCTTGGCACAAGTTCTCCATGGCTTCCCATCTGCGCATCATTGATGCCCTTGAACGGCAATCCGTCGAAGACTGCCGCAAAGCCGTCGAAGAACATCTCGATACCATTACCCACAAACACCTTTTCGTCACTGCGAGGGATTAGGATGCTGACTTCCGTTGCCATCTACTGTCTGCTGGGAGCCATTGCGGGGATTCTTGCCGGGTTGCTTGGCGTGGGGGGCGGCATCGTCATCGTTCCCATGCTGGTTTTCGCCTTCGGCTGGCAGGGCCTCCCGCAGGATATGATCATGATCATGGCCCTCGGGACCTCCATGGGCAGCATCATGTTCACCTCGGTCTCCAGCGCGCTGGCACATAGCCGCCGCAAGGGCGTGGAATGGGGCGTCGTCCGCGCGATCACGCCGGGCATATTGGCGGGCACATTCTGCGGTTCTTTTCTGGCCTCCCAAGTGCCGGGGCGCTTCCTTCAGCTTTTCTTCGTCGCTTTCCTTGCCTTTGTGGTTTCCCAGATGCTCAGCGGCAGAAAACCCAAGCCGTCTCGACAGCTGCCCGGGACGATGGGGATGACGTGCGCGGGCGGAATCATCGGCATCGTATCAAGCCTTGTCGGAATCGGCGGCGGGACGCTCTCGGTGCCGTTCCTGCTCTGGAACAACGTGGACATGCGGAAAGCCATCGGGACATCGGCGGCCATCGGCTTTCCCATCGCCCTTGCCGGATGTTTCGGCTACCTCGC
>USCL01000352.1 GCA_900553145.1 uncultured Desulfovibrio sp.
GCAACGGAGCCGGATACAGGGGCGGCGTCCGGCGGCTTCCAGTCCGGCGCGGCGCTCAGGGGACAGGTTGCGGCAGGTCCCGGGATAGGCGGCCCCGGCGTCGCCCACATGGGGCGCGCCCGCCAGTGTGCGCAGCTCCTTGCGGGTGCAGTAGCAAGGGTAGGTATGCCCGGCTTCGTCCAGACGTTTCAGGGCGGCCTCATAAAGAGGCATGCGGGCGCTCTGGACGTACGGCCCCGCCGGGCCGCCCACGTCCGGGCCTTCGTCCCAGTCGAGGCCCAGCCAGCGCAGATCATGGATGATGGCGTCCGCATAGGTTGCCCGCGAACGGTCGGGATCGATGTCTTCCATGCGCAGAACGAGAGAGCCGCCTTCCCTCCGGCAAGCCAGCCATGCGAGCAGGAAGGCCCATGCATTGCCGAGGTGCAGAAACCCTGTGGGGCTCGGCGCGAGCCTGCCCCGGATGGGAAGGGGCGCGCTCATCCGTGCTTGCGGGAAACGATGAAGAAAACGGAAAGGACGGTCAGGCAGCAGGCGGTGACGATGACGCCGTCCACATGCTCGCCCGCGAGCAGCCAGCCGAGGAACACGCCGATGACCGGGTTGACGTACTCATAGGAAATGGCGACCACGGTTCGGGTGTGGAGCAGGAGCCAGAAGTAGCAGGTATAGGCGATGATCGCCCCGAAGATGACCAGATAGAACAACGCCCCCGCGCTCAGCAGGGTAACGGAATCCAGCGAGAACGTGGAAAACTCCCCGAGCGCTGCGGCCCCCGCGAGGCTTTGCAGGCCGCCGATGAACATCAGCAGGCCGCTCGTCTGGATGACGGAAAGCTGTGTCTCGCTCGCCTGTTTTTTGGAGAGGAACGAGCCGGTCACCCAGCCGAAGGCGGCGCACAGCACGAGCAGGATGCCCCACCCGGAGTCCGCGCCGGTGGCGGTCTGATTGACGCTGAGGAGGATGAGCCCGGCGAAGCCGGTCCCGAGCCCGAAGAATTGCAGCAATGAAGGCCGGGGATCGCCGCAGAACAGCCAGCCGCCAAGCACCATCCAGATGGGCACCGCGCCGAGGATCATGGCCGCCGTGCCTGAGGAGATGGATTCCTGCCCCTTGGCAAGGAAGCCGCTGGCCATGAACACCATGAAGAACGCGAGGACGAAACTCTGGGAGAGATCCTTGCGGGTAGGCAGGTTGCGCTCGCCGCGCGCCCAGCTCCAAAGATACAGGAGCACGCCCGCAAGCATCATGCGCAGGCCGCACATCATGAAGGGCGGGAAACTCTCAATGGCGAATTTGATGGAAATGAAACAAGAGCCCCACGAGATATAAACCAGCGTGAGGCATGCCAAAACTTGTGCGATGTGCTTTTGCCGTGTCGTCAACATGGGGGGAGGATAGCCCGTCGTCCGCCGCACTTCAAGCCCCGGAAAACGTTCAAAGAGCCAATGGATTGTTTTTGCTGGTGAAAGAAAAAAGGCGAAACGATATTGACATGAAAAACAAATCGAACCATACTACTTCCCATGAATATTCAATTCGTCAACCTTCTCTCCGCTCGCTGGTGGTGGCGCTCTTGTTAAAGAGTGCCGGGTTGTCGAGTTTTCTTCACAGAGCCTAAACATCCAACCGCGGCCGGGATACTGGTCGCGGTTTTTTTGTGGTGGTATCCCGTCCTGAGATGAGGAAACTGCCATGAACACGTCTTCCGCTTCCCTCTCCGCTTCCGAATCCACCGGTTTCTTCGGCGCCTACGGCGGGCAGTTTGTCCCCGACGATCTGAAGGCGCGCCTTGACGAGGTGACCGAAGCCTTTGATCGGTATCGCGACAATTCCTTTTTCAAGGACGAGCTGGACTATTATTTCAAGCATTACACCGGGCGTCCGAACCCTGTCTTTTTCTGCGCCAACCTCAGCGAACGCCTCGGCGGCGCCAAGATCTATCTCAAGCGCGAAGACCTGAACCATCTCGGCGCGCACAAGATCAACAACACGCTGGGCCAGTGCCTGCTGGCGAAACGGATGGGCAAGAAGCGGATCGTGGCGGAAACCGGCGCGGGGCAGCATGGCGTGGCGACGGCGGCGACGGCGGCGCTGCTCGGGCTGGAGTGCACCGTGTATATGGGCGCTGAGGACATGAAGCGCCAGCGCCTGAACGTCATCCGCATGGAGATGCTCGGCGCGAAGGTGGTGCCCGCGCTTTCCGGCCAGCGCACGCTCAAGGAGGCCGTGGACGAGGCCCTCGCCGCGTGGATCGCCAATCCCGATACCTTCTATGTGCTCGGTTCGGCGGTCGGCCCGCACCCCTATCCTACGATGGTCCGCCATTTTCAGGCCGTCATCGGCTGTGAGGCCCGCGAGCAGATGCTTGCCGAGTGCGGGAAACTGCCCGTGGCCGCTTTCGCCTGCGTGGGCGGCGGTTCCAACGCCATCGGCCTGTTCGCCGGGTTCGTGGACGACGCGGACGTCCGCCTCATCGGCGTGGAGCCCGCCGGGCGGGGCCTGACCTACGGCGAGCACGCGGCCAGCCTGTGCAAAGGCGAGCCCGGCGTGATGCACGGGTTCCATTCCTACATGATCAAAGACGAGAACGGCGAGCCGGGCGCGGTGTACTCCATTTCCGCCGGGCTCGACTATCCTTCCGTCGGCCCCGAGCACAGCTATCTCAAGGACACGGGCCGCGCCGAGTATGTGAGCGTGACCGACAAGGAAGCCGTCGACGCTTTCTTCCTGCTGTCCCGCACGGAAGGCATCATCCCCGCGCTCGAATCCTCCCACGCGTTGGCGCAGGCCGTCAAAATGGCCCCCTCGCTGCCCAAGGACGCCTCTTTGCTGGTGTGCCTCTCCGGCCGCGGGGACAAGGATGTCGAGCAGATGGAAGCTTTCTTCGGACTGATTAATCTGGATGAGTACGACCGTCTTTCACCACAGAAAC
>USCL01000353.1 GCA_900553145.1 uncultured Desulfovibrio sp.
GGAGGGGAAACTTTCTCCAGAAAGTTTCCCCTCCCCCTCTCCAATTTTCATTTCCTAATTCTCCACAGGCTCCATCGGGCCGTCGAGGAGCTTCTGATAGAAAACGAGATCGAGCCAGCGGCCGAACTTGTAGCCCGCCTTGACGATCTTCCCGGCGAAGGTGAAGCCGAATTGCTCGTGCATCCGGATGCTGGCGGCATTGTCCGCATCGATGCCCGCGATCATGGTGGCATAGCCCGCCTCGTTCGCCGCTTCCAGCAGCTTCTCCATCAGGCGGGTGGCGATGTGCCGCCGCCGGAACTCCTTGTGCACATAAATGGAATGCTCGATGCTGTATTTGTAGGCGGGCCAAGGGCGGAACTTCCCGTAGGCGGCGAATCCGGCCACGGCGCCGTCCTCCTCCAGCACGAAAACCGGAAGCCCGGCTTCGCGGTGCTCCCGGAACCATTGCCTGCGCATTTCCAGCGTATGCGGCCTGTAGGTATACACCGCTGTGGTGTTGAGCACGGCATCGTTGTAGATGTCTAAAATCGCTTGAAGATCATGTTCTGTCGCCGGGCGTATCATAGCTTTCCTCGCCTGTCATGGACGGTTCTCCACCCAAAAGGAGAACGCTTTAGGAGGATAGGGACGGTTTGGGAGGAAGGGCCCCCTTTAACGGTTACGGTTCCCGGCCCATGCGCGGCGGGCCGGGCTCCGGCTTCACGGCCGTCACATCCGTTTTTCGCCTTCCCCCATGAGCTGGCCGGTGAGGGGCGTGTCGTAGCCGCCTTGGGCTTCGATGCGGGCCTTGAAATCCGGCGAGCCGAGCAGGGCGCGGACGGCCTGAATGCGGGGATCGTCGAGGAAACGGGTGGGGATGACGAGATCATAGCGCTCGAGGGCGAGCGGCACGAAATCGAGGCCAAGCGCCTTGGCGGCGGCGTAGATGCCCATGCCGCAGTCGGCCGCCCCGGTGAGCACGTTGACCGCCACGGCCATGTGCGTGAATTCTTCCTTGTCGTAGCCCTTGACGTCCGAGGGCTTGAGGCCGGCCTGTTTCAATTTCCAGTCAAGGAGGATGCGCGTCCCGGCCCCGCGCTGGCGGTTGATGAACCGGACGCGGGTGAAGTCGTTGATGCCCTGAATGCCCAGCGGGTTGCCGCGCGGCACGATGATGCCCTGATGCCGGATGGCGAGGTTGATGACCGTCACGTCCGTATCGGGCAGGAATTTCCTGATGAACGGGAAATTGAAATCGTCGGTCTCGGGATCGAAAAGGTGCATCCCGGAGAGGTGGCAGGAGCCGTTTTTCAGGGCCGTGATGCCGCCCATGCTGCCGACGTGGGTGGAGGCGAAGCGGAAAGGCTCAGGCCGCCCCATGAGCTCGTCGGCGAGCAGGTCGAGGGTGTTGTCGTGGCTGCCCACGCAGACGAGGATGCGGTCGAGTTCCTCTTCGGAAACGGACAGCTCGGCGGGGACCACGGCGTGCTCGTTCAGGCCCTCGGCCTGCTCGGGGATACGCACGTCGCCCTGCGCGCGGGTGACGGTGGTGATGTTCCCGGCCCCGCGCCCGAGGGGCGTCGCGACCAGCTTGTCGCCGACCCGCCCGATGGACACGCGCACGTGCTCCTCGACGCCGGGCCGGGAAGGCACGGTACGGGTCAGCTCGACGGGGACGACCGTCTTCGCGGGCGGCTCGCGGTGCGAAAGCCACGAGATGAGCGGTTCGAGCAGTTCCTTGAAGCACACCAGCGCACTCACCGGATACCCCGGCGCCCCGGCTACGAGGCGGCCCCGGCAGTTGGCGAGCAGGGACGGCTTGCCCGGCATGGCGGCGATGCCGTGCGTGAGGATCTCGCCTTCCTTTTCCAGCGTGGCGCGGGTGAAGTCCTTGGAACCGGCGGAAGATCCCGCGCAGAAGATGGTCAGGTGCCTGCCCGCGTCAAGGCTGTCTTTCAGGGCCTGATGCAGGGCCTCGGGGCTATCCGGCACGGGGGCGACGCGCTCCACGGTGCAGCCCAGTTCCCGGGCCAGCGCGGCCAGCATCTGGGAATTGGATTCCACCACCTGCCCCTTGCCGGGATCGGGGTGCGCGGTGAAGTCAAGGACTTCGTCGCCGGTGGGGATGATGCGGACGGAGACGCGCTCCCAGACCGGCACGTCCCAGATGCCGCCGGAGAGCAGCGCGCCCACGTCCCACGGCCGCAGGTGGTGGTTGCGCGGAAAGAGGAGTTCCGTCGCCACGATGTCCTCGCCGATGCGACGGACGTGCTGCCACGGGAAGGCGGGGGCCTCAATGGTGACGTTGCCGCCGTCCAGCACCACCTGTTCGATCATGATCACGGCGTCGCAGCCTTCCGGCATGGGGTGGCCGGTGTTGACGGCAAAACAGCCCTCCCCGGCCTTGAGCGTGAGCGGGTGCCCCTCCCGCGCCGCGAACGTCGAGCGCGCGTTGACCGCATAGCCGTCCATCGCCGCCGAGTGGAAGGTGGGCGCGGAATAGCGGGCGTGCACCGCGTGCGCCAGCACCCGGCCCGAAGCTTCGTGCGAAGGGATCGTTTCCTCGCGGATCAGCGTTTCGCGATCTATGGACGCCTTCACCCGCGCCACGGCTTCCGCCGGGGGGATCGTTCTCAGATAAATATTCCTTTTCATGGCAAATCCTTATGCATATGGGGAGGGATCCGGGAGCGAGAGCGGCAATCCTTCAGGAGGAAGGCTTCCTCTCCCTTTCCCGGAAACGCCTTCCCTCATCCTCCCACGGCGTTGGGCTGATGGGGGGGCCGCCCGGAAGGCGTTCCGCCGTGTTTCGCTTTTTCAGCGTTTCATTCTTTTGCTAAGCCGCCCGGGGCCGCCATTCCATCGCAACCGCCGTAGACCCTTACGAAAGTCTTTGGGGGCGGAGG
>USCL01000354.1 GCA_900553145.1 uncultured Desulfovibrio sp.
CGCCCTGCCCCAGCCGCCAGCCGGGCAAACTCTGGATGTCCGCGGACATGGGCAGGAGATCCTGCAGTTTGTCCCCGACGATCTGGAAAATATGGGTAACGCCGAACGGCGTTTCGCCCTTTGTCGTGTCGATCGTCTCGCCAAGGCGGGCGGAAACCATCACGGACAGCAACAGCGTCGCCACGGGCTTTTCCGAGCGGTTTTCAACATACTGGGGGGCGAAAATGGGAACGGCCAGATCAAGCACCAGCCCATTGCCGGTCTTGCGCACGGGCATGATGCTCAGCTTGCCCGACGCGACGGTCTGCCGGATGGCCTGCTGCTGCTCCAACGAAAGCGCCGGGGGCGTGACGTCCGTGGAAAGGTAGGTCTGGCCGTCCGCGTTGGTGATGCGGGCCTGCAGGAACCCGGAATAGGAGATGAACTCCTGCAGGAGGTTCCTCATGAGCGGAAGCTGCGAGGCCAGCTGCGACAGCTCGTCGCTGCCGGAGGGGCTTTCCCCGCCCTTCAGCAGCGGGGCGAGATCATTGCCCAGCCCGTTGACTTCCGAGGCGAACAGCCGGAAAAGATCCGCGCTGATCAGGCGGTTGGCCTGATTCTGCATGGAGTTGAACCAAAGCGAAAGCGCGTTGGCCTTGTTCTGGGCCGTAAATTGCAAACGGCGCTCCACATCCTGCTTGAGGGACGTTTCCGCCATATTGATGTTGAACCATGCCAGACTGCCCGCGGCGCACAGCACAAGCACAAGAATGACGGCCATAAACCAGCCCATGCGCCTGTACGCCGCGGACTTGTTTCCCACCTTCGACTGGGGAATGACTTGTTCCATAACGCCCCTCTCTTTATCCGTTCCACTCGTCTGCATGGTCGTTCACTACACGCTTCAGCCGGAGCCCGACGGGCTAGCGGCCCGCCTTTTTAGGAGCAGAAGGCGTCAAATGCGCCCAGCGGTACTCCTCGTTCACTGAAAACTGCGGCCGGTAATGCGAAAGCCGTTTGTGCGACAACACCGCGTTACTCAAATTATCAAGCACCCATGCGTCCCCGTCCAAATAGACGACAAGGACGGCATGTTCGAGGTTGCGGAGCGTATCCTTCAGCACGACGATCCGCATCTGGGAAGCGGGAAAGCCCAAGTCACGCAGCGCGAAATACTTGGCGATGGCGAAGTCCTCGCAGTCGCCCGACTTCTGGAAGAACTCCGCGGGCGTCTCCCAATAGTCCATGACGCCCCATACATCCATATCCGTACGGTAAGGCCACTTGTTGATCAACATGTTCACGGCCTTCGCCTGTTCAAGCGGGGACATGCGCGACAGCTTCGCCTTGATGTCCTTCCACGTCCCCTGCCCGGGGAACTGCCGGTTATCCGCGTAGCCCGGGTTCTTCCGCTCTTTTTCCAGGACGGACGTCCACTTCGGCATGTTCCCTATCTTGCCGCGCATCTCAAGCGTCCCGAACAGCCGTATGGGACCGCCTTTCCCCCGTTTTTCCGCCGGGGCGGCTTGCGCCGGCTCCTTTGCGGGTTCAGCCGGGGCTACGGCCGGAGGCGGGTCGGACGGCGCCGCATCCCGGGCATCGTCCGCCTTGTTCCGGTTCGAAAGGAGCGAACCGACGGAGCTCCGCCTGAGGAGTATTTCGTCGTCATCCGAAGCGAACGCGCCCGGATGCAGCGATCCGACGAAAATCCCCAGAACAAGCAACCCCGCGAGAACACGAAACCAGCCCCCGCGGATCATTTATCTTTCCCGCAAAGCGTTCTGGCGAGCCTTCAAAATCGGCTTCAGAATATAGTCGAGGACCGTCTTCTTGCCCGTCAGGATGTCCACCGTCGTCACCATGCCGGGGATGATGGGCAGCTGCTCCTTGCGATACGAAATGGCGTTCTTGTGCGTGCGGACCTTGACCAGATAAAAGAACTCGCCGCGCTTGTCCTCGATCGTGTCCGCGCTGATCTGTTCGAGATCGGCTTCAAGGCCGCCGTAGATGGAGAAATCGTACGCGGAAATCTTGACCATCGCCTTCTGCCCCGGATGGAGGAAGGCCACGTCCGCGGGCCGAACCCGGGCCTCAACCAGCAGGGTATCGTCAAGCGGCACAATTTCCATGATTGCTTCGCCGGGCTTGACGACGCCGCCCACCGTGTTGATGTAAATCTGCTTGACGGTACCCCGGACAGGGGACTTCAACTCGGTCCGCGTCACCCGGTCGCCGCCGGCGGCGAGGGTTTCCTTCAACGAATTGAGCTCCGTGCGGCGCTTGCTGATTTCGGCGTTGATTTCAGCCTCCATTTCCGCCTTGCGCTGCATCAGCGGCGCGGCGATGTTCCTCTGTTCGACGGCAAGCGCAAGGCTGCGTTCGGTCTGGCGTTTCCGCCCCGCCAGCTCCTCGACCTCGCGCGTGCGCTGCTCGTACTGCGATTCCAGCAGGCCCATCTCGGCGTGCTGCTGCTGTTCGCGGGCATGGAAAATGGCCATCTGGTCGGCGATGGCCTGAGGATACGCCGCGGACAGGTCTTCCGGGAAGACGGGCGATTCGCTTTTCAGCTCGGCGTCAAGGCGGATGATCGAAAGCTCGTTCTCCAAAATCCTGTTCTGGGCGTCGCGGTACTGGCTCTCGGCAAGCTTGTTGTCGAGCTGCGCAAGCGGCGTGCCTTTCTCGACGATTTCACCCTCGCCGACCAGCACGGCCCCCAAAATGCCGCCTTCAAGGTTCTGGATGATCTGCGTGCGCTGCGAAGAGATGACCTGCCCGTTGGCGTGGGTCACCTCGTCGATTTCGGCAAAATTCGCCCAGATAGTCAAAATAATGAAAAAGATGCCGACGGCCAGCGAAAGGAACCGGGCCCCGAGGCGCGGCTT
>USCL01000355.1 GCA_900553145.1 uncultured Desulfovibrio sp.
GCTCGGCTGGAGATGCGGCACGCCCGAGAGCCGCTGGAGCTTGTGCAGGGATACGCGTTCGTCGCCGTGCATGAGCGCCATGACCGCCCGATTTCCCTGCCCGTCGTCGAACACAAGGCTCTTCACGATCTCGTGCTCGCACAGCCCGAGCTGCCGGGCGGCGTCTTTGGTGCCTCCCCGCTCGACGAAGTCATACTCCAGACACCGCGCGTCTTCTCCCGCTTCTTTCAGGATGCGGATGGCCGGGGCCTCTTCTTTCCTGTCCATTTCTTCCCTCCGGGCTCATTGTACCGGCAGGAGATACCCGATATTCGATTTTTTGTCGACTGTTTTCGTCGACTGTTTTTGGCCGCACCTTCCGTCCCTGCCGCATGCCGATCGTTCGGAAAGACGGATCCGGTGATACCCGCCGGGTATGTACTCCAAGACCCGGTGCTGCTTCCGAAAAAAGGCCGCCGTACGTTGCCCGCAAGGGACTGTGGGCCTTTAAGGATACCCGACGCAAGAGGGGACGCTCCGTTCCCGTTGCCCGGGGGTTGGCGTCGGATACTGGGTCCGCGGAAAAGTGGCGAGTCCTCGCTTGTAAAGGCTATGCGCCCTGCCCGATGCGGACGGCGAGATCCCCCCGCGCATCGAACGGGACAACCTGTGGCGGGCCGAGCACTTCGAACCGCTCAAGGCCGGCAAGCTCCGGGAGGATGGCTTCGGAAACGTAGCAATCCGTCAAATAAAGCGTGTTGGGGATCATGATCAGCCGTGTTTCGGCGAGCGGGATGCTGCGCAGGCAGAACATCATGGCCTCCAACGTTTCCCGCTCGGTTTCGAACCATAGGGGCGAAAATGCCCGCGTGACGAAGGTTGTGGTCAGGTTGTTCAGGTATGTGGCCCTGCGGTCGATCTTGCCCATAAGCTTGCAGGTCGTGAAGTCCGTCAGCCCGAGGCCCGTCGCGTTGCCGTGCGACGCCTCCGAGAGATCGAGCGCCGCGATATAGCGGATACGCGGGCGTTCCGGTTCCGGCTCGCCGGTGATGCGCAGCCGTCCGATAATATTGGTGTCGATCCCGGTTCCGCTGTAGTTTTTCCCCATCTCCTCAACGATGAGGCCGTGCAGGTCATCCGCGGGCAAGGCGGGCATCAGCGTTTTGGACCACGCCAGCAGCCGGATTTCTTCCTCGATGAGCGTTTCGGCAGGAACCGCCTTGACGAGCGCGGTTTCCTCATAAGCGTTTTCGATGATGCCCACGCCGCCGAGCACGGGCATCTTGCCGAGGATGATGCGGGCGACTTCGACCAGCAGGCGGGGAAGTTCCGTTTGCCCGAGGCTATGGAATTGGCCCGCGCCTTCCGGCCCGCCGAGCCCGACCACGAGCATCTTGCACAGCCCGCTCTCCACGCAGCCTTTGAAGGAAGTATGCGTCTTGATGCGGTTAATCGGGATGATGGCATCCACGGTGAACGCCGACTCAAGCATGTGGGCCGTGAGGCCGCCGGGCGTCGAACCGATGGCGCGTGTCGCTTCGCAGGTGACGATCGGCGCGCCGAGGCGTTTTTCGGTGATCCCCAGACTGTCGAGCACTTCCGCTTGCCCCTGACGGGTGCCGCCGCCGTGGCTGCCCATCGCCGCCAAAAGCACCGGCTTCGCGCCGCACCCGCGAACTGTTTCCACTGCGGCCTCCAACAAGGCCAGTATATTGCGGATGCCGCGGCTCCCCACGGTGATGCCTACGGTCATGCCGGGCTTGATACGCGGCGCGAGCGTCCGCATCTGCCCACGCATTGCCGCCGCCGGATCGGCCTCTCGCGGACGGGGGAAGGTTTGCCTGATGCGGGCCATCCGGGGGAGAGTCCTTCGTGTTTCTGCCATAAAGCGCCTCATGCCATATGCGGAAGGCAACGCCGTCCGGTCGAAAATATCCCACAGCCATCAGCCGTTATTAGCCGGCTTCCACCACATCGAGCCAATGGCGTACCGAGACGCCGCCGGGCGCGGCGGAAGCCAGCTGCAGCGTGCAGCCGCTGCAGCCTGTGACGATGTGCCTGCAACCCGGCTCAAAACCTTCCATGCATTGGCGCCCGATGGCTGCGGAAACATCGGCGTCGGTCATCTTGAGGATGCCGCCCATGCCGCAGCACAACCCCTTGCCTTGCGTCAATCTGGGCAAGCCGTGTCTGAGAAACGGCAGATCGGGATCCTTTCCGTCCCAGTGGCAAGGCTGATGATAGCCGAGCAGGGCGGGGGCTTCGCCAGTGGCCTCGGTTGCGGGATGCGCCAGAAAATCCGCAAGGCCGCGCACCCGGCTTTTCCAGAGGCCCGCCTCTTCGGCATCCATGCCGCCTTCTTCCGCATAGGCGTCGAGGCTGTGCTTGCACGAGGCGCAAAAGACGGCGATGGCGGGGCGGCCCAGTTTACGCCAGTGGTCGAGGTTTTTCCGGCGAACGTCATCCTGAGCCGCAAAGAGGCCCGCATGGTGGAGCGTGCCGCCGCAACAGGTGAAGCCGCTGCCATCGACGAGATGATAGCCCCAGCGCCGCAAGAGCGCTTCCGCTTTTCCCGTCCATTCTGGCCGTGCGTTGCGGGCCGTGCAGCCCGCGAAGACGGCAACGGGCGTTTCATCCTGGGCAGGTGCTTCGGGCTTGAGCCGCAGCCACGGCGCAACAGGGCGTTGCGGCAGGAGCGCGCGGGCCGTTTGCAAGGCAGGGACGCCGGGCAGGAGGGGAGCCAAGGAGGCGATGCGCCCGGCAAGCGGCCAGAGGGAACCGGCCCGCCGGATCCAGATATCCCAAATGGATTGCGTCCAATGGGGGGTGCG
>USCL01000356.1 GCA_900553145.1 uncultured Desulfovibrio sp.
TACCCCGGCTCGACAGGGAGAGTAACTACGCAAACTCTCCCGCCTTGGCAAGCTTTTTTTCGCATTTTTCCGAATTTTTTTTCGAGATATCTCTAATGCGCGGAAAACGCACGGGAAAAATCAGCTATTGAACAGGGACGATGCTCTTGATGATCACGGGCGTCTTCGGGACATCCTGATAGGGGCCGTAGCTGCCGGTGGGCACCATCTTGATGCGGTCCACGACATCCTGCCCCTGAACGACCTTGCCGAAAACCGCGTAGCCGTACCCTGACGGGGTTTCGTTCTTGTGGTTCAGGAAATCGTTGTTCGCCACGTTGATGAAGAACTGCGCCGTGGCGGAGTCGGGATCGTTGGTGCGGGCCATGGCGATGGTGTAGGCGTCGTTCTTGAGGCCGTTCCCGGCTTCATTGACCACGGGCTTGCGGGAGTTGGCCTTTTCCTGCATGTCGGCGGCATGGCCGCCGCCCTGAATCATGAACCCGTTGATGACGCGGTGGAAGATCGTATTGTTGTAGAAGCCGGACTTCACATAATACAGGAAATTGCTCACGGTCTTGGGCGCCTTAGCGGGGTTCAGCTCGACGACGATGTCGCCCATGTTCGTTTCGATTTTGACTTTGGGCTGAGGCGCGGCGGCATGGCCCTGAACGGGCAGAAGGCTCGCGCCGAAGCACAGGGCGAGCGCCAGAACGGCGATACGGATGCTTTGCATAACTGTCTCCATAAAAGATGAAAGAGTCCGCCGGGTGCGGCGGCTCCCCCAGTATAGGGAAGAGGATGCCGCTTGAAAAGCGGGTTACACGCCGTGCGCGATGTTCCCGGCCTTACAGCACTTCCCAGTCCCTGACGCGCAACTCGACCGAGGCGATGCCGTTGTAGGCGTTGATGCCCGGCGTATAGGCGAGCCGGATGCGCTGCCCCTGTATGGCCTCGGGGATCTGATCGGCCTGCCGCCATGCTTTGGCCTGCAGGGTGATGCCGGAGCCCTCCTCAGTCACCTCAAGCGAAATATGCTCGCGGGAGTGCCCGAACGCTTTACGTTTTTTTACCCGCAGGGGCAATGAGGCGAAGACGGGCTCAGGGTTGCCGATGCCGAAGGGCTGGAGCAGCTCAAGCCCTTTCAATACGGTGAAATCCGAGGCTTGGGAGAAGGGCATCTCCGCATCGATTTTTAAGGACGGCGTAAGCGGTTCCTCCCCAAGCTCCTCGCGGATGACGGCCTCGAAGCGTGCGCGCAGCTCGTCCAGACGGTCGGGGGCGATGCGGAGGCCCGCGGCCTGCCGATGACCGCCGAAGCCCAGCAGCACGTCGGCGCAGCGCGTGAGGCCCGCGTGGAGGTCGAATTCCGGTACCGAGCGGCCGGAGCCTTTCAATGTTTCCCCGTCCGCGCAGAGGATGAGCACCGGGCGGTAATAGGCTTCCACGATGCGCGAGGCCACGATGCCGATGACGCCCTGATGCCAGTCTTTGCCGTAGAGCACGAAGCCAAGGCGTTTCGGGTCGGCTTCGGCCTGTCCGAGGGCTTCCTTGTAGATGCGATCCTCTTCGGAACGGCGCTCGTCGTTCAGGGCGGTCAGGGTGTGGGCCAGTTTGGCGGCCTCGTCGTGCGAAGCCGTGAGCAGCATGTCGTGGGCCAGCGTGGGGCTGCCCAAACGCCCGGCGGCGTTGATGCGCGGGGCGAGGTTAAAGACCACCTGCCCCGCGCCGAGGGCGGCCACGGGGGAAAAGCCGCTGGCCCCCTTGAGTTCGGCAAGGCCGGGCCGTCTGGCCTCCGCGATCTTGAGCAGGCCGTTTTTAACGAGGATGCGGTTCTGGCCCGTGAGCGAAACCATGTCCGCCAGCGTGCCGAGCGCCACGAGGTCCAGCACCTGCCGCATGTCCATGCGCTTGCCCGACAGGGCTTCCAGCTTGCCGTTGAGGGCGGCCATGAGGAAAAAGGCCACGCCTACGCCCGCCAGATACGGGCAGGGGTTGTCTTCGCTGAGGCGCGGGTTGGTGATCGCGTGGGCCGGCGGCAGCTCCTCGGGCGGCATGTGGTGATCGGACACCACCACCATAAAGCCCAATTCCTTGGCCCGTTCCACTGCTTTCACGTCACTGATGCCGCAGTCCACGGTCAGCAGGATCCCGGTCCCTTCCTCGGCGGCGAGGCGTTCGATTTCGGGGATGTTGAGGCCGTAGCCCTCCTTCCGCCTGTCCGGCAGGTGGACCGTCGAGGGCACGTCATGGAAGCGGAGCGTTTGCAGGATGAGCGTAGCCCCGGTGATGCCGTCCACATCGTAGTCGCCCCATATAAGCACTTTGCGGCCTTCCCGGATGCCCTGTTCCAGCGCGTCGACCGCGTCCTGCATGCCGGGCCAGCATTCCGGGGAGGCAAGGTGGCGCAGCCCCGGCGAGAGGAAGGAGTCCATTTGAGCCGAAGTCTCCAACCCGCGCTGCCAGAGCAGGTCGGCAACGACCTGAGGGACGCCGAGCCTGTCCGCCCATCCGGCGGGGCAGGGCCCTTTATCGGCCTGATTGCGGAATTTCCATATTTTCATGGTGATACCAGTATGTTGGAGGTTGAACTCGGAGGGGGAGGGAGAAACCTTCTCGAGAAAGCTTCTCCCTCCCCTTCCGAACCTCCCCCTTCCTCTTCAAAGATTTTCGACTGGTGGGGAGGCCGCGCGTCGGGAGTTCAGGAAGAATCCAAAACGTTCAAGGGGTGGATTCCGGTCGGCCCGTTCCACATACGAAGACAGGCTGGATACCGCGCGCGAAAGTCTTGGGAGCGGAGAGGGTGGGGTGTG
>USCL01000357.1 GCA_900553145.1 uncultured Desulfovibrio sp.
TCCCCTTCCGCTTTCAAAGCTCATCCGGTCGGGCGTGACGACTGTCGGCGGCCTTCTCGGCACGGACGGGGTGACCCGCCACGTCGACGCCGTGCTCGCCAAAGCGAATTCCCTTGAAGAGGAAGGCGTCAGTTCGTTCATCATGTCCGGAGGCTACCCCGTGCCCTCCCCGACGCTCACAGGCTCGATCCGTTCGGACATCGCCTTCATTGAAAAGGTCCGCGGCGGCAAAATCGCCATTGCGGATCACCGTGTCGCTCCCGTTTCCGCCGAAACCCTGCTCGGCATCGCCACGGAAGCCCGCGTGGGCGGGATGCTCCGCGGATTCATCGGCATGCTGATCATGCATATCGGCTCGGCTGCGGAAGGGCTTTCCTGCGTATTCGCCGCGCTGGAACGCGCGCCGCATTTGGGGCGTCACCTGATCGCCACCCATATCAACCGCAGCCCCTTCGCCTTTTCCGAAGCGGCCAAATTGGTCGCCAAAGGCGGGTTCATGGACATTTCTTCCGGCCTGAACGCCCAAACGTTGGGCCCGGATACCCTGAAGCCGTCGGAAGCCATCGCCGCCGCCGTGCGTCAGGGGGTCGCCAAGGAACGTATCCTGATGAGCTCGGACGGCAACGGCAGCGCGGCCCGTTATGGCGACGACGGCAGCGTCAGCGGGCTTGTGGCCTCCGACCTCGGCAGCCTGCATACGGAATTCGCCGACTGCGTGAAGGAAGGCATGCCGCTCTCCGAAGCGCTTTGCCCGATCACCCGGAACGTGGCTCAGGCCTTCTCGCTTTCCCGGAAGGGGCATATAGCGGTTGGGGCCGACGCCGACATTCTGCTCCTCACGCCCGATCTAGCCCTGCACACCGTCATCGCACGCGGCGAATGCATGATGCGGGAAGGCACGCTGTGCAAGAAGGGAACCTTTGAGGAATAAAGGGATATCCGATAGGGACATCCCGATAATGAAAAAGCCCCGTCCGAGAATCCAGATGGGGCTTTTTCATTATCCGCGTGGACCGCTCAACCTTCAGCAAGTGACGGATAGCTGTTGACGAATGCCGCCACTTCTTTGATGGCCCGCACACACTCGTTGGCGTATGGGGTGAGCCTCTGAGCAAAATCTTCAGGCGTGCTCAGAGCCTGTACCTCAAAAAAGGCGTACAATGTTCCATCGTTTTCCACGCTGTATATTTTTACCAGCCTAACATTACTGGCAATTTTATTAAAGGCCGCATCAAGGAACGCTTTATGGCACACACTGACCGTTTCCATGGGCATAAAGGTCCTGAGGCAGATGAAATCGCTTTCCGCCTTTTCGTATCCGGGAAAATGATCTGGAACGATGAAAAAGGTAATCCCAAAAACCCGCACGCTGATTTGCGGCAAGCCGTTGTTCAGGGTTCCCCATTCCGCATCCATGCCACGCTCTCGAATCCGTTCGTATACCTTTATGAAATCCATACTCATCTCCTTAGGCTTGTGCTCGGACGGTGATAGCGCGATGCCGCAAGGGACGCAACCGCTATCCAAGCGGTCAGGTTGCGCACGGAGGCCCTCCCCCCAAAACATCCTTGAGCGCTCCTTTCCTAAAAAACGGTGATACCTCCTAGACAGTTCATGTTATTCTGTATATGACAGATCAACACCCGCTTGAGGGGCGCGTTCGCGTGTACAGCCTGCCGGACAGACTGCATTGCGCGTGAAAAAGCCTCGTATCTCTTGCGCCTCTTTTGAATGGCGCCTCTTGAAAAGCGATCTGGGCTATGGAGCGTATTCGGTTCAACACTCATAAACGTATTTTTTAGAGAAAGCGATATGGAATTTCCCCAATTCGAGTCCATCATCAAACGCATTTTTTACTTTTTTCTTCTTTTGATTGTCTTTGCCCTCTCCGCCGTATTCTGGTTCATGTTTGACGTGTTCCTCTTCTGGAAATATACGCCGCTCAGTGAATGGTCCCCTCTTGGAAGAGTCCTTTGGATGACTTTTTCCGTCCTGACGACCATAGGCGTCAACCTTCTTGTCCAAAAAAAGATCAGACACCGTTCCGTATAAGCTCCCTTGCCCTGCATGAAGATGAGGGCGCAAGGGACACGATACGGAACCTCCGCATTCAAAAGACGCGCCCTCCGTTTTTTATGAACGGAGGGCGCGTCTTTCCTGTACAGCCCTAAAGGCATCAGGCGGCATCCAGCTTCTCAGCATTCCCGGGGAGAAGCCGCCTTGAAGTCATTTCTTCTTTTTCTGCTCCAAGGCTTTCCTGAGGGCATCCCTGTATGTCCGTACAACTTCAAGACGGGCACACTTCTTGTCTTCGGCGGGGACAATATGCCACGGGGCGTATTCCGTACTTGTCCTGAGGAACATTTCATCGGCGGCTTCCACATAGGCGGGCCACTTTTCCCTGTTGCGCCAGTCATCCGGGGTAATCTTATAGTTTTTCCACGGAATCTCTTCCCGTTCCTTGAAACGCCGCAACTGTTCGTCAGGAGAAATGTGCAGCCAAAACTTGAGTACAATATTGTTGTGTTCCTGCAACTGCTCCTCAAAGTCGTTCAGCTCCGCATAAGCCCGCTTCCAATCCTCCGGCGGCGTCAGCTTTTCCACCCGCTCCACCAGCACGCGCCCGTACCATGAACGATCATAAACCGTGACGAAGCCCGCCCGTGGGATATGCCGCCAGAACCGCCACAAATAATTGTGGGCAAGTTCCTCGTCGGTCGGAGCGCTGACAGGGATGACCCGGGCAATCCGGGCATCTATGCCC
>USCL01000358.1 GCA_900553145.1 uncultured Desulfovibrio sp.
GGGAGGGAGCTTTTTTTAAAAAGCTCCCTCCCCCGGTTCTCTCTCTCTCTCTCTCTCTCTCTCTCTCTCTCTCTCTCTCTCTCTCTAATCCTTATAATCATTGATTCACAGCCGCCTCACGATACGTTGAAGAGGCGGAGTTCCCGGCGCACTCTCCCGCCGGGGGTGACGTCCGACTTCCCCGCTGTCGGATATTTTGGGGGTGGGGAACGGGGGAGGCGTCCTTTCTACGGAAGGGCTCCTCCCCCAATACGTCTGTAACCGAAACAAGAGGTTTCCTATGGAACTTACCCGACGAGACTTCGTGCGTATTTGCACCGGGACGGTGGCGGGGATCGGGGTTTCCGGCATGTTTCACCCGTTCGTGCGGGATGTTCTGGCGGAAACGCTGACCGGGCAGCGTCCTCCGGTGTTCTGGGTTGAAGGGCAGGGCTGCACAGGCTGTACCGTATCCCTGCTCAACAACGCCCACCCCGGCATCGCCAAAGTGCTGCTGGAAATCATCGCAATGCATTTCCATCCCACGATCATGGCCGCCGAAGGGCAGCTCGCTTTCCAGAGCATGCTCGACAAGGCCAAGGAGTTCAACAGCCGGTATGTGCTCATCGTCGAAGGCTCCATCCCTCTGAAGGCGGACGGGAAATACTGCGTTGTGGGCGAGGTGGATCACCACGAGTACACTGTGGCCGAAACCACGGACATCATGGCCCGGAACGCGGCGGCCGTCGTCGCAGCCGGGACGTGCTCGTCATACGGCGGCGTCCCGGCGGCGCGGGGGCAGCAGACGCAGGCGGTGAGCGTAAGCCAGTTTTTGAAGATGAGGGGCATCCCCACTCCGGTGATCAACGTCCCCGGCTGCCCTCCGCACCCCGACTGGATGGTCGGGACGCTGGCCCTTCTGCTCGACGCCATGAAGCGCAAGGGGACGGAGGGCGGCGTGTTGGAGATCATGCGCGGGCTCGACGATGTGGGGCGGCCCAAGGTGTTTTATCCGAACACGCATCTGACGTGCCCTTACCTGAGCTTTTTCGAGGACGGCGTTTTTTCGCCTTTCCTGACGGACAAGAAGGGCTGCCGGTTCGAGCTCGGCTGCCGTGGGCCGTGGAGCGGCTGCGACTCCGCCACGCGCAAGTGGAACGGCGGGGTCAACTGGTGCATCGCCAATGCGACCTGTGTAGGCTGCACCTCGCCCAACTTCCCTGACGGCATGTCCCCCTTCTATGAAAACTGATTCCCCGGAGGCAGCATGAGCAAGACCGTTATCGCCATCGATCCCGTTACCCGCCTTGAAGGGCATCTCAAGGTCGAGGTACAGGTGGAGGACGGCAAAGTCGCCGACGCGTGGATCACCGGCGGCATGTTCCGGGGCTTCGAGGCCATCCTGCGCGGGCGCAACCCCCGCGACGCCTCCCAGATTGTGCAGCGCATCTGCGGCGTATGCCCTGTGGCCCATGCCACGGCGTCGTCCCTTGCGATTGAGGCCCTCTGCGGCGTCGATGTGCCGGACAACGGGCGCATCGCCCGGAACCTGATGCTGGCGGGCAATTATCTCCAGTCCAACATCCTGCATTTCTACCATCTCGGGGGGCAGGACTATTTTCACGGGCCGGACACCGTGCCCTTCATCCCTCGTTACCGGAACCCCGACCTGCGGCTTTCCGAAGCCCAGAACACGCTGGCGATGGACGAATACATCGAGGCGCTGGAAGTCCGGCAGGTGTGCCATCAGCTTGTGGCGCTGTTCGGCGGGCGCATGCCGCATTTGCAGGGCATCCTCGGCGGCGGCGCGGCGCAGATCCCCGACCGGGAGACGATCCTCGAATACGCGGCGCGCATGAAGCTGGTACGGAAATTCGTGGAAAACCGTTATCTGCCGCTGGTCTATACCATCGCCTCCCGCTACATGGATATGTTCGGGATGGCGCATGGCTACAAGAACGCCCTGTGCGTGGGCGTCTTCCCGCTGGAGAAGCGGGGCGAGCAGTTCTTCAACGCCGGTGCCTACATCAACGGGCGTGACGAGCCGTTCGACGGGAGCCGCATCCTTGAGGACGTGCGCTACTCGTGGTTCGAGCCCGCGCCCGCCGGGACGCCGATCCCGAAGTCCGAATCCAACCCGCAGGTGGACAAATCCGGCGCATACAGCTTCATCAAGGCTCCGGTGTATGCCGGGCACCGCGTGGAAGTCGGCCCGCTGGCGCGCATGTGGATCAACGACAAGCCGCTTTCCCCCATCGGGCAGAAGTTCTTCGCCGACATGTTCGGCGTGCGCGCGGAGACGTTCCGCCAGATCGGGGAGAACCCGGCCTTCTCGATCATGGGGCGCAACGTGGCCCGCGTCGAGGAGGTTTACCAGACCCTCGGCATGATCGAATATTGGCTGCACGAGCTGGATCCCGGCGCGCAGACCTTCGCCCTGCCGGAAGTCCCGCAGTCCGGGGAGGGCATCGGCTTTACCGAAGCGCCGCGCGGCGCGTTGTGCCACTATATGCGCGTCAAGAACGGGGTGATCGACGATTACGCCGTGGTGGCCGCGTCCATGTGGAACTGCTCGCCCCGCGATGACGCCGGGAAGCGCGGGGCCGTCGAGGAGGCGCTCATCGGCGCTCCCGTCCCCGAGGTCGACAGTCCCGTCAACGTGGGGCGCGTGATCCGAGCCTACGACCCGTGACTTGGCTGCGCCGTGCACGTGCTGCACGCCAAGGCCGAGTAGAAAAAAGAATTGGAGGGGGCGGGGAGGGCTTTCTGAAGAAAGCCCTCCCC
>USCL01000359.1 GCA_900553145.1 uncultured Desulfovibrio sp.
TTCCCCCGCACCCCCAACCCCTCCAAAGACTTTCGACCGGTGGGGAGGAGACGCGGCGGGCGTTTCCTTTTACGATAGAAAAAGTTCCGCGCGGCTCCTCACGGCATACGAAGCCGAGCAGGGGCCCGTTACAAAAGTCTTGGGAAGATGAGAGGAGGGCTCTGGGGGAGGGGAGAAGGAAGCCCTTCTTCAGAAGGGTTCCTTCTCCCCCAGTTCCGTACCTTCTAAAGGAGCAAGCATGAACGAAACGAACGACGCCATCACCAGCAATGCAACACTGGAGGGATTCGAGCTTCCGCTCATGCCCTTGCGGGAGGTGGTCATGTCGCCGCACTCGATCATGCCCCTCCTCGTGGGCCGCGAAGCCTCGATCAAGGCCATTGAAAGCGCCGTGAACGACTACGGCAAGCGTATCTGCCTCATAACGCAGCGCGAACCCGAACTGGAAAAGCCCAACCCGGCGGATCTCTATGCCGTCGGCGTGGTCGGGCGCGTGCTCCAGTACATGCGGCTGCCCGAAGGCCCGATCAAGGTCCTCTTCGAAGGCCTGTACCGCATCAGCTGGCGCCCCCTCACCCCCGAGGATCAGGAAAATCCGTTCGGCACGGACGCCTTCCCCAAGGTCGTGGTCACGCCGCTGCCCATCGTGCGCAATGACGGCCCCGAAACCGAGGCTCTGGTGCGTACCACGAAGGAAATCCTCGCGGAGTACGCCCACATCAACAAAAAAATCACCCCGGAAATCCTTTCCGCCGTCTCCGCCCTGCGCGATCCCGGCCAGCTCGCCGACACCATCCTGCCCCTGCTCAAAATCGAATACCCCAAGAAGCAGGAAGCGCTGGAATTGTCCGATCCCGCGCAGCGGCTTGAAAAAATTTATGAATTTCTGAATACCGAGATGGAGCTGGTCTCGATGGAACGGCGCATCAAGAGCCGGGTCAAAGACCAGATGGACAAGAACCAGCGGGAATACTACCTCTCCGAGCAGATCAAGGCCATCAACAAGGAAATGGGCCGCGAAGACGATCCGCAGGCCGAAATCGCGGAGCTGGAACAACAGCTTAAGGCCAAGAACATGCCCGAGGAAGCGCGCGAAAAGGGCATGTCCGAGCTCAAGAAGCTGCGCATGATGGCCCCGGCCTCCGCCGAATACGCCATCGTCCGCAACTACGTGGACTGGATTCTGGAACTGCCGTGGAACGACATGCGGGAAACCAGCATCGACATCCCCGAGGCCCGCGCCATCCTCGACGCCGATCACTTCGGCCTTGAGAAGCCCAAGCAGCGCATCCTTGAGTTCCTCGCCGTCCAGAAGCTCACCAACGCGCTCAAAGGCCCCATCCTGTGCCTCGTCGGGCCTCCCGGCGTGGGCAAGACCTCGCTGGCCCGTTCCGTCGCCAAGGCCACGGGGCGCGAATACGTGCGCCTGTCGCTCGGCGGCGTGCGCGACGAAGCCGAAATCCGCGGCCACCGGCGCACCTACGTGGGCGCCATGCCCGGCAAGATCATCATGGCCCTCAAGCGCGCCAAGTCCAGCAACCCGCTGTTCTGCCTCGATGAAATCGACAAGATGAGTTCCGACTACCGGGGCGATCCCTCGTCCGCGCTGCTCGAAGTGCTCGATCCCGAACAGAACAAGACCTTCAACGACCACTACCTCGACATCGACTATGACCTGTCGAAGGTGTTCTTCATCACCACGGCGAACTCGCTGCACAACATTCCCGCACCGCTTCAGGACCGCATGGAAATCATTGAGCTTTCCAGCTACCTCGAAGTAGAGAAGAAGCACATCGCCCGCGACTTCCTCCTGCCGCGCCAGATCAGGGAGCACGGCCTCAGGCCCGAGAACATCGCCCTCCCCGAAGAGACGCTCACCGAGGTCATCCGCTCCTACACGCGCGAAGCCGGGGTCCGCAGCCTTGAACGCGAAATCGGCGCGCTGTGCCGCAAAACCGCGATCAAGCTGGTGGAGGAGGACAACCTCGATCAGTGCGTAACTATCACCCCGGACGATCTGGAATCCTACCTCGGCGTGAAGAAGTACCGCATGGACGAGAACGAGAAGGCCCCCAAGGTCGGCGTGGTCAACGGGCTGGCCTATACGGGCGTGGGCGGCGTGCTGCTCAATGTGGAAACGGTGATCATGCCCGGCAAGGGGAACGTGGCCACCACCGGCAAGATCGGCGAGGTCATGAGCGAATCCGCGAAGGCGGCGCTTTCCTACGTGCGCTCCCGGGCTGGGGAACTCGGCCTCAAGCCCGATTTCCACAGCGCGATCGACATCCACACCCATTTCCCCGAAGGCGCGACGCCCAAGGACGGCCCCTCGGCGGGCATCGCCATCACCACAAGCCTTGTCTCCGCCCTGCTCGGCATCCCCGTGCGGCATGACGTGGCCATGACCGGCGAAGTCACCCTGCGCGGGCGCGTGCTGCCCATCGGCGGGCTGCGCGAAAAGCTTCTCGCCGCCAGCCGCGCCGAGATGTCCACGGTGATCATCCCGCGCGACAACGCCAAGGACCTCAAGGAAGTGCCCGACGAGATCCTCCAGACCCTGCGCATCGAGCTGGTGGATCATGTGGACGAGGTACTCCCCATCGCCCTCGACGCGCCCGTGGACGCCATTTGGGACAAGAGCGACTGCCCGTCGCTTATCGAATCCCTCCGCCGCCACCACGAACCGGCGGTCACTACCGCGCAGTAGGATAACGATTGGAGAGGGGAGGGGAAACCTTTCTGG
>USCL01000360.1 GCA_900553145.1 uncultured Desulfovibrio sp.
GAGGGGAGAGGCCCCCTTTTTCAAAAGGGGGCCTCTCCCCTCCCCAATCTTCAATCCCCTTCCTTCTCCAATCCCTTCAGCCACTCACCGAACGCGGCACGGGCGCGATCGGCGTACCACTGCTTGCGTTCCTTCTTTTTGACGCGGACGTCGGGCTCGGGCATGAGCCCGAAATGCACGTTGGACGGCTGAAAATGCTTGGCGGGCGTAGCCAGATGGTTGAGCAGCGCGCCAAGGGCCGTCGTCGCCGGAGGCTTCGGCAGGGAACGCCCGGACAGCTTCTCCGCCAGCATCAGCCCCACCCACAGGCCGCAGGCGATGGACTCGACGTAGCCCTCCACCCCGGTGATCTGCCCGGCAAGATGCACATCCGGGCGGGACTTCAGGGCGAGTTCCCCGTTCAGGGATACGGGCGCGTTCACATAGGTATTCCGGTGCATGCTGCCGAAACGCACGAATTCCGCATGCTCAAGGCCGGGCACCTTGCGGAAGCAGACGGCCTGCGCGGGATAGGTCAGCTTGGTCTGGCAGCCTACCAGATTGAACATCGTCTTGTTCCCGTTCTCGGGGCGGAGCTGCAACAGCGCGAAAGGACGCCGCCCGGTACGCGGGTCCGTGAAGCCCACCGGCTTGAGCGGCCCGAAGGCCAGCGTCTTCTCGCCGCGCGCGGCAAGGGCCTCGACGGGCATGCAGCCCTCAAAATGCTTCTCCTGCTCAAATTCGCGGCTGGCCACCTTTTCGCCGTCGAGCAGGCCCTGATAAAAGGCCTTGTACTCGTCCTCGTTCATGGGGCAGTTCAGATAGTCGCCCTCGCCCGGCTCGCCGTAGCGGGAACCCCAGAAGGCGATGCCCATGTCGATGGAGTCGGCCGAAACGATGGGCGCGATGGCGTCATAAAAATAGAGGTGCTCCGCGCCCACGGCACGCGCGACGGACGCCGACAGGGTTTCGCTCGCCAGCGGCCCGGCGGCGATGACCACACGCTCGAACCCTTCCAGCGCGGGATCGTCGAGATCGCGGATCGCCTTGCGGACAAGCGTGATGCCCGGTTCGGCTTCCACAAGCGCGGTCACCTTGGCGGCGAACAGTTCGCGATCCACGGCCAGCGCCTTGCCCGCCGGGACGCGGGTAGCGTCGGCCACGGCCATAAGCGCGCTGCCGAGTTCACGCAGCTCCTGCTTGATCAGGCCCACGCCGGATGCAAGCTCGTCGGAGCGCAGGGAGTTGGAGCAGACCAGTTCCGCAAGCTGCGGCATGGAGTGCGCCGGGGAATAGGCTTCCGGCTTCTGCTCGAAAAGGGTGACGGCGAAACCGCGCCGGGCCAGCTGCAGCGCGCATTCGCAACCGGCAAGCCCCGCACCGACAAGAGCTATTCGCTGTATGGTCATGGATACTCTGGGGAAAAAAGTTCACGCGCCCCGATCAGGGCACGACGGGATAGGCATTGTCCGGCGGGGGACCGCCGCAGGAGCCGGGAGCGTTCCCTTGCTCCGCCCTCTCCTTTACGCTACACTCCAAGGCATCTGCAACCGTTTCAACGCTGGAGCCCCTCATGGATTTCATCTGGTTCTTCCTCGGCATCGCCGCCGTCGCCGCAGGCCTGACGTACATCAAGAAATCTTCCCCCAACAACCACTAAGCCCGCCTGATGCCTACCCCCCCGAACCACCCCGAAAGCGGTGGCATCTCTTTTTGTGTGCCCGAGGAAGCGCAGGGCTGGCGTCTGGACAAGGCCCTCGGCCTTCTGCTGGCCTCCCCGTCCCCCGGGCAGGAAGCCGCCCGGCCCGACCTGTTCGCGCTGGCGGATCTCGGCCTCCGGGCGCGCCGCCGCCTCTGCGACCGCGCCCTTGTGCTGGTAAACGGCAAGCCCGGCATCCCCGGCCTCAAATTGCGCGCCGGGCAGGAAATCCTCATCCTGCCGGACCCGGAAAACGTTGGCCCCCCAGAGGACGCACCTGCCCTCGTCCATAAGGAAGGCGGGCTTGCGGCGCTCTACAAGCCCGCGGGCATGCACACCGCCGCCCTGGCGGGAAGCCTTTCCCCGAGCCTCGAAAACCTGCTCGGCGGGCTGCTGCCTTCCGAAGAGGAAGGGTATGCCTCCCGCCTCCTCAACCGGCTGGACGCGCCTACATCCGGGCTGGTGCTCGCGGCCTGCGCCGACGAAGGCGAACGCCGCTGGTACCGCGCCGAGCGCATCGGCAACACGGACAAGCTGTATCTGGCGCTGATAGAAGGCCAGCCGCTCTACGATTTCACCGTGGGCCGCCGTCTGGACACGGACACGCGGAACAAGACGCGGGTGCGCCATACCGACGATCCCGATCCGGTGCGCCATACCGACGTCACCCTCCTGTCCCCGCTGACAGCCGGAGAGATTCCCGGCCTCGTCGAATCCGGCGATCCCGATGCCCCGCTCATGCTCGTGGGCTGCCGCATCCGCAAGGGTGCCCGCCACCAGATCCGGGCACATCTCGCCGCCGCCGGGCATCCGCTGGCGGGGGACGGCCTCTACGGCGCGGCCCTGTGCTGCCCCTCCTGTTTTCTTTTGCATCACGGGCGCGTATCCCTTCCCGAATTCACAGCGTTCCGCCTTCCGCCGTGGTTTTCCCTGCTTCCGCAGGAAGCTCAGGAGAAGGCCAAGGCGTTTTTAGAAGCGGAAGGATAACAATTGGAGAGGGGGAGGGGAAACTTTCTTGGAAAGTTTCCCCTCCCCCTCTCCAAACCTCCCCCC
>USCL01000361.1 GCA_900553145.1 uncultured Desulfovibrio sp.
GCCCTGTTGACCGACGCCTTCGGGTTCATGGCCTCCACCGCAAAGCACCTCCCCGCCGGGCAGGTGCTCAAGGCGCTCGCCGCCGTCTCCTCCGCCGCCGGGTCCGCCGGGATGGTCGGAGGGCAAATCCTCGACATGGACTGCACCGGGAAAACGGATGTGCCGCTGCAAACCCTGCAAACGCTCCACGCCCTCAAGACCGGAGCCATGTTCCGCGTGGCCTGCATCAGCGGCGGGCTCCTTGCGGGAGCCTCGGAATCCGATGTCGCCAGCCTGCGCGCCTACGGCGAGGCCCTCGGCGTGACCTTCCAGATCGTCGACGACATCCTCGACGAGACAGCCGATACAGCCACCCTCGGAAAACCCGCCGGAAGCGACGCCGAAATGGGCAAGACCACCTATCCTTCGCTCATGGGGCTCGGCCGCAGCCGCGAATTGGCGCAGGAATTCGCCGAAAAGGCAGCGGACAGCCTGAACGCCTTCTCCGGGCAGGAGGCCGCATTCCTCAAGGGATTGGCCCTCATGTTGGTGAGCCGCAACAAATAAGCCTGCCGACGAAACCGATAGCGCGCAACATCCCCGATCCCGCACCGGGGAAACACCGATCCCTGCAAGAGCCGTTTGCCAATTCGATAAGGTGGAGCTATACAGGGAGTTCCGCATACCACAGGAGCAGGCGGCCCTCGCCCCGTCCGAGCCCGGCAACCTGCACCAGACAACAGGAACGCACTCTTCATGAACGAAACGGATAGTACCCTTCCTCCCCTTCTCGCCCGCATCGCGCATCCTTCCATGGTGGCGGACCTGTCCCCCGCCGACAAGCAGATCTTGGCGGCGGAACTGCGCCAGACCATTATCCGCACGGTCGCGGCCAACGGGGGGCATCTGGCTCCTTCGCTCGGCGTCGTCGAGCTGACCCTCGCGCTCCTTTCCGTCTTCGACCCCGAGGAAGACAAACTTGTCTGGGACGTGGGGCACCAAAGCTACGCATGGAAGCTGCTGACCGGAAGATCGGAAAACTTCCACACGTTGCGCCAGCTGGGTGGCATCAGCGGTTTTCCGAAAATCGAAGAGAGCCCGTTTGACCATTTCGGCGTCGGCCACTCCTCGACGTCGGTTTCCGCGGCTCTCGGCATGGCGATGGCGCGGGACTTGGCCGGGAAAAAGAATCATGTGCTCGCGGTCATCGGAGACGGTTCCCTCACCGGCGGCCTGGCCTTTGAAGGCCTGAACCAGGCGGGCGACATGGGCCGCCGCCTCATTGTGGTCCTGAACGACAACGAAATGTCGATTTCCCACAATGTCGGCGCATTGTCCCTGTTCCTCAGCCGCAATATGGAACGCGGCTGGGCGCGCCGGGTCCGCAGGGAAGTCAAGGACTGGCTCAAGTCCATCCCCGGCATCGGCGACGAAATGGCGGAATACGCCCACCGCACACACCGCAGCCTCAAGACCGTATTCACGCCGGGCATGCTTTTCGAGGCCCTGCGCTTCAACTACATCGGCCCCGTGAACGGCCACAACATCGAGGAGCTGGAACGCCATCTGCGGATGGCGGCCTCCATCGACGACCAGCCCGTCCTGCTGCACGTGCTCACCCGCAAGGGGAAGGGATATCCGCCCGCCGAGGCGCAGCCCTCCAAGTTCCACGGGCTCGGCAAGTTCGACATCGCCACCGGGCAGACACAGCCCAAGCCTGCGGGCGCGCCGCCGACCTATACGGATATTTTCGGCGAAACGCTCTGCCGCCTCGCCAAAGAGGACGACCGCATCGTGGCCGTCACCGCCGCCATGTCCAGCGGCACGGGGACGGGGCACTTCAAGTCCCGCTTTCCCACCCGCTTCGCGGATGTGGGCATCTGCGAACAGCACGCCGTCACCTTCGCGGCGGGGCTCGCCTCGCAGGGGTACCGCCCCTTCGTGGCCATCTACTCCACGTTCTCCCAGCGGTCCTATGACCAGATCATACACGACGTCTGCATCCAGAAGCTGCCCGTGACGCTCTGCCTTGACCGGGCGGGGCTGGTAGGCGAAGACGGCCCCACGCATCACGGGGCGTTCGACCTCTCGTTTCTCCGTCACATCCCGAATCTCAACATACTCGCCCCCCGCGACGAGCCCGAATTGCAGGCCGCGCTGATCACGTCCCTGAGCCTCGGCCAGCCGCTGATCATCCGTTATCCTCGCGGTTCCGCCCCCGGCCATGCCTTGCCCGATGCCGATCCGCTGATTTCCCTGCCCCCCCTTCCCCTCGGGGAAGGCGAGTTGCTCCGCGACGGCACCGACGCCGTGATCATCGCGGTCGGGAGCATGGTGGTTCCGGCTCAAAAAGCCGCCGAAAGGCTTTTTGCCGAGACCGGGCGCAGCGTGGCCGTGTTCGACGCCCGCTGGGTCAAGCCCCTGCCGGAAAAACAGCTCCTTGATCTGGCGAACCGTTTCGACCGGATGCTGTTTGCGGAAGAAAACGCCCTCGCCGGCGGCTTTTCCTCCGCCGTGCTGGAACTCCTCGTCGACAACGCAGCCCTGCGCGGGCAGCGCATCAAGCGCATCGGCCTGCCCGACGCCTTCGTGGAGCACGGTACGCAAGCCCAGCTCCGCCACCGTCTCGGCCTCGACGACGAGGGCGTTTATCTGGAATTGAAAAAAATTGTAGAAGAATGAGCGTAATTGGGGAGGAGAGGGGAAACCTTTCTGGAGAAAAGTTTCCCCTCTCCT
>USCL01000362.1 GCA_900553145.1 uncultured Desulfovibrio sp.
GTAGAGCTTCAGGCGCACGGTGCCGGAAACGCGTTCCTGCGACTTGTCGATGAAGGCCTGCATGGCTTCGCGTTCGGGGGAGTACCAGAAGCCGTTGTAGATAGCCCCGGCGTAGGAGGGCATCATCATGTCGCGGATGTGCATGGTCTCGCGTTCCATCGTGATGCCTTCGAGGTCCTTGTGGGCCACGTAGATGATGGTGCCGCCGGGGGTTTCGTACACGCCGCGGGACTTGATGCCCACAAAGCGGTTCTCGACCATGTCCACACGGCCGATGCCGTGCTTGCGGCCAAGCTCGTTCAGCTTCACCATGATCTGGGCGGGGGACAGGGCTTCGCCGTTCACCGCGACCGGATCGCCGTGTTCGAAGGTGATGGTGACGTACTCGGCCTCATCGGGGGCCTTTTCAAAGGGGACAGCCATGATATGGGAGGCTTCGAGGGGTTCTTCCCACGGATCCTCAAGCTCGCCGCCTTCGAAGCTGCAATGGAGCATGTTGCGGTCCATGCTGTAGTGCTTCGCGCCGGAGGAGATCGGGATGTTGTGCTGTTCGGCGAAGAAGTTCAGGGCGGTACGGGACATCAGATCCCATTCGCGCCAAGGTGCGATCACGCGCAGGTCGGGGGCGAGGGCGGCGGCGGACAGTTCGAAGCGGACTTGGTCGTTGCCCTTGCCGGTCGCGCCGTGGGCGAGGGCGTCGGCGCCTTCGGCACGGGCGATTTCCACGAGGCGCTTGGTGATCAGCGGGCGGGCCACGGAGGTGCCGAGCAGGTAGCGGCCTTCATACAGAGCGCCGGAACGGAGCATGGGGAAGATGAAGTCCTTGGCGAACTCTTCGCGCAGGTCTTCGATGTAGGCCTTGGTCGCGCCGGTTTTGAGGGCCTTTTCGTCCACGCCGTTCAGGTCGTCTTCCTGCCCCACGTCGGCGGTCATGGTGATGACTTCGCAGCCGTAGTTCACCTGAAGCCACTTGAGGATAACGGAGGTGTCCAGCCCGCCGGAATAGGCGAGCACCACTTTCTTGATGTTTCTCTGCTGAGCCATGGGATCTCTCCAATGAGATGAGGAATATGCTTTCGGAGCCGCCGGTCGGGGCGGTTCCGTTAGAGCCAGAGGTAGGGGTTGTTGGCGAGTTCTTCGCCCACGCTGGTGTTGGGGCCGTGGCCCGGATACACGGCGGTTTCCTGCGGCAGGATGAAGATCTTCTTGTGCAGCGACTTGCGCAGGGCTTCCTGGCTGCTGCCGGGGAAGTCGGTACGCCCGACGGAGTGGTAGAAGAGCAGGTCGCCGGTCATGATGCTGTTCAGTTCCGGAAAATAGATGGAAAGGCTGCCGGGCGTGTGGCCGGGCGTGGTCAGCACTTCGCACTTGATCGGGCCGAACGTGTGCGGGCCTTCCTTCAGGTCTTCCCACGCGAAGGTCGTCACCGGGGGGAAGCCCCATGCGCCGCTGCCGCCGAGCTCGGTGCCGAGCAGGGAGGCGTCCCCGGCGGGGCCGTAGACCGGCGCTCCGGTCGCTTCATGCAGGGCGGCCACGCCGTAGAGGTGGTCGAAGTGGAAATGGGTACAGAGGATCGCCCTGAGCGTGAGCTTCCGATCTTTGAGCAGGGCGAGCACTTCGCCGAGGCCGCTGTTCAGATCCCCGCCCGGGTCGACGGCCACGGCGTCCGAGCCGCTGATGACGACGTGACAGTTGGTTTCAAGCGGCCCTATGGGAAATGTTTCGATGGGCATACTGAAATCTCCCTCTCTATGACAAACGGCTGCCGACGCTCAAGAAAACAGCTGCTCCATCCCGTTGGGGAGCGGAGGGGCCGGAACAGGGCGGGCCGGTTGTGGCTGTAGGTTTGGCATATCCTTCGGCAATCAGGATAAACTGCAAGACTATAGCCTGAACCCGCCATTCGTGCAAATACCCCCCAACGGCTGAAAATGGCCTTCCGGGACGTCCTGCAGCAAAAGATATCATCAGTAAAACAAAATTGTTATGTATATAAAAACAGTGGGGAACAGGTCCGCACGGCGGCAGGGGCGGCTTGCGGCCCCTCCGTCCCGCAAAGTTTTTGTTCAGGAAGGCTTGATTGGGCAAGGGCCGGGGCGGAAGCGCCGCAACGCCCGTCACCCCGGCCCTTATCCATCAGCAAACGGAAATGAAGCTATTCCGCGTCGTCCTCGTTGCCGCCCTCGAGAGGCCGCGTGTACTTGCAGCTCTTTTCGGGGCAGGCGATGAACTTGCCCTTGGCTTTGGTGTTCTTCATGACCAGCAGCGGGGAACCGCATTCGGGGCAGGGTTCCGCGACGGGCCAGTCCCACAGGGCATAGTCGCACTGGGGATAGTTGCTGCACGAATAGAATATCTTGCCGCGCTTGGAGCTTTTTTCCACGAGCACGCCGTTGCAGCCTTCGCGGGGGCAGGGGACGCCGGTGGAGTAGGGCTCGGCGTGCTTGCAGTCCGGGTAGCCGGAGCAGGCGATGAACCGGCTGCCGGTGCGGGAGCGTTTGAGCACCAGATCCTTGCCGCATTCGGGGCACGTCCCGACCTTTTCGAACTCCGGCTTGACCTTTTCCTGAAGGTGGATTTGCCCCTGTTCGTCGCGGGTGTAGTTCGAGGTGTACCGGCAGGCGGGATAGCCCGTGCAGGCGAGGAACTGGCCGGTTTTGCCGAACTTTACGGCCAGCGGCTTGCCGCATTCGGGGCAGGGG
>USCL01000363.1 GCA_900553145.1 uncultured Desulfovibrio sp.
CGGCGCCGGCATCCTCATGCCGCTCGTGATGACCGTGCTCATGTGGACGTTCCCCGTCGACAAGCGCGGCACCGCCATGGGCCTGTTCGGCATCGTCATCGTCAGCATGTTCACCGCTCCGCTGGGCGCGCGCCTCGCCCAGACCCTGCCGGTCCCCAAGCTCAAAAAGTGCTTCGCCCTCCTGCTCATTGTCGTGGGCATCAGGATGCTGCTGAATGCGCTGTAGGCAGGCGGCCAGAAAGGCGGGGGACAACCCCGCTTTTTTTTTGGGCATCCCCGCGCGGCCTTCCCTCAGACGCCCGGCGTCAGAGGCCAGAGGATGAACACGGCGACCGTCCAGAACGCGTGGGAGAGGATGCAGGGCGCAAGGCTGCCGGTTTTCCGGTAAAGCCAGCCCCAGAACAACCCCGCGGTCAGGGCGGCCATGACCAGCATGAGGTTTCCCGAAAAAACATGGACCCCCGCGTAGACACATACGGCAAGGAGCCATCCGTCCCTTCCGCCGAAACGGTGCATGAACCAGCGCTGAATGAACCCGCGCCAAAAAACCTCCTCGGCGGGGCTGGTGACGAACAGCAGCACCAGCGTCATGGCAAGGGGCGAGCCTTCCTGCCGGATGCCGTAGATGGCCGACACCTGCGGCGGCGCGAAGCGGAACAGCCAACCGGAAAGCGTGTTGCCGAAGGCGAAGATCGCATAGAGGAGCACCGCCGAAACAAGGCCGATGAGCACCGCCCGCCCGTTCCAGTCCGCGCGCCGCATCGGGATGCCCGCGAATCCGAACGAAATCAGGGCCAGCACCGAGGCCGCCGTGCCCATGCCGATCCAGAAATTGATCCAGTGCAGGCCGAAATTCACCCACCAGAAAAAGGCGGCCAGCGCCAGCGTGCCGCACACCTGCCCCACTGTGGGGATGCGCGGCGTCATGCGAAAAGCCCCCTGATCAGGCCCTGAGCCAGCTCAAGGCCGCGCGGCAGCAGTACCCCGGCGATGAGCAGCAGCCCAAACAGGAAATGGTGCTTTGCGGATACGCCGTCCAGCGATACGAGTTCGGATTCCGGCAGGGGCCGCTTCCCAAGGGCCCGCAGCGTACGCCACAATCCCGGCACGAGCACGAAAGGCAAAAGCCCGGACGGCGGCACAACCCCGGATGCGGCGAGGAGCAGCAGGAAAACATACGCGCCCACACACAGGGCGGCATACAAACGGAGGGCCTTCTTGCGGCCCAGCAGCATGGCGAGGGTCGTGATCCCGGCCTCCCGATCATGCGCGATATCACGGATGTCGTTGGCGTGCATGATGCTGGCGACGAGGCAAGCGATGGGCAGGGCCGCGAGGATGGGCCGCCAGTCAAGGGAGCCTCCCTGAATATAGTAGGCGGGGAGCGCCATCAGCGGCCCCATGAGCAAAAAGACCATAACCGGGCCGAAAGCATGGTACTTATAAGGCCAGAAGCCGCAGGTGTAGCCGTAGCCGCCCGCAATCCCCACGAGCCCGAAGGCCAGGATCGGCCAGCCGCAAACGAACCCCAGCGCGAGGCCCGCAACGGAAGCCACGCAGAGAGCGGCGAGGCCGCCCCGCCGCATCGCTTCGGGGCTGATAAGGCCAAGCACGATGAGCGATTCACCGTGGGCGGAAGCCTCGGTATCCACGCCGCTCCGGTAATCGCCATACGTATTGAACATATTGGCAGCGGTCTGAAGCGCCACGCCGCCTACAAGCGTGAGCAGGAACAAGCCGGCATGGGCGGCGTCCGAGGCCCACGCCAGCGCCGCTCCGAGCGTCAACGGGATTACGGACGCGGTGAACGACCACGGCCGCGTCGCCAACAACCATTTCTTCATGGGAAACTCCTGATGGGCAGTACCCGCCCTCCACGAAAGGGGCATGGATCAAACGGCTCATCCCTTGAGAAGGATTGCCGCGCCTGCCTTTGTCTATCACATCGCCATTCCTGCGGGATATGATCTCGCAACACACATTGATCGCTTTCCTTTTACCACATCTTCCTGCCATAAAGAAAGGCTTTTGAAGTCCCCCGTCGGCTCTCTTCTTGCGTATTCCGGATTCGCCGGGAATGGCCTGCCGTTTCATATTGCTCATGCATCCCGCGCCAATAACGGCTATTGGGATAGCTATACCGGAACATATCCACTGTGGTAAAAACGTAATGCGGATCATACAGGCAAGTTCATCC
This sequence comes from uncultured Desulfovibrio sp., assembly GCA_900553145.1. Taxonomy (GTDB): domain Bacteria; phylum Desulfobacterota; class Desulfovibrionia; order Desulfovibrionales; family Desulfovibrionaceae; genus Bilophila. Next base: position 2,198 of record USCL01000363.1, read on the forward strand.
AGCAATCTTAATCCCGTATAGATTCTTTGTTATAGCAAAAAGAATCATCCATCTTCCCGAATGTAGATGAAGACGTATACTGTGGCTGGCTCATTATTTTCTTTTCTTCCCTAATGATTGCTCAAGTGCGTTTTTCTTCCGCCCGCAGCATTTCCTCCGGGCGTCCCGGATAGCGCAAACAAAAAAGAAGAAACATGATCCTTTCAATAAAATCCCAAAGAGTTTTATGCTGTTGTGCATGCATGTTTCTGCAAGGCCGTGTTCATGCGGTGCCTGTTCATTCAAGAAAACCGTGCCGCAAAGAGCCGATGCCTCCTATCCATGGTGCCGCGGCGAAGGCACTTGTTCAAACAAATTGGGCATTTTCTTCTTGACCCCTTTTCCCCATCCTTTTACTCTCTTCTATATTGAAACAGGTTGCGCGGGAAAGCCATGAACAAACGCTCTGCCATGTCCCTCTATTCCATTGTTTTGTTCGCCCTCTTGCTGGCGATGGGGGGAGCC
>USCL01000364.1 GCA_900553145.1 uncultured Desulfovibrio sp.
CCGTTATTTCCTCTTGAGCCTGTTGGAGGAGAAGGACTTTTGCCGACAGGGAAACACGGCGGAAGGGATTCGATAAGGTCAAAAGTCTTTGAAGAGGATGGGGGAGGTTTGGAGGGGGAAGGGGAAACTTTCTTTAGAAAGTTTCCTCCTCCCCTCCCCCGATAACTCTTTCCCCCATCTCCTATGACCGAAACCTATCTTGAACAGTTGAAGCCGGAGCGGTTCCCGTCGCCGGGCTTTGTTGTGGACGAGGCCAAGCTGCGCTCGAACGTGGCGATTCTGGATGAAGTGCAGCGGCGCACGGGCGCGAAGATCCTGATGGCCCTGAAATGCTTCGCCATGTGGGACGTCTTCCCGATCATTTCCCGCAGCGGGGAAGGCGCGCTGTACGGCTGCTGCGCCAGTTCGCCCGACGAGGCCCGGCTTGCGCGGGAATGCTTCGGGGGCGAGGTCCATGCGTTCGCGGCGGGTTACTCCGAGGCCGACATGGCCGAGCTGCTGGAAACGGTTGATCACGTGCTGTTCAACTCGTTCGCCCAGTGGGAACGCTTCAAGGGCATGGTCGAGGCGAAGAACGCCGGACGCGCGACGCCCATCGAATGCGGCATCAGGGTGAACCCCGAGCACTCCGAGGGCGCGGTGCCCATGTATGACCCCTGTGCCCCGGGTTCCCGGCTCGGCGTGCGGCTGCGGGAGTTCGAGCGTTTCGCGTCCGCCGGCGGCTGCCCCGCCCAGACGCCGCCTCCCGGCCTCAAGGGGCTTTCCGGCCTGCATTTCCATACCCTGTGCGAACAGGGCGCGGACGCGCTGGACCGGACGCTCAAGGCGTTTGAAATGAAGTTCGGGCGGTACCTGAAGGGCCTCAAGTGGATGAACTTCGGCGGCGGCCACCATATCACCAAGGAAGGCTATGACATAGACCTGCTCTGCGAATGCATCGGGCGGGTGCGCGACCGTTACGGCGTGCAGGTCTACCTTGAGCCCGGCGAGGCCGTTGCCCTGAACGCTGGCGTGCTGGTGTCCACCGTGCTCGACGTGGTGCGGGCGGATATGCCCGTGGCGATTCTGGACGCCTCGGCGGCGACGCACATGCCGGACGTTCTGGAAATGCCGTATCGCCCGATGGTCATCGGCTCCGGTGAGCCCGGCGAGAAGCGCTGGACCTGCCGTCTCGCGGGCAAATCCTGCCTTGCGGGGGACGTGATTGGAGAATACAGCTTCGACACGCCGCTCAAGGCCGGGGACAGGCTGGTCTTTACGGACATGGCGATTTACAGCATGGTGAAGACCACGACCTTCAACGGGTTGCGTCTGCCTTCCATTGTGCGCTGGAACCCGGAAACCGACGAGACGCGGCTTGTCCGGGAGTTCGGTTACGAAGATTTCAAGATGCGGTTGTCCTGATGTCGAAAGAAAAGCTCTCTTACGCGCAGCAGGTCTGCGTCAAAAGCGCGGGAAAAGCCATGCAGCGCACTGGGATGGTCGGTCCCGGCGCGAAAGTCGGGGTCGCCGTTTCGGGCGGCGTGGACAGCTGGGTGCTGCTGGAGGTGCTCCGGCGGCGTCAGCGCATCGTGCCGTTCCGGTTCGACATCATGGCGATCCACCTGAATCCCGGCTTCGATCCGGCGAACCACGCGCCGCTCGTCGAATATCTGGCAAGGCACGGCGTTGCCGGGCATATTGAGGTCACGGATCACGGCCCGCGCGGGCATTCTCCGGAAAACCGCCGTAATTCCGCCTGCTTTTATTGCGCCATGCTGCGCCGCACCCGCCTGTTCGAGGTATGCCAGCAGTACAGGCTGACGCATCTCGCGTTCGGGCACAACGCCGACGATCTGGTCACGACGTTCTTTATGAACCTCGTCCAGAACGGGCGCGTCGAGGGCATGGGCATGTGCGACGACTTCTTCAAAGGCGCATTGAAGGTTATCCGGCCCCTGCTCCTTGTGGAAAAGCCGGACATCATCAAGGCGGCGCGGCGTTGGGAGCTGCCGGTCTGGTCGAATCCCTGCCCATCCGCCGGAAAGACCAACCGCGCGAATTTTCAAGCGAAGATCGGCGAGCTGCACGGCGGCGACAAGATGCTCAAAACGAACCTTTTCAACGGGTTGTGCCGCTGGCAGCTGGCGCAGTCCGAAAGCGGGAACAAGGCATGATCGGCAAACTCCGCAAGGCCATCGAGCGTAAGCTTTCGGTTCAGGACATCCTTTCCTATGCCGCGATCACGTTGCAGCGCCACTGGTCGAAGGATTGGGGCACGCTGGCCCTGCGGATCAAGGCGCTGCTGTTCGGCGTTGAGGTCGGTTCCGGCGTCACGGCGTGCGGTTCGGTGATTCTGGGCCGCTGGCCCGGCAGCCGTATCCGTCTTGGGGCGGGGTGCAGCCTGATTTCCTCTTCGCGGCGCGCCACGGCCTCCACGCTGTACGCGCCCGTCCGTCTCCGCACCTATGCGCCCACGGCCAGCATCGAGCTGGCGGAAGGCGTCCAGCTCAGCGGCACGGCGATCACGGCGCGATCGTGCACCATTTCCATCGGCAAGGACACGATGGTGGGGCCGAACTGCGTGATCACGGATTCCGATTTCCATGCGCACTGGCCCGCCGAGACACGGCACGTCGAACCCGCCTTTGAGCTGGATCGCGGCGTATCCATCGGCACGAACGTCTGGATCGGCATGAACGCCCTTATCCTTAA
>USCL01000365.1 GCA_900553145.1 uncultured Desulfovibrio sp.
GCAATGGACTTTTTGACGGCCCCGGGCGTCAGCCGGTCGGGGAGGATGGGGCCGATCAGGCCGTAATGGTTCCGGGACGGGAGCATATAGGTCGGGAGCGCGCCCGACATGGTGATGGCGTGCTCGATGGATTTGTGGCAGTTGCGGTCGCACAGCGCGACCTGATCGCGGGTGACGCTGGCCATGAGGATGACCCTGTTCGACGTGGAGGAGCCGTTGGTCACGCAATACGTCCTGTCCGCGCCGAAGACCGAGGCGGCGTATTTTTCCCCTTCGCCGATAGGGCCGGAGTGGTCGAGCAGGGAACCCAGCTCGCCCACGGAAATGGAAAGATCCGAACGGAAGATGTTCTCGCCGAAGAAGTCGAAGAAGGCCCTCCCGGAAGGCGACTTCATGAACGCCGTCCCCCCGGTATGGCCGGGGGTATGCCACGAATATTCGTGGACCTGAGAGAACTTGGCGAGGGCTTGGAACATGGGCGGCAGGATGCGGCTCCTGTACGCCCGGACGGCCGCGGCGACGCGCCCGGCGATGAAGGCCGCCGTATCCTCGAACAGCCAGATGAAGTCGTTTGTCTGGCGCAGCACGGAAAGGGGGATCTGGGCGGCGTTTTCCCGATCCGTGAACAGGAACACCGGGACGTTGTGGTTCCTGTTCCGCAGCGCGGCCAGGATGCGCATGGCGGGGCGGTGTTCGTCGCCCCCGAGATCCCAGTCCAGCAGGAGCGCCTGGATGAGCGGTTCGGACTGGATGAGCGCGATGGCGTCGAAGGTGTCCGTAGCGGCCAGGACTTCGATTTCGTCTTCCATGAGCTGGGCGCCGAGTTCCCTGATGACGCGGCCCGCCGCGGAATCCGCCGGGCATGCGCCGTGAGCCATCAGAACCTTCATACGCAGTTTTTGTGGTGAATGTGAAATCATGATAACTCCTTATCCGTTAAATGATGAATCCGCGGAATCAGTTCGCACTGTCTGCTGGGGGCGTGGCCGGGGCGGGGGCGGCGGCCTTGTCCACGACCTGTTCCTTGAGGATGCCCGGGAGCATGGCCCTGCGCTTCAGGGTGAGGTGTTCATGCTGCCCGACGGAAATCCAGAAGGTGGCGATAAGAACGAGGATGGTGATCGTCAGTGCGATGTAGCGAACCCAGCGGGGGGATATCCCGCCGGGATGGATATGCTTTTCCTCTATTTCGCGCTTGCGCGTGATGGCCGCGGAATAGAAGACGATTGTGGCGATGACGAAGATGAGCGACCACCGGGTCTGTTCGCCGTCGGAACCCAGCAGGGCCGTCAGGCTGTAGATGGCGCCGACAAGGCCGATGATCGTATAGACGGCGTACTGGTTGGGGGCCAGTTCCCGGTAGCCGAGGACTTTGATGGAAATGCACGAATAGATGTAGGGGAGGAGCGTCATGATGACGGCGATGGAGGCCAGCTTGCCGAACTGCTGGCTTGCCGTGGGCGACATGGTCGCCAGGACTTGCAGCGTCATGAGGATCGCGACGATGCCCAGCCCCGCGGACGGGACGCCTTTGCGGTTGACCCGCGAGAAGACGTTCTGGAACAGGCCGTCGTCGGCGGCGGCCTTGGCGCTCTGCCCGACCAGCAGGGTCCAGCCGGCGAGCGAGCCGAGGCAGCCGATGGCCGCGCAGACGGCGACGATATTGGCGGCGGTATCCCCAAGGGCCAGCCGCGCCGCATCGGCGAAGGGGGCGGAGGAGACGGCCAAGGCCTTGCTGGGGATCATCCCCATGATGACCGAAGAGCTCAGGACATAGCATACGGCGGCGAGGATGACCCCGCCGACGGTCGCTATGGGCACGTTGCGGCGGGGGTTTTTGACCACCCCGGCGGATACCGAGGCGCTTTCGACGCCGATGAAGGCCCAGAGCGTGAAATTCAAGGTTTCGCTGATGGCCCGGACGTCGCTTTGCCCCGTCACGTTCCATCCCGCCATGTAGGTGCTTTTATTGAACCAGAACCAGCCGAGGATCGCCATGCCGAGGATCGGGAACAGGGCGAAGATCGTCGTAACGGACTGCACGCGCCCGACCAGTTTGGGGCCAAGCATGTTCGCATAGGTGAAAAGCCAGATCACGAATATCTGCGCAAGGGCGAAAAGAAGGGGATCTTTCAGCGAAGGGAAAAAGTGGGTCAGGTAGCCGATCCCCGCCACCGCGAGGCCGACATTGCCGATAACGTTCGCCAGCCAGTAGATCAGGTTGGTCTGATACCCCATGTAGTCGCCGAACGCCTTCCGGGTGTAGGCATACGGCCCGCCTGCCGCCGGATCGATGGAAGCCAGCTTCGCAAACGTGAGCGCCAAAGCGATGGCCCCCACACACGTGATCAGCCAGCCGAGAAGGGCGATGCTCCCTATGCCCGCCAGATTGGCGGGCAGCATGAATACGCCCGATCCCATCATGTTGCCCGCCACCATGAGCGTAGCGGCAACTACACCGATTTTATTGCTGTCGTCTTGAGCCATTTTCCTGTCTCCATGAGAGTAAGGGTACCCGTCACGTGATCGCCATGAGATATCTCCTTTCCGGGATAGTGAGTATATCTCGTTGATTCAATTATAGATTCACTTATTCTAAGGCCGCTGGCGCCGCTAGGCGGCCTGCCGGGAGGGCCGATGGCGCGCGCCGGGCCGCGCCCCCGCGCCACATCCGGCCCTGCCC
>USCL01000366.1 GCA_900553145.1 uncultured Desulfovibrio sp.
CCGCCGTAGCGCAACGCGCCGTCGTACCGGCGAAAACAGCCGTTGTCGTAGCGGATGGCACCGTTGTAGAGAGGGAATCCCCATTCCCGCACATCCTCCAGCTCGGGGAGTACCCGCAGAGCGGTCAGCTCCTCATCCATGGCCGTGGCGTCTTCCATGGTTGCGCGCCAGCTGACCGCGCGCAAATGGGAACGGACGTTCTTCCACGCCTCTACGGCGGTCCGCAGACGCTGCACGGCGGCCACGGAAATGCCTTCACTCTCGCCCAGATCAACTTCGACGTCGAACAGCGCCCAGCGGTTGCCGGCGGCATAGGTATCCGCGCCGTTGTGGGAAATTTCCCCATCATAGCGGCAGATGCCGCCTCCTTCGCTGATCGTTGCGTCGGCGTAGCCGAGCGCGCGCAGCGCCTCGGTCACGGCCCACGGCGTACCTTTGCGACGGTGCAGCAGCAAGGAGCGGTCCACCATCCGGCGCTTGTCGTCGTAGGCCCGGGCCGCTTCGTATCCATCCACATGCAGTTGCCACGCAAGGGAATCGAGCACGGTCTCCGGCAGGTCGGGCAGGCCGCCGGCAAGCTCCGCCAGTCTGGCCAAAGGGGCGATAAGGCCCTCCGGACCGGCCAGCGCCAGCCGGGCGAAAAGCAACAGATCGGGAATGGCCAGTACGGACTGACGCAGCCCGCTGTCCAGAGCTGAAGCCGCAGCTCGAAACGTCGGGTCGCCCGCGAGGTTGGCCGGTAGCAGATCAACAAAGGGAGTATTGCCGATGCGTCGCGCCATCAGTCGTCCCCCAGATGACGCGCCCCCGCACATGATGTGCGGGATACGCTCTCACTCGCAAAAAGCGCGGTTTTTGCTTCGTTCGCGCTGCGCGGCATGCCGACGTCCATGGCGGCGAAGTTACCTTTGTTTTTCAGGCGCATCAGTCGTCCTCCAGCCCGCCGAACAACAGCTCCACATTCGTTTCCCGGGCGACGGCGACCTTGCCCAGCGGCGTGAAAACGGGGCTTTCCAACTCAAGTCGCTTGGCTCCGGCCCGCTCCACAAGGCTGGCCAGCTTAGTGGGATTGATGTCCCTGCCGGGTTTGGACCGCTGCCAAAGTCGGAAAGTCTCCACGGCCTTGTCCACGGCGCTGGTGACGGCAGTCAGCAACGCAGCGTCGCTCCGCCGCAGATACCATCGGCCTTTCAGCGCATAGGGAACCACATCGGGCGCATCCACCAGCACGGTGTCGGTCAGAGGGCGCACCGTCTCGCCGGAAATCGCCTCGCTCACGAGCGAAATCATGGCCGCGTCCGGCAACTCTCCGCCGGTCAGGGTGAAGCGCACGTCCACCACGCCCGGCGTCGGGCTGTGGACGGCCACTTCCTCGATATCCTGATTGACAGCCAGCACCAGCCCCCGGTAGGCCCCTTCCGGACCGGCGCAGGAATAACTTTCAGGCGCAAGTCGGATGCGTTCGCGTAGCCTGTCGTCGCTTTCCTCATTCGAGCCGGACAACGTCTGGCTGACGTTGCCGACTTCGGTGACATAGGGTAGCGGGTCCACCAGCTGCGACACTTGGCCGGGCACCAACCCATTGGCGTCCGACCCCGCAGTCAGCGCAAAGGCGACTGCCTCCACCGCCCTTTCTCCGGGGGCGATGCTCACGGTGCCGGTTGTGGCGAACAGGACGTTGCCCGCCTGCGTGGCCACCCGCGTGCCTTCGGGGATAGGCACCTCGAACGTCTTCGGCTCGGACAGAGCAAAACGCATGGTGCAGCGCGCGGGCTGCGCCGGAATGCGGACCACGCCCATCAGCGCGCCCAGATGGTCAAGGTGCTCCTTGGAGGCGTAAGCCAGCAGATTCTGCTTGCCGGCCAGATCGATGAGGCTGTTCTGGACGCACAGCGTATAGGCCAGCGTTTCGAGGAACAGCCTGACAGGGTCCCCGGGCTGCAGGGTGACCTTGGCGATGGCCTCGTAGGCGGTGATGACCGCGGCTTCGGTTTCGCTGGCGCTCTGCGGCGCGAAATGGACATCCGGCAAGGCGGTGAGATTAACGGAACTCATGGATGTATTCCTCCCGGATTTCCACCGTGACGATAGGCAGCAGCCTGCCGTCTTTGGTGTCGGCAACGCCGTTGCCGAACTGCACGTCCTTTATGCGGACGCGCGGGACGTTGCGCTCGATGGCTTCGGCAATATCCGACACCAGCAACGGCAGCGCCTGCGGCATGGGCAGGTCCACCGTGTCCCACGACAATCCGAAGTTGCGGTCGAGGGGCACGCTGCCCTTGGCCGTTCCGAGCACGGTGCGGATTTCCTGCGCCAGCCCCCGCAGGCCCGTTGCACCCACTTCCACGGCGGAAGGCTGGGCCATGTCCACGGTCAGTTCCATCAGTTGTACTCCTGCAGGGCCAGCGCCTCTTCGGCGGACAGGGTGACCCCATTGTGCATGATGCGGTGTGTGACCTTCTGGCTTTTGAGCACGAAGCGCCCCATATATTGCAGCCCCAGCACAAGAGGCAGATCGTCGCCGTCCTTGGTCAGCTTCTCCAGCGCCGCTATAGGGGGTCAGGGAAGATGAGAATGAAGGGTAAGGCCGATTCTGCTTGACGGATACTTGACTTTCCCTTGACTGATGCGGGCTTGAAGGTTGC
>USCL01000367.1 GCA_900553145.1 uncultured Desulfovibrio sp.
GGCGAGGCCGGAAACCACGGTGACGCCCGAGGCCGCGAGGCCGCTGGCGACGGCTTGCGCCGCGCGGATGCCTTCCCTGCTGCATGTCCGGGTGCCGACGATGCTCACGCAGGGATTGCCGAGCAGGCTCATGTCGCCTTGGCAGTAAAGGCGTATCGGCGCGTCCGGCAGTTCCCGGAGCAGGGCCGGGTAGCGGCCGTCGGTCCAGAGCAGGACGGTCCCGGCGAGTTTCCGCGTGGCGTCCCATTCCTTCCGGGCGGGATCGCGCCACTTCTCGGAGCGGAACTCGCGGATCAGCTCTTCCCGCAGCCCCGCTTCGCGCCAGTCGCCGACGCGCCGCACGGCCTCGAATGCCGAGCCGAACGAGTCCAAAAGGCGTTTGCGGCTCCGGGCTCCGAGCCCGTCGGTATGCGAAAGGGCCAGCGCCGCCCAAAATTCGGCGCGGGATGCGGCGTCGAGCGCGCCGAGCGCGGTGGGCACGGCGGGAATGTCCACGGCATAGGGTGCGTCGATGGGGCTTTCTGGCTCCCGCAGTTCGCAGCCGGGAACGTCGTCTTCGGGAAGGAGGTCGGTTTTTTGCATGCTCGTCCTGATGTTGGGTGTCCCAGCATACGGGGAACACTGCGGGATTTCAAGCGACGGGGGGATGCATGCGCGGGCGGATTGTTTCCGGGGGAGGGATCGGATAGGGTGGGGCGGTTTCGAGCACTTTAGACGAGAAGGAGTTCCTGTGAGCAAGGAATACGATCCGTTCATGCATACGGCGGAGCATGTGTTGAACCAGACGATGGTGCGTATGTTCGGGTGCGGGCGTTCGTTCAGTTCGCATTTGAACGCGGACAAATCCAAGTGTGATTATCATTTCCCGCGCCCGCTGGAGGATGCCGAGGCCGCCGAGCTGGAGCTGAAGATCAATGAGGTCCTCGCGCAGCATCTGCCGGTGAAAACGGAGATGCTGCCCCGCGAAGAGGCGGGCAAGCTGGTCGATCTCGGCCGTCTGCCGGCGCATCTTGAAGGCGAAGAAGGGCTGATGGTCCGCATCGTGACCGTGGGCGGCTATGATATTTGCCCCTGTATCGGGGAGCATGTGGAAAATACGTCCGAGGTCGGCGCGTTTCGGTTGGTTTCGCATGATTTTACCCCGCCGCAGGGCGATGAGGGGCCCGGACGCCTCAGAATCCGCTTCAAACTGAAGAAAACGGCCTGATCTCGTCCGTTTTACAAGATGGGAATTTCGTGTTTTACTTGACTATATTCATTATCTGGAGGCCAAAATGCCAATAAAAGCTGCCGTTATGGGTTTGGGCAATATCGGACGTTACGCCATCGAAGCGCTGGAAATCCAGCCCGATTTCACTTGCGTGGGCGTCATCCGCCGGAAAGAATCCCTTGGAAAGGACGCTCACGATCTGCGCGGTGTCCCGGAATATGCCAGCCTTGCGGATTTGGAAGCCGTCTCGGGCAAGCCCGATGTGGTGCTGCTGTGCGCCCCGTCCCGCAAGATTCCCGAAGTGGCGGGCGATCTGCTCGGAAAAGGGTATAACACCGTGGACAGCTTCGACATCCACGATCGGATTGTCGAAACCATCGGGCTGCTTGAAGCGCAGGCCGTGAAAGGCAAGGCCGTCGCCGTCACCGCCGCCGGATGGGACCCCGGCACGGACTCCGTGATGCGCGCCCTGTTTGAGGCCATGGCCCCCGTGGGCGTCACCTTCACCAACTTCGGGCGTGGCCGTTCCATGGGCCATTCCGTGGCCGCCCGCGCCATTTCCGGCGTGGCCGACGCCACCTCGATCACCATCCCCATGGGCGGCGGGCGTCATTCCCGCCTCGTCTATGTGGTGCTTGAGGAAGGGGCGACGTTCGAAGCCGTGAAGGCCGCCATTCAGGCCGATCCCTATTTCAGCCACGATCCGCTGGATGTGCGCCAAGTGACCAGGGACGAGCTGCCCCGCGTGGCGGACGCCTCCCACGGCGTGTTGATGGAGCGCGTCGGCGCTTCCGGGCTCACCGCCAATCAGCATTTCACGTTCGACATGCGCATCGACAACCCGGCCCTGACCGCTCAGGTCCTCGTATCCAGCGCCCGCGCCGCCGTGCGCCTCGCCCAGTCCGGCCGTTCCGGCGCGTATACGCTGATCGACGTGCCGCCCGTCCTGCTCCTGCCCGGCGAACGCATCGACAACATCGGCCGCCTCGTGTAGCACGCGCCGCCGTATGACGACTTCAAGGGCCTTCCCTCCGGGAAGGCCCTTTTGCTTGCCGTGTTGCGTGCGGCAAACGGTTCTTCGGCGCCTTTCCGCCAACCGCCGACGAGGTTGCCCGCAAGGCCCCCTCTAAAACAGTATATATCCAACCTTGATGGAGGGATGATGCGGCAGATAGCGGCTTATCGTTGCTTCCTATGCGCATCCGGAAGCGGCGATGCCGGGAAACGGGCCCCGGAAAGCCTCCCAACAGGGATCCGATAAGGCCGAACGTCTTGGGGAAAGGAGGAATGGGGTTCGGGGAAGGGCGGGAAACCCGTTCTGGAGAACGGGTTTCTCTCTCTCTCTCTCTCTCTCTCTCTCTCTCTCTCTCTCT
>USCL01000368.1 GCA_900553145.1 uncultured Desulfovibrio sp.
CTCGTAAAAGATCGCGTTGATCGGGAAACGGCTGTTTTCGTCTTCAATGGAGCCCGAGAGGGTCGCGCCCGGCAGTTCGGCGGAAAGGCGTTCCAGCCCGAGGCCGAACAGGCCCCAGTCCTCCCGCGCGTGATCCGGCGTCCCGTCTTCGCTGTTCCGGGTAAGGACCGCCGCGGCAAGCCGCTCGCCGGACTCCATGAGCGGTTTGGCGGCGAGGATGGAGCGGGTGGACGTGGACATGGCGTGATCGAGCAGCACGTCGCGGCTGAATTCCACGGTCAGCACGGAAAGCCCGGCGAGCACGAACAGCACCAGAATGAGCACGGCGCCCCGCTGTTTGTCCTTGAAGAAAATTCCCCTATCTGAGCGCATGTGTCCTCCGGGGGAAGACGGGGACGATGAAGGCCTCAGGGTCTTCCTCTCCTTCCTTGTGCAGAGTAAACCGGATGGCCTCGGGCGTTTGATCGGCCTTGAGCGGGGATGGCCAGTCGTCGACGAACTGCGTCTTGGCGGAATAAAGGGCGACCTCAAGCGACTTCACATTGCGGGCGAGGACCAGCTCGGACCACGGGAAATCGCCCTCCACGCCGCAGTAGGCCCGCTCGCGCCGGATAAAGGCGGCGGTGCGGCTGCCGTTGCGCAGGACGTATTCCACGCACACCGGGCCGGGGAGGGGGCTGCCGGGCACATCGGCCAGATGGGAACTGGTGGCGAAGGACAGCAGCACCTCGTCGTCGGAGGGCTGCGGCTTGTCCGTTTCCGTCAGGCGGTAGAATGCGTCGGACGGGACGATGGGTTCGCGCGAGATCGGGGGCAAGGTGGAACGCTTGTCGTCGATGAGGCACAGCCCGGCGATGTCGTTGTCGAGGATGCCCCAGAAGACGCGCTCGCTTTCGCGCTCAAGGACGCGGCCGCGCACGGTTTTTCCGTTGTCCATGACCATGCTGTAGGTGCTGAACAGCACCATGCCGATGACGGCGGTGAGCGTCATGGCGATGAGCAGTTCCACGAGCGTGAACCCGTGCATGCCTTTTGAAGAAGCCCTATCGCGGGAGGATGTATTCAAGCAGCAGCTCCCGGAAGGTTGTCCCGCGGTTTTCGACAAGCCGGAATTCAAGGCGCTTGCCTTCCATGCTCCGCAGGGCGATCAGTTTTGAATGCCATTCCACGTCAGGATATTCCGGGGACAACGTGCCCCACTGGTCAAGGCTGTCCGGGGACTCCCGGAGCAGCTGGATCATCTTGCCCCGCCCGGCGCGGAGCACGCCGTCCTCCCATCCCGTCTCGGCAAGCCGCGTCAGGCTGTCCCCGCTGACGCGGACCGCAAGCAGGGCCACCGTGCTCAGGATGGCCAGCGCGATGAGCACTTCCAGCAGGGTGAAGCCGCGGTTCATTGCGCGCCTCCGGAGAGGGAAACGGTCATGTCCATGTCCAGAAGGTTTTTGGCCGAGCGCCGGAACGTGAGCCCCTCGACGCGGACGCCGGGGTGCGATTCCAGCGCGTGGAGCCACTGCACGCCCTGTTTCAGGTAGAGGCCGGTGAGGCGCATCTCGATGCGCTCGGAGCCGTCGTTTTCCTTGCGGCCCGCCGGGCGGAGGGCTTCGATGCGCCGGGACAGGGAAAGGCGGTCGGCTTCTTTGTTGACGAGGCTGAACAGGGAACTGTTTTTCGTCGGGGCCGACGCGTTCGACTGGGACAGCCGGGCGTAGTCGCCGGTCAGAAGCTGCATGGACAGATGGCGCTGGCGGGCGCGCTCGGCGCGGGAGGCGTTGTCGGCCCGATAGCCGAAGACGGGCAGGATCACCCATTGGACGGTGCCGAGGAGCATGAGCCCGCCAAGGCCGAGCAGCAGGGGACGGGACGCGTTCATGACTGGCCTCCCTCAAGCGTGAGCTCGATTTCGAAGATGACCGCGCCCGCCGGGGCGCCCGGATCGGGCTTGCCCGTACGGTTGGCGGCGCTGAGGATTTTGGCTTCGCCGACGCCGGGAAGGCCGGACAGGGCAGTGCGCAGGGCGTTGACCTGCTCGTAGCTTGCGGCGGTTCCGCTGAGGCCGCAGCGGCGGGTGTCGAGGCTCAGGCGGTCGAGGCGTATGTCGAGGGACGGCGGCACGGCGGCGTGCATGTCCTGCAGCAGGCGGAGGACCGGGAACGCGGCGCCTTCCTCCGCGCCGCCGCGCAATCCGGCGATGCGGTTTTTCAGGATGCTTTCCATCTGGACGGGGCTGAACGAGCCGCGCACGTCGGGCAGCGCCTTGCGGAACAGTGCGCGGGCGGCGTTTTCGTGGCGCAGGGCCTGTTGGCCGGAGGCATACCCTTCCGCCAAGACGGAGGCGAGGCAGGCCGCGCCCACGGCAAGCGCGCCGCAAGCGGCCCACGCCAGACGCCTGCCGTGCCGGTTGGAAAGGCGGCCTCCTTTCGGAGGGCGGTGGAACGAGGGGGACAGGGGCGGGCGCCATTGGGCCGGAAGCGGCATGGCGGCCACGCAGAGCGCGAGGAGCCGGGAAGGATCGGTTTCGCCGAGGCGGGCCGCTTGCCCGGCCAGCGGG
>USCL01000369.1 GCA_900553145.1 uncultured Desulfovibrio sp.
GCGGGCTCGGCAGCGCCGTCGCGGAAGTGCTGGCGGAACGGCGGCCCACGCCTCTGGAGCGCGTCGGCGTCAAGGATCACTTCGGGCAGGTGGGCAAGGCCCCCTATCTGATGGGCGTGTTCGGCATCACCGCCGAGGACATCGCCAAGGCGGCCCGCAAGGCCGTCGCCAGAAAGTAGCCGCCTCCGGCGCGGAGCCGGAACAATCCCGTTTCATCGATCGCCGCGTTTCCCCGCCCGCTTGGGCAGGGGGGCTGATCTCATACCTTTTTTCGGACTCAAGCAAGGATTGCATATGGATACCGTAGGCATTGTCGGACTGGGCGTCATGGGGAGCAACTGCGCGAAGAAACTTCTGGAAAGCGGGGTCCCCGTCGCCGGGTACGATCCGTATCCCCCCGCCGCCGAGCGGGCTTCCGGGGCGGGCGTGGACGTGTGCGGCTCTCCGGCGGAACTTGCGGGCAAGGCCCGGGTCATCCTGATGTTCGTCCCCGGCCCCGCCGACACGGAAAAGGTCGTGATCGGCGAGGGCGGGATCGCTTCCGGGGCCCCGGCGGGGGCCGTGGTCGTCAACATGAGCACGGTCGATCCGGGCGTGAACATCCGCATGGGCGAGCTGCTGGCCCCTCAAGGCATCGATTTCGTGGACGCCCCGGTCATGGGCAGCCCTTCCGGGGTGGGAAGCTGGGCCTTCGCGCTCGGGGGCTCCAATGAGGCCCTCGCCAAAATCAAGGGCGTGCTCCTCGTGCTCAGCGGCTCGGAAGAGAAGCTGTTCCACATCGGGCCGCTCGGCCACGGCAACAAGCTGAAACTGCTCAACAACATGATGCTCGGCGCGATCAACGCCTGCGCCGCGGAAACGATGGCCCTCGCCGAGCACATGGGGCTGTCCCAGAAGACGCTCATCGACGTGGCGGTCGCCGCGAACGCCCGCGTGCTCAGCAACGCCTATAAGGAAATCGGCAAACGCATCGCCGAGGAACGCTACGGCGATCCCACATTTACGGTGGACATGCTCATCAAGGACAATCGGCTGTGCCTCGACATGGCCAAGGAATACGGCGCGCCGCTCATTCTGGGCGCGGCGGTGGACTACGTGCACCGTATGGCCTCGGTTCAGGGGTACGGCGGGAAGGATCATGCGGTCGCGTGGAAAGCCGTGGCGAAAAACTGGCAGGCGTAGAATCCATTATTGGCGGCTTTGCCGCGCGGGCGCGCCGTGGGACGGGGTTCGCGACGCCGCGGTTCCCGGACGGGCGGCGCGCCCGCGTAATTTCAACGGCAAAGGGCCGTCCTTCATTCAGCCGTGGGGGCATCCCCGGGGAGGTTTCATGCGTATTCTCGTAACGGGCGGAGCGGGCTTCATCGGTTCCCATCTTGTCCGGGCCCTGCTGCGGCAGGGCGACGAAGTCGTCGTTTTCGACCGCGTTCCGGTTCCGCATTTGCTGCGGGATGTTCTGGATTCCATCACCTACGTGCAGGGCGACAGCGCTTCGGACATCGATCTGTACCGGGCGGTCACGACCAACCGCATCGACGGGATCTTCCATCTCGGCGCGCTCATGGCGGGCGTGTGCGAACAGAACCCGCCGCTGGCCTTTCAGGTCAATTTCCGTTCCACGCAGGTGCTGCTCGACGCGGCGGTGGCCTGCGGGGTGAAGCGGTTTTTCTTCATGAGCTCCATCTCCCTGTACAGCCCGAGTTCCGTCGAGCCCGTGCCGGAAGACGCGCCCAAGGAACCCGCCACCATCTACGGCCAGACCAAGCTGGCCGGGGAACACCTGCTGCGCTGGTACGCCGACAACCACGGCCTTGACGTGCGCGGCATCCGTCCCACATGGGTCTGGGGCCCCAACCGTACCAACGGCCTGACGACCCTCTATACCACGGGCCTTGTGGATTCCATCGCCAGAGGCGGCGAGGTGCGCGTCGCCAATCCGGACGAGCGGGGCGACTGGATCTACATTCACGACACGATCAAGGCCATGCTGCTGGTCTGGAACGCCAAACAGCCCGCGCAACGTTTCTATACCGTGTGCGGCAGCGTCCACACCCTGCGGGAGGTCGCCGAACTGACCAACCGTCTCTGCCCGGAAACCAAGGTGACGTATGCGGAACAAAGCGCGAACACCTCGCCCTATGCGTGCTCGTTCGACGATTCCGCGATCCGGCGGGAACTGGGGTATGCGCCCGAATGGTCCATTGAGGACTCCGTGAGGGATTACATCCGGGTCGTGACGGGAAAGGCTTGCTGACGGCCCGGTGTTCCCGGAAGCGCGGCGGGCCGGAGGGCGACCCTTTTGAAGGGAACCTTCTTGCGGATTGCCCCTTCCTGTGCCCTCCGCCTTTTCCAACCCGTTCGATTGGCGGGAGCCTGCGGAGGAAGCCCGTTCCGGCATATTCAACGGGTTGTTTTCCTTTGGATTGCCGGGAGTACAACGTTTCCCGTGTCCTCCATACGCCCTTCGAGCTTTTTCTCCGGCGGCAAGGCCGCCGGAGAAAAAGCGTCGCCGGGTCAAGGGGGCGCTGCC
>USCL01000370.1 GCA_900553145.1 uncultured Desulfovibrio sp.
GGCGACTTGTCGTCCTGTCCCGTTTCGACGATGGCGTTCTGATAGGCCGCACACACCTGCTCGATGTCGGCCAAGGCCCGGCGGGAAAGGAGGTCGATGTCCCAGTGATGTCCGGACCAGTACAGCCACTTGTCCCATTCGGGGACATAGGCATACCGGCCCCGGAAAAGGGTCACGAAGAGATCGGCATCGCCGACGCGGTTGCGCCGGAGCCGGTCAATCACGAACCACGGGTCGAGCTTTTCTTCGGCCTTCACGGCGGGCAATTCCGCAGCCTTGGCGATGGCTAGGGCGCGCTCCGCAACCAACTGTTGGATCTCTTTAGGTGACAGATCCTGCGTCATGCGATGGCTCCAATGGCAAGGTGTGCATTTTTCCATGAAAGAATTCCATAGATCGCGGCCAAACTCCGGGATGCACGCACCCTTGCGCCGGGCAAAAGCGGGGAAGGACCCAAAAGGCCGGGGGCCGCTTGGGAACTTTGGTCCGTTTTCGGGTGTATGGGGGAAAGGGGGAGCGTAGCGGAGACGGCTGCCGCGCAGCCTTCAGAAAAAGGAAGCGCCCGCAAGTTCCCTAGGCCGTGGGGCGTGGAGGCTGCATGAGCCTTGCCCTGAGCAAGGGAACGTGCGGGCGCACATTCGAGATGGCAAACCAGAATGACGGCAGGGTCATTCTGTGCCGAAGAAGGGCCTCGGGACGCCATCATTTGGATAAGACTGGCCGCAAAACGGGCAACCAGTGGGCAACCAAGGCCGGAAACGACAAAGAGGATACATACGCTATGGCATGTATCCTCTTGAAATCTATTGGTGCGCCAGGGAGGAATCGAACCCACGGCCCGCAGCTTAGAAGGCTGCTGCTCTATCCAACTGAGCTACTGGCGCACGGCATCAGGAATTTATAGGGCAAGGTTCCCGCGAGGTCAAGCCTGATCTTGCGCGTTCTCCGGAGCCAAGGGCATCCGGGAGGTATGGCGCGTTGGGAAGCGGGGCGGTCCCGGCGAAGAATTCGCGTGCGGAACGGGGCGTCCGCCATTGCTTTCGGGTTGACTGTGGGCTATCCCCTCTGTACGCTTCGGCGCGTTTGGAGTAGAGCCTTACCTTTTAGCGAATGAAACCAAGGAAAATTCATGCCCGCATACGGAGATCTTGTTATTATTGTTACCCCCAAGGGGAAGCGGAGCCTGCGCCGCGTTGATGAAAATCAGGACATGCACACGCAGGACGGCATCCTGCGCATGGCCGATGTGGTCGAAGCGCAGTTCGGTTCCGAAGTCTGCACCACGCTCGGCGTGCCGTACCGTATCCAGAAGCCCACGCTGAACGACATCGTCAAGGGCGTCAAACGCCAGACGCAGATCCTGTACCCCAAGGACATCGGCTACATCTGCATGCGGCTGGGCGTGGGCCCGAACCGCACGGTCATCGAGGCGGGCACCGGGTCGGGCAGCCTGACGGTGGCCCTGTCGTGGTTCTCCGGGACGACCGGGAAGGTGCACACGTTCGAGGCCAGGGAAGAGTTCCACAAGCTCGCCCGGAGGAATCTGGAATGGGCCGGGGTGGGGCAGAACGTGACCATGCACTGTCAGGATATCGCGGAAGGCTTCGGCGACGTGACCGGCGCGGACGCGCTGTTCCTCGACGTCCGCACGCCTTGGGACTACCTGAAGCACATCCCCGCCGCCGTGACCCCCGGTGCGGCGTTGGCCTTCCTCCTGCCCACCGTGGATCAGGTCGGCAAGCTCCTCCTCGGGCTGGAACAGGGCCCCTTCGACGACGTGGAGGTCTGTGAAATCCTCGTGCGGCGCTGGAAGCCCATCGCGGACCGCCTGCGCCCCGAAGACCGCATGGTGGCCCATACCGGGTTCCTCATCTTCGCCCGGCATCAGGAACGTTCGGCCAAATGGGACGAGTGCCGCACGGCGTCGCTCGGTACCCGCGAACGCAAGCAGGAAGCCGCGCGCCGCGAACGCCTCGGGCTGGACGACATGGAGACGGCTTCCGAACAGATCGACGAATAACGATTCCCACCGTAGTATGAAAATAACAATCCAAAATCTTTCCAAGGCGTTCGGCGGTCGGGACATCTTCTCCGACTTCTCTCTGGACATCGATTCCGGCGTCCGCCTCTGCGTGTGCGGCGCGAACGGCTGCGGCAAATCGACGCTCATCCGCATGCTGGCGGATGCCGATGCCCCGGACTCCGGACGCATCATCATGCCGCGCGGCTGCCGGGTGGGGTACGTCCAGCAGGATCTGGACGAGGGCGTGCTCGATACGCCGCTGCTCGAATGGGTGGTGGACGTCCTGCCGGACTGGCATGACTTCTGGTCGGCATGGGAAACGGCGGCGGCCTCCAAGGACGAGGCGGCGATCGCGCGTCTCGGCGCGCGGCAGGCCGAGCTTGAAGCCCTTTACGGCTACAACCCCGAGCACAAGGCGCAGGCCGTGCTGTCCGGCCTGGGGTTCGATCAGGGCAAGTGGCACCTGCCGATCAGGCAGCT
>USCL01000371.1 GCA_900553145.1 uncultured Desulfovibrio sp.
AAGCGCCCTTACCACACGCGGCACGCCATTGACTGCAAAGGGGTCCTGAAGGGCCGCGGGCTGGAACTGGCGTGGGTGGAGGATCCGGTGGATATCTTCATGCTCCAGATTCAGGGGTCCGGACGGCTGCGTTTTGAGGACGGGTCCGTGCGCTATGTGCTGTACGGCGGGCAGAACGGGCACAAATATGTGGCGCTTGGCCGGGTGATGGTCGACCGGGGATTGCTGAAACGGGAGGACGTGAGCATGTTCTCCATCCGCGAGTGGCTGGCCGCCCACCCCGATCAGGTGACGGATCTGCTGGATACGAATCCGAGCTATGTTTTCTTCAAGCTCGGCAAGCCGGGGACTTCGGGTTCCAAAGGCAGCATGGGCCGCCGGATCACGCCGTGGGTGAGCGTAGCGACCGACCAGAGCGTCTTGCCCAACGGCTTGCTGACGCTGATGAACGTCACGTTGCCCGATGAGGGGGGCGAACACAGCGTGCCGTTCAATGCGCTGACCCTGCCGCAGGATACGGGCGGCGCGATCAAGCGCAACCGCGTGGATCTGTTTTGCGGCAACGGCGAAACGGCGACGCACACGGCGAGCTATCTGGATAACCGGGGCGCGGTATTCCTGCTCCTGCCCCGCTGATGTTTTGAAAACGCCAGCGTTTCTCACCGGATAGGCGAGGGCGCAAAGGCGGTTGGCTTGCAAGGGGCGTGCGTTTTCGCTATCGTGCGGAGATCGCGCGCCCTTGCGCATGACCTTTTGCCCGGATAGGCACAGATGAATTTCGTCACGCTGGAGTTCGCAAGCTTTTTCCTGTTCGTCCTTGTCGCGGGCTGGCTGCTGCGCGAGAGGGACGGGGAATACAGGGCGTTTCTGCTCGTCTGCAATCTCTTTTTTTATGCGCTCGCGGGCGTCGTCTTTGTCCCGTTGCTGCTGGCCGTGGCGGTGCTCAACTGGGGGGCCGTCCGCCTGATGTCCCGCTTTTCGGGGCAGCCGCGCAGGAGGAAGGGCATCATCGCTCTGGACGTGGCCCTGCATGTGGCCCTGCTGGCGTTCTTCAAATATTACGAATTTCTCATTCTGGGGCTGGAATCGCTGGCAAGCGCCGCCGGGCTCGACACCGGCATCCTGCGCCACGCCTTGCCCTCGATGGACATCCTGTTCCCCGTGGGGCTGTCTTTCTACACGTTTCAGGGGCTGTCCTACGCCATCGATCATTACCGCTGCCCGGACGAGCCGCCGCGCGCGTTTCTGGACGTCTTGCTGTTCGTGTCCTTCTTCCCCACGATCATGGCCGGGCCGATCATGCGCGCCCGGCAGTTCCTGCCGCAGCTCGGGCACCGGACGTGGGATTCCCGCGATTTGCAGGAAGGGTTCGCGCTTATCCTCAGCGGGTTGTTTAAGAAGGTCGTGATCGCCAGCTATCTGTCCGAGCATATCGTGCGCGACGTCTTCGAATCGCCGGAGTTCTATTCCTCGTGGACGATCCTCGCCGCCGTGTACGCCTACTCCATCCAGATCTTCTGCGATTTTTCCGGGTATTCGGACATGGCGATCGGCGTGGGGCGGCTTATGGGCTTCCGTCTGCCCGAAAACTTCCATTCGCCCTATCTGGCTTTGAACATACAAGATTTCTGGAGACGCTGGCACATCACGCTGTCCCTGTGGCTCCGCGACTACCTGTATATCCCGCTCGGCGGAAGCCGCCGGGGGAACCGTTACCTCAACCTGATCGTCACGATGGCGCTCGGCGGGCTGTGGCACGGCTCGAACATCCGTTTTCTGGTCTGGGGCGTCATGCACGGGATAGGGCTGGCCGTCGTCCATGCCTTCCATGAGCTGAAAAAACGTTTCTGGCCGGGCGGCTCCACGTCCAGCCCCGCTTTGCATTGGTGCGGGGTGGCCGGGGCATGGCTGCTGACGTTCCATTTCGTGTCTTTCCTGTGGGTATTCTTCCGGGCGGAAGATATGGAGCGGAGCCTTGAGATCCTGCGTCGGGTTTTTGTCTTCGGGCAGCCGGGCGAAGGCTTCCCGCTGCTGGTGATCCCCGCCGTGCTTATCGGTCTGGCGCTCCAGATTTTCGGGGCGCGGCTGTTCGCCGCGTTCGTGGACGCGCAGGAGCGCCTGCCGTGGGCCGTGCAGGCCGTGGTTCTTGCGCTCGTGGGCGGCTTTATCCTGAAGATGGGCCCGGATGGCGTCATGCCGTTCATTTATTTCCAATTCTGATTCCATGAGGGGCCGTGCATGAAGAACCCTTTCCGATCCGAGCGGGGAACGCTCACGTCCGGCCGCGCCTGCGCCGTATACGCTCTGGCCTTCGTCTTGATGCTTTTTCTGGACGCGGGGCGGTTCTCCAGCTTTCTGGACAGGGTCGGCATCGATTTCCCCCCAGCCGCCGTCGTAGGGCAAACGGTGAAGGGCGTAGCCGGAGCGACGGGCATTGCCGTTTTTTCGGAGGCGGA
>USCL01000372.1 GCA_900553145.1 uncultured Desulfovibrio sp.
GCCCCCTCCATCTCCTAAGACTTTTATGGGCGGGCGTCAGGCTGGGGCACGATGCGGGGCCGGGCCGCCCGGGGGATTGTTTTACAAGGTGGCTGATTCGGGATGGAAAAGGAGACATTGAGAGTATGACCCAGATAAAACGGGCTGGCAATGCGTGAGAATGTGACGATAACGGTTCAGACGGAAGGTTCAGGCGGAAGGCGGGGAGGTTGCCGCGTTGCGGGCAAGCTGCCTCTCGCCCCATTTGTACAGTTCGCGCAAGGCCGGAAGCAGTTCCCTGCCCCGCTCGGTCAGGGAATACTCCACCCGCGGCGGCACTTCACCGTGATCCTCCCTGCGCACGAGCCCGGAAGCCTCCAGTTCCCTCAGGCATTGGGTCAGCATGATGTTCGTGATGCCGACGACGCTCCGCTTCAGCTCATTGTAGCGCACCGGTTCGGCGTCGAACAAATGCCAGAGCACGGGCAGTTTCCACTTTCCGCCGATCAGGTGCAGCGCATGGATGATCGGGCACGGCACGGTATAGACGTTCGTGCCGGGAAGCTCCGTACGATACCCCGCGCGTTTCCTTCCGCCCATGCTCACCTCGCCAGCCTTTCAATAGCCTGTAAAAACGGCATATTAATCATAGGAATAAGGCAGAAAAAACTGCGTACTTGTTTTTTTACGGCCCTTTCCCAATACTCTGGCCTGTTCTGGCCGAAATTCCGGCCCCAAGCATTCCCTACCCATTCAGGAGGACGCCATGACGTATTATGCCATCAACGGAAGCCCGAGGAAAACCCACAACACCGCAACCATCCTGAACAAGGCCCTTGAAGGCGTGAAGGCCGCCGACCCGCTGGCGCAGACGGAGCTGATCCATCTCTACGGGCTCAACTACTCCGGGTGCGTGAGCTGCTTCGAGTGCAAGCGGCTTGGCGGGAAAAGCTACGGCAAGTGCGCCGTCCGGGACGATCTGACGCCGCTTTTGGAGCGCCTTGCCGAAGCGGACGGCATCATCTTCGGTTCGCCCGTCTACTTCCACAGCATTACCGGCAAGATGCGCATGTTTTTCGAAAGGCTCCTCTTCCAGTACTTCGTCTACGACGCCGACTATTCCTCGCTGGCCCCGAAACGGATGCCCACGGCGTTCGCCTACACCATGAACGTGCCCTACGAAGTCATGATTGCGGATCACTATCTGGAAAGCTTCCAAAACATGGAGTCCTTCATTGGGAAAATCTTCGGCAAGCCTGAAACGTTGTACGTGAACGATACCTATCAGTTCAGCGACTACAGCAAATACAAGGTGGAATGTTTCTCGGAAGCCGACAAGGCGCGCCATCGGGAACAGCAGTTCCCCATCGACTGCCGGAAGGCCTTTGAGCTGGGCATGTCGCTGGCGGGCCGCGACTGCTAAAAAAGCCCTTTGCGTTTGGCCCACGCATCCAGCCACTGCGGGAATGCGGCCTCGGTCCACAGCGTTGGCCCGAAGGCCGCCTCGACCCGCAACGCCCAGACATCCGCCGGCTTCAGCCCCCGCAGCTTCACGGCGTCCTTGCAGGTGCAGATCACGGGCATCCCGAGCCCTCCCAACGTCGCCGCATCTTCCGGCGTGTAGGCATGGTGATCGGGGTAAACGACGCTCTCGGCGGGCTCGCGGCCCATAAACCGGGCCACCGTCTCCCGCACCTGCACCGGATCGCCCACGCCCGTAACCAGTGCATACGGTTTCCCGCCGAACGCCCCGGCGTCCCTGCGCCCGTCCGTCCCGACGCCGCGCAGCCCCGCGGGGCGCAACGAAAAGCTGAACAGCGGGCGCCGGAAGGCGGCGAGGCGGCGCTCGCAGGCCGGACGCAGTTTTTCCCACGCTTCCGGCGGGCACTTGATCATGAAGGCGTCGGCCCGTTCCAGCGCCTCCGCCCCCTCGCGCCATGCTCCGGCAGGGATCACCCGGCCCCAGCCGTCGCACAGATCGTCGGGCCTGAGCAATACGATATCGAGATCGCGCCGCACCTTCACATGCTGGAACCCATCGTCCAGCACGAACATATCCGGGGTCAGCCTTTCCTCCGCCCAGCGCCCCGAGCGTCTGCGGTCCGGGTCCACCATCACCGCAGCGGACGGGTGCTCAAGCGCCAGCATAAGCGGTTCGTCCCCCGCTTCAAGCGGCGGATGGGACGGCGAAACGAGCAGCGGCAATTCCGTGGGCCGCGCCTTATAGCCCCGCGACAGCACCACCGCCCGCAAACCGTGCGCCCCGCTCCAGCCGAGCAGCCAGTCCACCACAGGGGTTTTGCCGGTCCCGCCCCATGCGATGTTCCCCACGGAAATGCACGGGCACGCGGGCCGGAACGCAGGCGAGCCCACGGCCTCCCATTTCGCCCTGCGCGCGGCCAGTATGCGGCGGTACA
>USCL01000373.1 GCA_900553145.1 uncultured Desulfovibrio sp.
CGGAGCCCCTGCGCCTTGATGCCGCACCGTTTCGCCATCTCCGCGAGATCGACGAGCCCGCCGGGGGTGAAATCGTGCAGCTTCTGGAGGGCGCGCATATCGTCACGGATGGCGACCCCGGCCTTAATGACGCCGGGATCGGCGAGCAGCGCCGCCAGCGGCCCGGAGAAAGGGATAAGGTTCAGGCGGATCAGAACGACAAGTTCCGAACCGGCAAGCTGAATGAGCGAGGTCGGGTAGCTCTTGCCTTTCTTGAAGGACGGGCGGGATTCGGTGTCGAATCCGAGGAGCGTTTCCCTTTTGAGAAAGCTCAAGGCCCGGGCCATCTCGCCTTCGGTCTGGACAAGCATCACCTCGCCTTCGTAGGCCAGCATGGGCAGGTCGTTGATTGCTTCTTTGGAAAGTGGTGCTTCGCTAGCTGCGTCTGAAGATGCGTTCATGCTATTTGCCAATACAGAAAGATGCGAAAATACGGTTAAGGACTTCTTCCGGGGTGTCCAGCCCGGTGATCTCCGCCAGAGCCGAGGCCGCGCCTTCCAGGCGGACGGCGCATAAATCATAAGGAACCCCGGCGAGGACATCCTGCTCCAGCGCCTCAAGTTCCTCGCGTACCTCCGTCAGGCTCCGGGCCTGCCGCAGGTTGGGCACGGCTTCACCCGGTTCGGGCTCCTGTCCGTGGCTGCGGGCAAGCGCCAATTCCCGGACGGTTTCGGCCAGCGTTTCCAGACCTTCCCCCTTGCGGGCGGAAATGACGGCATGGGCCGCAGGTTTTCCGGAAAAGCTCGTCCCCTTTTCATACCAGCGCGGGGAAGGGGTGGCAAGATCGCTTTTGTTCCAGACGAGGACGGTGCGTTCCGGGCCGAGCTCCGAAAGCAGTTCCCATGTTTTGGGCGTCGTCCCTTCCGTGCCGTCGACCATAAGCAGGATCACGTCGGCGGACTCGATCATGGAGCGGCCCAGCAGGATGCCCTGCGCTTCTGCGGGGTTGTCCGTCTCGCGCAGGCCCGCCGTGTCCACAAGCCGGGCGGGGAGGCCCGCAAGCCGGATCGGTTCTTCCAGAAAGTCGCGGGTGGTTCCGGGGTATTCCGTCACCACGGCGCGCTGGCGCCCGAGGAGGGCGTTCATGAGGCTGGACTTGCCCGCGTTGACCGGGCCGGCGAGGGCCACGGTCACGCCTTCGCGCCAGCAGCGCGTCCGTTCGAAACCCGCGAGCAGGGAGGCGACCGCCGCCTTCACGTCGGCGATGGCGGAGAGGAAGCCTTCTTGCGGCAGGCATTCCACTTCCTCTTCGGGAAAGTCCACGGCAAGGCAGATCTGCGCCCGCAGATGTTCCACCCGCTCCCGCAGCCCGGCGATACGCTGCCCGAGCACGCCGTCGAGTTTGGCGGCGGCAAGCCTCGCCCCTTCCTTGGACGGCGCGGCGATCATTTCGGCGACGGCTTCGGCCTGGGTCAGATCCATCCTGCCGTTGAGAAAGGCGCGGCGGGTGAACTCCCCGCGTTCCGCGAGGCGCGCGCCCGCGCCGAGGCAGGCTTCGAGCACGGCCGCCAGCAGGACAGGGCCGCCGTGGCATTGAAATTCCGCCACATCTTCGCCGGTAAATGTCTTGGGGCCGGGCATGAACACCGCCAGCGCATCGTCGAGCGTATTGCCTTCCGCATCCAGGATGCGCCCGCGCCGCAGGGTCCACGGGGTGTAGCCGCCTTTCCCGGCGGGGGCGGACAGCTTTTCAAGAATGGGCAGCGCGTCCGGGCCGCTGACCCGGACAATGCCGATGCCTCCGGCTCCCGGGGCCGTCGCTATGGCCGCTATCGTTTCGGTGGTCATGTATGGCTCCCGAGAAGAGGGGAAGGGGCAGAAAAGGAAGCTGTTCTCCAGCAGGGGAACCCTCCGCAGCTTTTCCGTTTGCCTTGTCCTTGCCTCTTCTCCAAATATTTATGGGTGCTGGCGGCAGCCCTGTCTGTATCGACCCGGTCGGGCCGCCTGACACTTTTCCTCTTATGAAGAGTAAGGATAGTATGGGGCCGGTTGTTTGCCAAGGGTGATGGCTTCGGGCGGGGAGGAAGAAACGGACACAACCGGATTTTCCCGCGTCTTATCCGCACGTTCCATACAAAAAAGCGACTTCGCCGAAGCCGCCTTTTCACCCTCGTCCCCATAACAAAAGTCTTTGGAGGCGGAGGGGTGGGGTTTGGGGAGGGGAGGAGGAAGCCGCTTGCCCCCTTTATGGGGGGCTTCAGAAAGGTTCCCCCTCCCCAATATCTTAGTGCCGTTCCTGACGGCGGCGCTGGATGATCACGCGCTTGAGGGGGCCTTCGCCGGAACTGCGGGTCTGCACGTCCGGGGAGTCCTGCAACGCCATGTGCACGAGGCGGCGATGGTAGGAGCTCAT
>USCL01000374.1 GCA_900553145.1 uncultured Desulfovibrio sp.
CCCCCACAAGCCGGTCGAGGCAGGCGTAGTAGGCCCTGTCCGTGTCCCCCGCCCCGGTCTCGTAGGGCCGGATGTGCAGACGCAGCTTTTCCAAGATATCCGCCGCAATAAAGCCGCGCCACGCCAACATGCCGCAGGAGGCCCCGGACATGATCGCGTGAAGCTTGCGGTTTGCACCCTGATACTCGTCCACAAGCGCCGCCCCGCCGAGCCCCATATCCTCAAAGACGATCTGCTGGAGCGTGTTGAAGAGGTCGTAGCGGCAGCTCCTGCACGAGCCGGGCATGAAGAACGCGGCCTTTGCCGGATCCACGCCGTCCTCCTTGATCAGGCGCACCATATCCCCGGTCATGAGGGTGCAGGGCAAGCATTCCTTCCCGTCGAGGCAGCGGCGGCCCCATTCGAGGCTCCGCTCGTCGGGCGGCGGGAGGAGTTTGGCGTTGATGCCGTGCGCCCTGAGCGCGGCGGCCCATACCGCCATACCGTTGGCGGCGTGGGGCAGGTACAGCACGCGATCGCCGTCGGGATCGAATTCGATCTTGCGCGTGCGCCGGGGCGCGATCTCCCGCGCGGCATCGAAGTTCGCCACCGCATCAAGGAACGCCTCACAGCGCGTGACCACGCCCGCCTCGGCGGAATGCTCGTCGATCTCAAGGAGCAGGAACGGCTTTTCGCCCATTTCCCTGCCAAAGAAGCGCGGGTACATGGAATCGTTGACGCAGCCGAAGTTCGCCAGATAGATGGCGTTGAGCCGCGCGTCCCGCCGGATGATGTCGGCGGCGGCAAGCGTGCGCTGCCCCATCGCAAGCGTCATGTTGCGCCACGCCTCGCCCACATCCGGCGAATGGAACAGGTCCAGCAGATCGCTGGGGATGGTCTGGATGCCCATACCCCGCAGGATGCGGGCAAGATTCATGTTGGTGCCGGGATCATGGATGTTGTGGGCCTTGCCCACCAGCACCACGGCCTTGCCGTCCGGCCCCAGCGCGTCGAGCGCCTCCCTGCCGAGGGCGTTGCGGGCCTCGCGGAACCGGGCCTGTACGGCATAGGCCTCATCGCAGGCGCGCCGCACCTCCGCCCTTGAAGAGACGCCGAGGGACGCCGCCGTGCGTTCCAGTTCGCGCAGCACCTGTTCCCGCCCCATGCGGAAATGCAGCGCCGGACGGATCAGCCGGATGCCGGACGCCTCCAGTTTGAACGCTTCGTTCACCAGATCGGGGATGAACTGGATATAACTGCAATGATTGGCATAAGGATGCGCCTCGGCGGTGGGGAACGTTTCCCGCAGGGACGGGATGAGTATGGCCCCGGCCTTGCCTTCCAGCACGGCCTCCTTCATCCACGCCGCATGTCCATGCGCCACCTTGGTAGGGAAGCAGGTGGCGCTGGCCACTCCGGAAACGCCCCGCCGGACGATCTCCGCGTTGGTGGGCGGCGAAAGCAGGAGCGAAAAGCCCAGTTCCGAGAAAAAAGCCTGAAAGAACGGGTAATATTCATGGAAGGTCAGCATACGGGGATAGCCGATGACGCCCCTCGAGCCCGCCTTGTCCTTCGGCTGATAGGCGGACATGAGCAGGCGTTCGCGCTCTGCGAACAGATCCCGCAGGCCCTCGCCCCCCGAAGAACGCCGCCCCTCGTAGCGTTCGCACCGTCCGCCATAAAACAGGGGCCGATGCCCTTCAACCAATATCTTGCTGATATCGCACTGGTTCGCGCACAAATTGCACTGGAAGGATTCCTGCCGATACCCTTTTTCGAGCACCCCAAACCCCGTGAACCCGGTGGCGAACCCCGGCGTTTCCAGCATCTTGCGCCGCGCGATGAGGCAGCATCCGATGGCCCCCATCACCTCATTGTGCGGGGGCACTGTGATCGCCTTCCCGGTGAGCCGCTCAAAGGCCGCAAGCACCGCCGTATTGAAGGCCACCCCGCCCTGAAACAGGATATGATCGCCCACGGGCCGCTTTTCCACGACCCTGTGCAGATAGTTGGTGGCGATGCTGTAGGCGAGGCCCCCGGCGATGTCGCTGACCGGCGTGCCCCGCTGCTGGTGGCGTACCACCTCGGAGTCGATGAACACGGTGCACTGCTCGCCGCAGTCCACGGGGTGCTCAGCGGCAAGGGCCAGACGCGCGAAGTCCCGCTTGATGCTGATGCCGAGCTTTTCCGCCTGTTCTTCAAGGAAGCTGCCCGTCCCGGCGGCGCAGGCCTTGTTCATGGTGAAATCCTTGACAAGGCCGTTCTCCAGCCGCACGTACTTGGAATCCTGCCCTCCGATCTCGAAAATAGTGTCCACCTCCGGGCAGATGAACGCCGAAGCCGTTGCATGGGCCGTGATCTCGTTGACCACCAC
>USCL01000375.1 GCA_900553145.1 uncultured Desulfovibrio sp.
GCTGGCGGCGAGAAGCAGGACGCCCTTGGACCAGCGCACCCATGTCACGACGAACCCCACCAGCGACGGGCCGACCACCGCGCCGAGGGCCATGCAGAAGAGGATGCCGCCCGCCGTGCCCTTGTCGAGGCCGTAGCCTTGAATGAAGTATGGCCCGGCCCAGAGCCCGGTCATGGCGTAGAACGAGCCGTACATGCAGAAGAACCAGATGGAGACGCTCCAATAGGTGCGGGTGCGGACGATGCGGAGCATGGTTTCGCGCAGGGGGGCGGCGGGCTGCCTGCGAGGCGCGATGGCGACCCATGCCGGGGAATACCCGGCCTCTTCGGGGCGGTTGCGGACCCAGAGCCATGTGGCGGCGGCGACAAGCACGGTCGCCGCCGTGGCCGCGAACATGCTGCCGCGCCAGCCCACGGCCTGCGAAAGCAGCATGAGCGGGTAGGTGGCGAGGAGCATGCCGCCGGTGCCGAGGGAAAGGATCAAGCCCGTCCCGAGGGCATGCCGGGCCGGGGGGAACCAGTAGAGGATCACCCGCAGGGCGGGGACGAAAACCATGCCCATGCCGATGCCGATGAGCACGCGGCCGAGCGTCGCCGCCGCCACCGAGCCGGAGAGGGCGAACAGGAGCGAGCCCGCCGCCCCGATGAGCAGGAACGAGGCGATGGTGTTGCGCGAGCCCCAGCGGTCCGAAAGGATGCCCGCCGGGATCTGCATGAACCCGTAGGGGTAAAAGTAGGCCGAGCTCATGACCGACATGAGCCCGCCGCCGACGGCGAATTCGCGCATAATGTCCACGGCGAGGGTGCTTGTGGACGTCCGGAAGAAGCTTACGAGCGCGTAGCAGACGGTCAAAATGGAAAAGACGAACCATGCATGCCGGGTCATGGCCCTGGATGAATGGGGGGACATACGAGCCTCCGTGGAAGCCGCGCCCGCCGGGCTGGAGGGCGCGGTAAAGCCTTCCGGCGGAAAGGGGTTCCGCCGGCGGCTTTTCGGGAATAGGGGGGTGCGTCGTCCGGCTTGGGCCTTTCAGGTTGTATTGAAAGCCCCGGGCCGGGGGATTACTCCCCGCACGGGATGTCGAGC
This sequence comes from uncultured Desulfovibrio sp., assembly GCA_900553145.1. Classification (GTDB taxonomy): domain Bacteria; phylum Desulfobacterota; class Desulfovibrionia; order Desulfovibrionales; family Desulfovibrionaceae; genus Bilophila. The sequence continues at coordinate 1,087 of USCL01000375.1, forward strand.
TTGAGGGCCTTGATTGCGTTGCGGTACAGCAGGTTGGGCAGGACTTCAGGCTTGAAGGGCAGCGCCTTGAACTGTTCCACGCCCTCGCGGAAGCCGATGAACGGGTAGGCCGTGCCGAACAGGAAGCGTTTGGAGAGGAACGTATTGGCGGCCATGACGTAATCGCTCACGCCGGGCATGTTGTACATGTACATGTCCGGGCAGAGGTACAGGTTGGGGCGCTTGAAGGCCACGAAGAGGATTTCCGTCACCCACGGGTAGCCGCCGTGCGTGTTGATCACGGTCATTTCGGGGAAGTCGCCGCATACCCGGTCGATGATGATCGGGTTGCTGTGGCTGAGATCCGGCCCGTTGCCCCCGCCGCCCATGAGCAGCACCGGGATGCCGTGCTCGGCGCAGTATTCGTATACGGGGTAGATGCGGCGGTCGTCGGCGTACATGGGGCTGGCCAGGACGCCGGGCTCCATGCCCACGGCCTTGAGCGGCCCGTTCACCACGAAGCGCCCGATTTCCTCCAGCGCCTTGGCCCGGTTCGTCGGATCGATCCCGGCGACGCCGATGAATTTTTCAGGATGGTCCGCGACGATGGCGGCGATATCCTCGTTGGGCACGTTGCCCATGAAGGCGTTGGCCTGACGGCCCGGCACGACGCCCATGGACACGCCGCCTTCCTCCATTTCCTTGAGCATCAGGCCCATGTCGCCCTGCTTGGCGGACGGCGGGGGGACCATGCCGAGCCTGCCGCTCCAGCTGGCGATGCGTTCCTGATTGCGGAAGATGTGCATATCCAGAAAACCGCGCGTGGCGGGACGGAGCCTGAAATCAATGAGCATAGTTTTTCTCCCGGCCCTTGCGGGCCTCTGTGTGGCGATGCGTCCGGGCGGGACGCCTACTTGATGGAGCACCCGGCCTGAAAACCGGATTCGATGGCGGTGAGGATCTTGCCGACTGAGGCGCAATCCCCCACGCGGACGCAGGGGCAGCCCGCCTCTTCGAGTTCGGCGGCAAGGGCGTTTTCGGCCCGGTACCCCACGGCGATCACGAGCGTGTCGAAGCCTTCGAGCCAGCGTTCCGCGCCGGAGGGGAACTTGGCCTTCACGTTGCCTTCTTCCGTGACCTCAAGCACCTGCGTATTGGTGAGGAAGCGCGTGCCGTACTCCCGGAGGCGCAGCATCAGGTAGCGGCGGGTACGGGATTCCATGTCCTTCGCCAGTTCGGGCTGGAGTTCGAGGATGGT
>USCL01000376.1 GCA_900553145.1 uncultured Desulfovibrio sp.
CCCCCCGTCACAGTCAAAGCCGGAGCGGGCATCGGCGACGTCACCGTGCACGGGTTCATTGCCGAAGCCGGGGGCGACATGCCCACAAAGGACAGTCAACTTGCCCCTGTCGAGGGACAGGGCGTCGCCGTCGCTCCCATCGTGTTTTCCAGCATTGATGGCATCCCATCTTCAACTGAAGCGGAGAAGATTTCCCGCAGTTCGTCGTACTGCTACACCTATGTGCAGAGCCTGCAAAACGGCGTGTATCAACAGGAATCAGCCCCGTCCCCGCCTTCCGAACTCGTCGACGTGAAGTCGGGGGACGGGGCTCTCGTCAGCGGGTTCCGCCTGCCTTCGCTTTCGGGGCTGAACATTACGCATATCCGTATCTACCGTACGGTCGCGGGGAATGAAACGGGAGAATTCCGTTTCGTTGCCGAGATTCCTGTTTCGCAGGCGGAGTATATGGATACGGCGCACGACAAGGACGTTCCCACGGACGTGCTCCAGACGACACTTTGGGACAGGATTCCCGACGATGCGCAGGGGCTCATCAAGACCGACAACGGCATCTATGCCTGTTTCCGGGGGAACGAGCTGTTGGTTTCCGAACTGTTCATTCCCTACGCTTTCCCGGAATCCTATCGGCTGACGGTGGAGGATCGTATCGTCGCGCTCGGGCATGTGGACAGCACCATCGTGATCCTGACCACGGGGCGGCCTTATCTGGCGCAGGGCGCGGCCCCGGAATCCCTTCAGCTTCTCCATCTTCCCATTGAGCAGCCATGCCTGTCCGCGCGTTCCGTCGGTCATCTGCCCGGCGGCGTGGTGTACGCCTGCCCGGACGGCCTGATGCTGTTCACCTCGGCTGAACAGAGCCTGCTTACCTCCGGCGTATTCACCCGGGACCAGTGGCAGGAACTTGGCCCGGAAAACCTTGTCGGATCAGTGCTCGACGGGTGGTACATCGGCTTTTTCAGCGGCACGAACCAAGGATTCATCCTCGATCTTGGGCGCAAGGACGTCGTGCGCGTCGAACTGCCCGGCGCTCCGGTTCATGCCTTGTACCATCACGTTAACGACGACTGTGTCTATCTGGCCGTGGGGAGGGACATCAGCGTGTTCGAGGGCGGCGAGCCCCTGCCGTACACATGGCGATCCAAGCCCTTCTTCATGTCCGCTCTTACTTCCATGTCCGCACTCCGCATTGAGGGCGGGCAGGACAGGGGCAATCCGGTGGCGGTCCGGCTTTTCGGGCCGGGCGAGACGCCGCGTCAGACGTTGCATATGCGCGATACGCGGACGGTGCGGATTCGGACGGCGCGCTGCGAAAAACTCTGGTCATTGGAACTGTCCGGCATTGCTCCCGTTTATGAAGCCCGAATGGGTTCAAGCGTGGAGGATCTTGAGCATGGCGGCGCCTGATCGCGGGTTGCAGTCCGTCCCGCGCGGACTGGATCGGAACCTCACCACCTATTTGCAGGCCATCAGGACGGAGCTGCTCAGGCTTTCGGGCCTTGTCCGCGGTTCGGACCAGTCCCGCGCCGTACGTGCTTCGGAAGCATCCGCGGCGTTTGGCGGCGGGTCCGTTTCCACGCCTTCCGGAAGCGTGGATGTGGCCGCCATCGCCTCACAGATATTTCGGGACGGTTCCGTCACCGAACGCAAACTTGCCGATCGGTCCGTTACAGGCGGAAAGGTGGCGGATAACGCCGTCACCGCCCGGACCATCGCGCCCGGCGAAGTGGACAACAACGCACTGGCGGAACAGGCCGTTACCGCAGGAAAACTGGCCGGCGGCGCGGTAACTGCCGGGGCTCTGGCGAATGGCTGCGTCACCCGGGGCAAGCTGGCTGAGGACGCGGTGGATACCCGAAACCTGATGGACGGCGCGGTGACCTCGGACAAGATCGAGGAAGGGGCCGTCACGACGGAAAGGCTCGGGGACTGGGCCGTCACGTTTTACAAGATTTCACCCGGCGCGGTCGGGACGGAAAGCATCCGTGATGGAAGCGTCACGGCGAAGAAGCTGGCGAAAGGCGCGCTGCCTCCCGCATGGGCCTCAGGAGACGCGAAGGATGGGGAAACCGTCGCCATTCCGGGGAACTGGGATGGGCGGCCCGCAGTGTTTCTGACGGGATGGAGCTGCATCGTTCCCGAGGCGGACCCCGAAACGGGGGAGCGGCGGATAACCGTCGGTCCGGAGCGGTTCACCGAGGCTCTGGACGCTGACGGCGCGGGAACCGGAGCGTGGAGCTTTGCCGCCAGAGGAGATTTTTCATGGATGGCGATGGGCAGGGCAAAAGAGGAGGCCGGGACATGAGACGTGTCGAGCTTGTGT
>USCL01000377.1 GCA_900553145.1 uncultured Desulfovibrio sp.
GGATGGCCCGGGCCAGTTCCGCGTCGGCGGCGAGATAGCCGAGGCGCACGCCCGGAACGGCATGGAACTTGGTCAGCGAACGTAGTGCGATGCCGTTTTCCGGAAGCCGCCGCAGCACGGAGGCCTCCGCTTCCGGCCCCGCATATTCGATAAAGGCTTCATCAATGATCCAAAGGAGATCGGGGCGTTCATCCATGAGGCGCAGGCATTCGTCCGGCGTGCGGTACAGCCCCGAAGGATTGCCGGGATTGGCGAGGAAAACCGCCGAGCCCGCAGGAGCATCGGCAAGTGCGCCGAGCAGATCCCGCGCAAGGATGGCGTCATCTTTTCCCGCTCCGGCTGACGCCGCCCGCTCGCCATATCCTTGCCCTTCCTGTCCGCAACACGCCTGAGGGGAAGGAGCCGATCCGCTTTCGTGCGCGGCCCTTTCGCCCGCAACCAGCCCCCCCCAGACGGGTATGGCTTCGAGCCCGGCGAGGCGGCAGGCGATGGCGTACTCGCTGAACGCGGGCTCGACGACGCGCACGGAAGGCGTGCCGCGTTTGCGGAGCACGCGGGCGAGGGCGTGGATGAGTTCGTTGCTGCCGCTGCCGAAGACGAAGCGGGAGGCGTCCATCCCGTGATGCCGGGCCGCCGCGAGCATGGCCTCCTCGGCATGGGGGGAAGGGTAGGCCGCGAGTGCGGTCATGGCCCGGAACAGCGCGGCGCGGATGAACTCCGGCGGGCCTTCGGGCCGCACATTCACGCTGAAATCCAGCAGGGACGCCGGATCGCGTCCGGCGGTAGCCGCCATGCGCAGCAGGTCGCCGCCGTGGGCTTCGGGTTTCATAATGGCTCCTCTTCATGGAGGTTTCCGGAGGGAGGCTTCTGAAAACGTTTCTCTCCGGATCTGTCGGTACAATGCGTCTTCCGGATGTCTGCCGATGAGGGAAGGCTATCCGTAGCGTCGTTTACCCTATGGTTTTTCTTCGTTCTTTTCTGAAAACAACATGTCAAGGATACAGTCTGCGCAGGCTTCGGGGCCTGTGCGGGTCGTGTCCACGGTCATCTGTCCGGGGAGCGGCACGTGGATGGAGCGGGCCTGACGTTCGGCGTGCTTCCAGTCCGGGGTGCGATCCGTGCGCCGGGACTCGCGGCGGCGCAGTTCCCCGGCATCGCATGCGACCTGTACGGACAGGATGGCAACGCCGTCCAGCCGTGCGAGCAGATCTTCGATCCAGCCGGGATCTTCGCCGATGACGTGATCCACGATAACCCATGCGCCCGCTTTTGCCGCCGCCGCGACGCTGGCGTGAAAGGTTTCGATGAGCGGAAGGCCCGTTTGCGCCAGCCCCGCCAGCACGGACTCGTATCCCCCCGTGCTGGCCCGCAGGAGCTGATCGATGGACAGCGTCATGCAGCACAGCCCGTGAGCCGCGTAGAGCCGCGCCTGCAACGCTTTGGAAAGCGTGGTCTTTCCCGCGCTCGACGGCCCGTTCAGGAGTATGACTTGGCCGGAGGGGGAAGAGGCGGGCCGTACCGGAGAAAGGGAAACGCCTTCGGAAAGGGGAGGGCACACGCCTCCCGGCTTGTCCTCGGCACCTTCCCTCTTCCCATGATGAAACTCTTGGACGGATGAGGGGATAGGGCCAAGAAGGGGAGAAGATCCTTCCCCGGAAAATTTCCCTTTCTCCTCGCCGATTCCGCCATCCTCCTCATCCCCCCAATAGATATGCACATACCCGGCCCTGACATTGCCGAAGGCGACCCCGGCATTCTCGACGCCGGAACGGGTACGGACGGCGTACAGCGGCGGATAGTCGCGGTGCGGCTCGATGTCCGACCAGTGAAATTCGTGCCCGCGGAAGGACTCGCGCCGCAAGCCGAAAGGCGCCCCGGAAAGCATGGCCATTTCGCGGTATCCGAGCGAACGGATGCGCCCGCCCATGCGCGCGGTGGCGTCGATGACGCCGCACATGGGCCAGACGCGGCGATCAGCCAGCGTGCCGTCTGCCTCTTCGGATGCCTCGAGGGCGGTGCAAAGATACATATACCCGCCGCATTCCGCATAGATTTCCCCGCCCCGCGCGGCGAAATCCCGGATAGCCCCCCGCATTGCGGTGTTTTCGGACAATTCGCGGGCAAAGACCTCGGGGTAGCCGCCGCCGAGGTACAGCGCGTCGATA